>NZ_JAVTSN010000026.1:0-98885 GCF_032678585.1 Pedobacter psychrodurus | reverse complement strand
AGTTTTTTTTTTATAAAATATTGATTGTTAACGTTATGAAGAATTTTACAAAAGTACTGGTAAAAACATTTCAACTGTGCCTGGTGATACTGGTGTTTTCTACCTGTAAAAAGACAAGCGTGCCCGTTGCTTTAGAAAGCAATAAAAGTTTAGTGGGCAATTGGAAAATCATCAAAGTATTACAGAACAGTACCGATATCACCACCCAGTTAGACATCAGCAAATTTGCGGTAAAGTTTACCGCCGATAGCTACGTACTCGAAAATCAGCAGGTGCCTTTTATCGTTGCTAAAAATGGCAAATGGGCATTCAACGATCCCAGTTATCCTTTTACGGTAAGTTTTAACCAGGATGGAAGCTCAACTGCGGTAAAATCTGATCTGTTTTTTCCGATAGTGGGCGATAGCAGACAGCTCACCATCACCTTCAATGCCGGATGCGAGAAAAATATCTATCAATACACTTTGGCCAAATTTTAAGCGCAGGATATGAAAAAGAGTTACAAAACAAAAGTGAATTTCAAAAAATGCGTTTTATATAGTTTGCCACTGTGTTTTCTATTTGTATATAACGTATGTATGTACCAGCCTACAGGTGGGGTTATCCAACCCAGTACCATCAAAGCTGGTGAGGTAATGAACATTAAAATCGCGGGTGGACATGCCACGCTGAGGTACGACAAACCTTATCGTTTGGTTATCGGGTTTCTGGTTCCGAAAGGCTGGAGCGCAGATCAGGCAGGCAATACCACCATGACTTATACTTCGCCACAGGTGGGAAGCGGAAGCTTAACCCTTGTGCCTGCAGGTACAAAACCAGATGGTTCTCAACTGGATTATCCAACAGCATTAAAAGGATTGCTCAAAAGTGTTGACCCCAATCTGATCGACGATAATGAATGGGTGGTTTTCTGGTCAGACTCTAAAAACTACAATGCCAATCAGGACGTCACTTTTGATGTAAACATCAAAACCAAGGTTGGTCCTGAAAATATGCTGGTCAAATTAGGCTATTATATCGGTGGTTATCCTGATGGAAGCTGGAACAATGCTGCAGAGAATTATGTATCCCTGTTTTCGAGCTGTTTAAGTGTAACTGATGGAACAGGCGATGGGATCGATTTCTGCAACAAGCCATTGGCCTCGATGTTGCCATTAGCGGGAGTGGATAACGATATCTACAAGGTGGATTTTGATAACGACCTATACACTACAGATATCAGTAACGCTACAGATATCTATATCTGCGGAACGGGTACCACCACTACCGGAGAAACAGTTACCCATTGTACGCCAGATGAAATATCGAAAATGCGTCCGCTAGATCAGAAAAAATTTACCAAGATGATCTGGCCCCGACAGTTTTTCAGCTTAAAAGACGGGCAGGTGCTGGCCAAAATGGAATATTATTTTACGGATGCAGCGGGTCATAAAGTCGGATTTGGCGGATTGTCAAATGTTCCGTTCAAACATCCATTTAAATGTTTATAGAACCATTTAACTAACCGTAACCTGTAAAAAAAAAACTTTCTTGAAATGGGGTAAGGCAAATAAAAATTATTTCCTATCGGGACATTTTTTGCGCTAAATATCGCCATTTGAATAAAGGAATGGGTTACAAAACAAACCAACAAACTATTACTAAATCTGAGTTTATGTTTTATAATTACTTTAAGAAAAGCATTTCAGCATTCGTTCTCCTCCTTTTTCTGGTGCCCCTAACTCTGGTGGCGCAGATAAAAGCAAAGCAGGTTAACGACAAATCATTTGGCCGAAAAGCGATATCGGTTACAGGTACCGTGGTTGATCCCTTTGGCAGGGGTTTGGCGAATGCCCAGGTTACCGTTGCCGGAAAATCAGGCTTAACCGCAGTTTCTGATCAGGAAGGTGCATTCACTATTTCGGTTGAAGAAGGTGATAAACTGATCGTGAATTATCTGGGTTATTATCCTTACGAGAAACGCATTGGTGCCACTGATGCTAAACTGATGGTGCGTTTGGATGAGCGTTATCTTACGGTTACCGATACCACCAAAGTGCTTTATGGAGCTGTAAAAACCGAAGATAACCTGGCATCAATATCAACCATTCATACCAAACAGCTTTTGGGTACACCGGCAAGCAGTTATTCGGCGGCATTGGCCGGTCGATTGGCAGGTTTACATGTAAAACAAAATTCAGGTTACCGTAACCCTTATATAGGGGGATTAACACGAATTGTTGATCAGTTTATAGGTATTGTATCGCCAGATGGCAAATTTGGAAGCAATTTTACCAGTACCGAAAGTTCTGATTTTAGCTTAACCTCTCATTCCCGCACACCAATAACCATCATTGATGGTGTGCAACGCGATTTTACCTCGATTGATTTTGATAATATCGAATCCATCAGCATTTTAAAAGATGCCATGTCTACCATCATGCTGGGCCAAAGAAGTTCGAGCCCGGTATTGTTGATTACCACCACGCAACCCAGTAAAGGTGCACCAAGGATCAGTTTTTCCGCACAATATGGTGTGCAAGAATCATTAAGCGATCCAAAGCCATTAAGCGCTTACGAATATGCCTATTTATATAACGAAGCTTTGTTGGGCAGCGGAAATGCAACCATTTACAAACAGGCGGATTTTGATGCCTACCGGAACAACAGTGATCCGATAGGCCATCCTGACAACAATTGGAAGGATATCCTGCTTAAAAAAACAGCGCCGATTTCGCGTTATAGTTTTAATGTTAATGGCGGGAACAATATCGCTAGGTATGTGGTTTCGTTAGGTTACCTCAGTCAGGATGGTTTGTTTAATGAGTCTACCGTAAAGGATTATTCTACCTCACTTACCTCGAAACGTTATACGGTAAATTCGAGTATCGATGTAAATGTAAACAAGAACTTTAACGTTGCGCTGCAATTGTTTGGACGTATACAAGATGGGAACCAACCAGGCTTGGGTTACTCCAGTTTATACAGCTCAATGATTACTACGCCTTCAAATGCTTATCCGATTAACAATCCGAATGGCACTTATGGCGGAAACAAAAACTTTACCTCAAATCTTTATGCCCAAACCTTTGCGTCGGGTTATACTTTAGACAATGCCCGCGATGTTTTGGCCAACCTGAACATGGTATACAAGTTCGATAATTTTGTAAAAGGCCTGTATGCGCGGATTCAGGGGAATACCACCGCCGGAACTACATCAACCATTATCCGGACTGAAAATTCGATCGTTTATGAACGTGTAGTTGGTGCTACCGGTACCGTAGCTTACAATCCTTTTGGCGGTTCTACTGCACAATCGAATGATTTTAATTTATCCAGTAACTACCAAACTACTTATGCCCAGGCAGCAATTGGTTTAGACAAAACTTTTGGCGACCACTCGCTTAAAAACCTCATACTGGCCGATCAAAAAAATGTAATTACCAATTTTGATTTGCCTTTTAAACACACCAACATTGCAGCCAAAAGTTCTTACAACTATAAAGGAAAATATTTCGCCGAAGCGGCTTTAACCTATAGTGGTTACGACAGGATCCAGAAAGGTTCGCAGTTCGGGTTTTTCTATGCGGGTAGTTTAGGGTATAAAATTTCGGAAGAAAGTTTCATCAAAGACAATGCAAAATGGATTGACCTTTTAAAGGTTAGGCTTAATTATGGTAAAACCGGTGGCAATGATAACATTGGTTATTTTGGCTACAGGGGGTTTTATACCCAAACAGGTGCAGGTTCGTATAATTTTGGAACAGGGGTAGTGAATATCCCTGGCTTAACAGAGCAACCTAACCTCACTACGGTTAATGCTACCTGGGAGAAAGCCCACAAACTGAATTTAGGTGTAGATTTTAATATTCTTAAAAACGCCTTAAACTTTACGGCCGATTATTACAGAGACCGTTTTTACGATCTCAGTATGCAGCGGGGTCAAACCAGTAGCCTGATCGGTAATACCTATCCGAACGAAAATATTGGCATTACGCGTTATACCGGAGCCGATTTCCAGCTTACCTACCAAAACAACAAAAATAGTTTAAATTACTTTATAACGGCCAATGCCTCTTTAGAACAGTCGAAGGTTATTTTTAAAGATGAAGTCATCCAGAAATATGCGTACAACGTAAGCACGGGATATCCTGCCGATGCCATATTCGGTTTTGTTGCCGATGGCCTTTTACAAACCAATGCACAGGCTGCGGCAGCACCAACTTTTCAGGGTGTCCGCCCGATTGCCGGAGATATTAAATATATCGACCAAAATGGCGATGGCATCATCAGTGATTACGACCAGGTATTGATCGGCAACATTAAACCCAAGGTTTATTATGGAACTACTTTAGGTTTCAATTACAAAGGACTCGATTTCAGCGTAATGGTTCAGGGTGTTCTCAACAACCAGATCGCTACAAATGATTATACCGCCTTCCTTGCCAATAACGGACAGGGTTATGAACGCTTACTGGG
The DNA here is from genome assembly GCF_032678585.1 of Pedobacter psychrodurus. Taxonomy (GTDB): domain Bacteria; phylum Bacteroidota; class Bacteroidia; order Sphingobacteriales; family Sphingobacteriaceae; genus Pedobacter; species Pedobacter psychrodurus_A. The sequence continues at coordinate 94,427 of NZ_JAVTSN010000026.1, read as the reverse complement.
CAGATGGACGCCAGAAAACGGTGCAAATGCCACCTTGCCAAGGTTAAGGATAGATGGCCAGAATACCATTGATGGTTCTCCTTACGTGATGTCTACCTACTGGTTAAAAGACAATAATTACATCAGGATAAAAAATGTTGAGCTTGGTTACAGCATTCCACGTAACCTGCTGGCCAAAATCCATGTGTCGGGTTTAAGGGTATTTGTGAGTGGTTTAAACTTGTTTACCATCGCTCAATATAAAGATGCAGATCCTGAAATCGGAATAACAAGTTACCCGATCCAAAGGGTGTATAATGCAGGCGTTAGTTTAAAGTTGTAGAATTAGAATTAAAGAACATGAAAAGATATATTGTTAAACTATTGTTTTTTACAGTAACGGCATTAGTTGTTCTTAGTGGTTGCAAAAGATCCTATGAATTAGAGCCGCTTGAGCGCTTATCAGATGATTATGTGTGGGATACCAAAGATTCGTTGGGAACAAATGCAGAGAAATTCCTGGTCAATATTTACAGTAACCTGCCTAACGGCTTTAACCGTGTTTCGAATGATTATCTGGATGCGGCAACCGATGATGCGATATCATCGGCCATCAACCTGGTTCCGGTTACCAACGTGCAATTGGGCGGTGGTTACGATATTTTTGATAATTTCGACGGTACCTGGGCTGCAAATTACAAGGCGATCCGCGCGGCGAATATTTTTTTAAACAATATCGAAAAAGTTCCGGTTAAGGGAACCATCCCTACCGGAGTGCCACTGAGAAAGGCCTGGAGGGCAGAAGCCCGGTTTTTACGCGCTTTTTTCTATTTCGAACTTGTAAAAAGATATGCCGGTGTTCCACTGGTAGGCAATTCGGTTAAAGATATTACCAGTGAAGATGTACTGATTCCCCGCAATACCTTTAGCGATTGTGTAGAATATATTGTGGGCGAATGCGATAAAGCGACTGATAGTTTACGGACAGATCCGGTTGATGATGGCAACTTTGGCAGGATAACCAAAGGCGCTGCATTGGCCCTAAAAGCGAGGGTATTACTTTACGCGGCTAGCCCTTTGTACAATCATAACGGAGACGTTGGTTTGCCAGGCGGTGCCGCGGCACAAAAAGGTTTGTCGGGTTATACCGATTATTCAAAAGACAGATGGAAAAGAGCATCTGATGCCGCAAAGGCACTGGTTACCTACGGCCGGTTTTCTTTGGAAGCAAAATTTAAGGATGCCTTTATCAAACAAAACAGCCCCGAAGTTATTCTTTCCCGCAATGGCGGTGCAGGTTCGTCTATAGAAGTAACCAATGGCCCCATTGGTTTGGGTAATCCTACCGGAAATGGCCGTACCAGTCCGACACAGGAATTTGTGGATGCTTTTTTAACCATTAACGGAAAACCGATCAGCGAAGATCCGATCTCCATTGCCAACCCAACGGGATATGATGTAAACAACCCTTACCTCAACCGCGATAAAAGGTTTGATGCTTCCATTTTCTATAACGGTAAGCAGTGGTTAAATACGCAGGTACAAACTTTTGAGGGTGGGGTAAGTAAACCCGGAACAGGCGTACAACAAACCAAAACAGGTTATTATTTAAGAAAATTCATGGGCGATTACGAAACCGCAGGCAACTACGGCAGTACCTACCACAATTTTAATTATTTCAGGTATGCTGAGGTGCTGTTAAACTTCGCCGAAGCCGAAAACGAATATTTGGATGCACCATCTGCTGAAGTATACAATACCATTGTACAGATCAGGAAACGGGCAGAAATTATCCAGAACAGTACGCCAGCCACAACTTATGGTTATGGTTTAAAGGATAATATGACCAAAGATGAAATGCGTACGGTGATCAGAAACGAAAGAAGGATAGAACTGGCATTTGAAGAACATCATTTTTGGGATATCAGACGCTGGTTAACTGCAAAACAGGTACTTACCGGAACACTACATGGTAAAAAAATCTTACGCGCCAACTCAGGTTTGGTTAGTTACGAAACCAGGGATGTGCAACAGGTAAGTTTTGGCAATGCGAACCGTTACCTGTTTCCGATACCAAATAGCGAAATGATCAGGAACGGAAACCTGGTACAAAACCCGGGCTGGTAAGCTTTGCCGATCTCAAAAAAATAAAACCATCAACAAAATATAACACTGATGAAAAGAATTATTCTACTCTTTATATTATCCGTTGCAGCGCCCTTCATGTTATTTGCACAACAAAGAGTTACTGGAACGATAAGGGATAGCCAGGGACCAATACCAGGTGCCACAGTTACCGAAAAAAATGTGCCCAATAATGCCACAGGGACCAACTCTGATGGAAAATTTACCATTGTACTGCGGGGGAAATCCAACGTATTGGTAATCAAAAGCATTGGGTATAGAACCCAGGAAATAAGGGTTACGGGCGATGTTTTGTCCGATACCTATCTGCAATCAGAAAGCAAGGGCCTGGATGAGGTGGTGGTACAGGGATTTTCGAACAAAACCAAAATTACCAGTACGGGTTCTGTAAGTACTATTTCAGCCGAAAAAATCAGGAATATTCCAACCTCAAGTGTTCAGAATACCTTGCAGGGACGTTTACCGGGTTTCACCTCTCAGCAAAGATCGGGTCAGCCGGGTAAAGATGCATCCGATTTCCAGATCCGGGGGATCAGTTCATTAAACAGCAATGGCAACAAACCTTTGATCATTGTGGATGATATCGAATATACTTACGAGCAGCTATCGCAGATCAATGTAAACGAAATTGAAAGCATTTCACTGTTAAAAGATGCAGCAACCACTGCCATTTATGGTATTAAAGGTGCCAATGGCGTTTTGGTGGTGCAAACCAGAAGGGGAGAAGTGGGTAAACCGACCGTTAATTTCAGGATCGAAGGTGGAGTACAGAATCCTGTTAAAACACCAAAATTTTTAAATGCCTATCAAACCGCCCTTTTAAGAAACGAAGCATTAAAAAATGATGGCCTGCAACCTGATTTTACGCAGGCAGATCTCGACCTGTTCCAAAACGGAAGTGACCCATACGGACACCCGGATGTAAACTGGTACGATGTTGTTTTTAAACCCGCTTCGCTACAGGCCAATACCAATATCGATATTTCGGGCGGTACACCCAATGTGAAGTATTTTATCTCTGCTGGTGCATTAACCCAAAATGGTTCTGTACGCGATTTCTCTGGTCCGCAAAGCGAAGTAAACAGCAATTTCTTTTACCATAAATACAATTTCAGGACAAACTTAGACTTAAAGGCAACCAAAACCCTCGATTTAAGGATCGATTTAACCGGAAGATTTGGCGATATTAATGCACCAAAGGCAAACAGCGGGCTGCTTGGCGAAATTTATCAGTATAACCGGATTTCACCTTATGCCGCTCCGGTACTTAATCCAAATGGCAGCTACTCTTACAACCCTAAATCGTTAGGGGCCGATAACCTGCCTACGATTAACTCAAGACTGGCCACACAAGGATATAACAGAGAAAGAAGTACCGATTTTAATATTTTGGTACAGGGTACGCAAAAACTCGATTTCCTTACCCAGGGATTATCATTTAACGGGAAGGTAGCCTATGCCAGCACCACGAAATTAGAACGTGGTTTGCAAAGGTTTGATGATCCTCCGGTTTACCGTTATAATCCAACAACAGATACCTATGCCATGCGCCCGGGTACGCCAAGATATGTACTTTCACCACTAAGTCTGATCGCCAGACCAGGTTCTACCTATAAATCGGTAACTGTACAGGGAATTTTAAACTACAATAGGGATTTCGGCAACCATAACATCAACGGATTAGCCGTATTCAATCAAAATACCACCAGCGATCTTGCTATCCTGCCTGCCAATTATCGTGGCTATAGCTTCAGGGTGGGTTACGGTTATAAACGTAAATACCTGATCGATTTTAACAGTGCCTACAATGGTACCGATAGGTTTTTAAAACATTATGGATATTTCCCAGCCGTATCTGCTGCTTGGAATATCTCAGAAGAAAATTTTATCAAGGATAAAGCAAAATTCATCGATTTTATCAAGCTAAGGGCCTCTTATGGTCTGGTTGGATCGGATGTGGTTGACGGTAATAAATACCTGTACATCCAGCAGTACGATCAGTCTAGCAGCTATAATTTTGGCGTGAGTCCGGTAAAATATCCAGGGTTTTCAGAGGGAACTCTGGGCAATCCTGATGTTACCTGGGAAAAATACAAAGAGCTGAATATCGGTCTCGAATCTAACTTCCTGAAAGGTAAATTTGCTTTAACCGTTGAATATTACCGCAACATCAGGGATGATCAATTGATCAACAGAAACTCCGTTTCGGCCATTTTAGGTGTTGGTTTGCCAAAAGATAACCTGGGCAGTGTGCTTAACCAGGGGGTTGAGGGTACCTTCAATTATCGCCCGAAAATTGGGAACCTCTTAATGGATTTTGGTTTGGTATTTACCTATAACAAAAACAAGGTATTGTTTAAAGATGAGCCTTTCCCTGATTATCCATACCTGTTAGAAACCGGTAAACCGATTGGCCAGCCATTTGGTTATACCTGGATCGGTTATTATAAAGATCAGGCCGATATCGCAAATAGTGCCAAACCGCTTGGAACGGTGCCGATACAGCCCGGCGATTTAAAATATGCCGATTTAAACAACGATGGTGTAATTAACGATAAAGATAAATCAGCTATTGGAAAACCAAACTTTCCACCGAACCTCACTTTAGGTTTGCCGATCAATTTTACCTATAAAAACTTCTCGGTAAACATACTATTTCAAGGCCAGTTGGGTTACAGTTTAATTTTGGGCAGCAACGCGATAGAGCCTTTCCAAACACAGTTACAGGACATTCACCTGCAAAGATGGACACCAGCGACTGCCGAAACGGCTAAATTCCCAAGATTGTCTACCCTGAATAATTCGGTAAACAGTCCGAGTGCTTTCCCTTCCGATTTTTACCTTGTTGATGCAAAATACATCAGGTTAAAAACGGTCGAGCTGCATTATCAGCTGCCAAGCAAATGGCTTCCATTCGGAATCAATAAGTTAAATGCTTATGTGAGTTCGTATAACCTGGCCACATGGACCAATTATTCGCTCTATCAGCAGGATCCGGAGGTGGCGAGTGGTTCGCAGGGCGATTCGTATCTGAACCAAAGGGTGATTAATCTTGGCGTGCAGATCGGTTTTTAAGTATAAATTTGAAGATATAATTTAAGAAAGGTACAAAATGTTCCCTACGCTTTCCGACCTGTTTGAATATGTATTTGGCTTTGGGATCCCGCTTCCCATTCAAACTTTCGGTCTTTTTGTAGCGTTGGCTTTTGTACTTTCTTATTTTGTTTTTAAGTCGGAATTTAAGCGGAAGGAAAAAGAAGGTTACATCAAACCTTTTATGCGCAAGGGGGTGCTCACACATCCATACCAGTTAATGGATACCCTGATTTTTTGGTGTGCCGTATGTGGATTTGTGGGCGCAAGGTTGTTCAGTTTCTTCGAAAATATAGAATTATTTATTGCCGACCCGATGCCGCAGTTGTTATCGGCAAATGGATGGACATTTTTGGGTGGCCTTGTATTTGGGGCCTTAATTTATCTATACATCGGGCATAAATACGGGATGAAACTGATCGTTCTGGCCGATATTGGTTCACCTGGCATGCTCGTGGCTTATGCTGTTGGAAGAATGGGTTGTCAGTTATCAGGAGATGGCGACTGGGGAATTGTAAATCAACATCCCAAACCCGGCTGGCTATCTGCCCTGCCCGATTGGATGTGGTCTTTTAATTTTCCGCACAATGTATTAAACAGCGGAGTGCTCATTCCAAACTGTACAGGTAAGCACTGCAGGGTATTGGTAGAGGCTGTTTATCCGACATCATTTTACGAAATCATGATCATCTCCACCGCTTTTTTAATCCTTTGGCTGTTCAGAAAAAAGATAAAAAGATCTGGAGTGGTGTTCTGCCTGTTTCTTATCATCAATGGTTTAGAAAGGTTTTTTATCGAAAAAATAAGGGTAAACCATTTTTACCAGATCCTGGGTTTTAACCTTACCCAGGCACAAATCATATCGTTGTTAATGTTTACTGGCGGGCTTTTGGGATTGATTGCTATTTACAGGAAGGCATTAGTAACATCAAAATAAGCTAACCATATACGGGATAATTTTTCCATTCAAAACAAAACCCATGAAAAAAATTCTATTCGCTGCACTTGTGTTTTTTTGCTGCACTTCATGCCGTAAAACCGATGTTGATAACCCACCAAGTCCGGGAAGGGTAATTAAATCTTTTAAAATTGGTAATGCCCAGATCGGGAATGAAGCCATTACTTTTACCAACGATTCATCGAAAGTTTTGGTCACGGTACAAAGAGGAACCGATATATCAGCCATTGCACCTCAAATTACGGTTTCAGATGGTGCCACAATCAGTCCGGCAAGTGGCGTGAAAATTAACCCCACCCTGAGCAATAACAAGGTGGTTTATACGGTTACGGCACCTTCAGGACAAAGCATGAGCTGGTACGTTGAGTTTAAGTTTTTTTCTAATCCTGATATTGATGCAGGCCTAAAACTGATCCCCAACACCGGAAACTGGGATGCAAAGGTTAAGGCCTATCAGGATTTGGCCTACGACAATTTTCTAACCTGTTATACCGGCTGGAATGGTGGAGATGGATGTTTTAGTTTGAAGATGCCCGATGGAAATATTTTCTGGTCATTTCAGGACAGTTTTTATGGTATTGTAGAGGCCAACCGGAACAGAGATCCTGCTAAGAATACCTTTGTACGCAATGCCGCTTTTATGCAGGAGGGCAGCTTACCAACGTCTGCAAAACAGCAACTAAACCCATTGGACGGGGCAGGGAAGGGCAAAACATGGATTACCGTGCCCGGTGCAGCAGATGGCGACAAAGATTTATATTGGCCGGGCCCTGCACAAATTGTTAATGGCGAGGCGCAAATGTTGTTAGACCGTTTAAAGCTCGATGGCAGCGGAAACCTCTACCATTATGCAACCGAAATCGGTGTATTTTCGCTTCCGGATATGAAATTGAAACGCATTTACCAGAACGCTTATATTGGTGCTTTCAGTTTCGATTCCAGCCTGTTCAACTGCTCTGATGGTTACAGTTATATTTATAACAGCAAAAGCACCGGCATCTGTGGCGCAAAAATATTTGTGGCTCGTGTGGCCAATCACGACCTTACCTCGCCTTGGCAATATTACACAAAAACGGGCTGGGTAACTACTGCACCAACAAATGAGGATGATTTTGTGACCATTGCCGAAAATAATGCATCTATGCCAACCGTGTTCGAAGAAAACGGTAAAACTTATATGGTTTCGCAAGGTACCTGTTTAGGTTTAACCATCGATTTATGGGAAGGTACCAGTCCGCTGGGCCCATTCATAAACAAAAGAACTATTTATAAAATACCCGACCGTTATTCTGGTTCATCAGGTCAGAACCCCGAATTTTTAACCTATAATTCATTTGTTCACCCCAGTTTATCGAAAGACGGCGAATTGGTGATCACCTATAACATCAATCCGGTAGGTTTTGGTAATAACTTTAATGCCCCGGGTACAGCCGATAATTACCGCCCGCACGTGGTACGACTGTACAACTGGAAATAACCCTAGATATGTAACATTTATAAATTATTGAATAAACACTTGCTAAATCGATTTAATATATAGATATTAGAATTGTCTTTTTAACAAAAGCAACAGTTAACCAAATATAAAATAGCCGTAAAATATCTTGTTTTCGGCAAAGACCAAAAAACGACCACATGCAAAAGGTTCCTTTTACCGACAAGAAATTTCTGACCACACTGATTTTTGTGACTTCATTATTTACCCTATGGGGCATCTCGATGACTATGGGCGATGTACTGAACAAACATTTTCAGGAAGTATTAAATGTATCCAAAGCCCAGTCGGGACTGGTGCAATTTTCGATATTTGGGGCCTATTTTGTAATGGGCATCCCTGCCGGATTGTTTATGAAAAGGTTTGGCTATAAAAAAGGCGTGCTTTTGGGACTTTCCTTATATGCAATAGGTTCATTTTTGTTTTACCCTGCGGCAAATGCCGAATCGTTTGGGTTTTTCAGGTTTGCACTTTTTATACTGGGCTGCGGCATGTCGACACTCGAAACCGTTGCGCACCCCTTTATGGCCTCGCTTGGCGATCAGCGCACCAGCGATCAGCGGGTAAATTTTGCACAGTCGTTTAACGCCGTGGGTACCTTAATTGGTCCGGCATTAGGCGCTTATTTTTTATTTGGAAACAAAGATGCCAGCGGTGGATTAGGATCTGTAAAGGTACTTTATGTAGCCATTGCCATTGTAATTACCATAATAGCCATTTCATTTTCATTCGTTAAAGTACCCGATACCACGGATCCTCACGTTGTAGCGAGTTTACCCGATGATGCTGTAAATGTAGATCCTACACCTCAAAAATCTTTATTTGCCCATACCCATTTTAAATGGGCTGTTGCGGCGCAGTTTTTTAATGTGGCCGCACAAGGCGGAACCTGGGCCTTTTTCATCAATTATGCCCACGAGAAAATGGGCTTTAGCAACGAAAAAGCAGGGTATTTTATGGTTATTTTCATGGCGATGATGCTTGCCGGTCGCTTTTTAGGTACCTATTTAATGACATTTATCGCGCCCAATAAATTGCTCGCTACTTTTGCTGTAGGCAATATTGTAATGTGCCTCATCGTTGCCCAAAGTTTTGGCCTTTTTTCTTTTATCGCCCTGTTAATGATCAACTTCTTCTTTAGCATCATGTTTCCAACCATATTTACCCTCGGGATCAAAAACTTAGGCAAACATACGCAGCAGGCTTCCTCCTACATATCGATGGGGGTAGTTGGTGGTGCAGTATTGCCGTTTTTAATGGGATTGGTTGCCGTACATGATGTGGCCACGGCCTATTATCTTCCAATTGTTTGTTATATTGTTATTTTCCTCTTTGCCGCAAAGTTTAGTTCGCCTATAAAACGCTAAATTAGCCCCCATTAAAAACCTACCCGTGGAAAAGAAAATATCAATAATTGAAGTTGCAAAACGCCTGGATGTATCGCCAACTACCGTGTCGTTTATTTTAAACGGACGGTCGAAAGAAAAACGCATTAGCGATGAGATCAGGGATAAAGTATTAAAATTTGTAGAAGAAATCGGTTACAAACCCAACTCACTAGCCAGAAGTTTGCGTACAGGTAAAACCAATACCATCGCACTGATGGTAGAGAGTATTTCAGATCCGTTTTTTGGTCATATTGCACGGAATATTGAAGAAAAGGCCTATAAAAGTGGTTATAAAATCCTGTATAGCAGCACCGGGAACAATACCGAAAAGACAAAGGAATTTCTGAAAATGTATGAAGAAAGGCATGTTGATGCCTATATCATCGCCGCACCGGAAGGGATTGAAGGGGAGTTACAGGCCATCATTGATTCTGGAAAACCGGTTCTACTTTTCGATAGGTACCTGAAAGACCTGAAAACAGATACCATCCTGGTCGATAATTACCAGAGCACGGCGAAGGCAGTGGAAGAACTGATTCAATCGGGTTTTAAGAATATTGCGTTTATCACCTTAGATTCGCTGCAATCGCAAATGAACGACAGGCTTTTGGGGTATGAAGAAACACTCAAAAAACATAAACTGCCTCAATACCTGAAAGAGATATCATATGATTTCCCGCCAGAAAAAGTGACGGCACATATTGAAGCATTTTTGCAGCGTAGGGGAGAGATAGATGCCGTGGTATTTGCAACCAACTATTTATGTGTTTATGGATTAAAGGCAATAGAAAAATTGGGATTAATCATTCCAAAAGACCTTGGTATAGTTGTATTCGATGATCAGGATCTTTTCGAACTGTATAAACCACAGATTACCGCAATCGCCCAACCCATTGAAGAAATTGCTAATCAGATTATATCCCTGTTGCTCAATAAACTGAATAACCCTGTTAAAACGAAGAAGATACAAACCATTATACTCAATGCTGAGATGATTATCAGAGGATCATCATCGAGGGCATAATAAAAGGAGTAAAACGGGATAAAAATATTATGAAAATGCTAAAACGATTTAGCTAAAAAAGATCTAAAAATGATTAAAATAGTATTAGGAGTCGATATTGGCGGCTCGCACATTACCTCAGAACTGGTTGATCTAGAAAAGAAAGAGGGCATCAAATCAAGCTGGTACCGGAACAAGATCGATACCAACGGATCTGTAGCGGAGATTATTGATGCCTGGGCAGAAAACATCGAAAAGTCGATCGAAAGTAGTGCGATTAAACCTCAGCGTATCAGCATTGCCATGCCAGGCCCTATGGATTATAAAACGGGTATCTGTAAAATAAAAGACCAGAATAAATACGAAAACCTTTACGGTCAGAATGTAAAGGTTTTATTGGCGCAAAGACTTGGTTATGAGGAAGGAGTGTTTCATTTTATTAATGATGCGGCTTCCTTTCTTCAGGGCGAATTGTTTTCGGGCAGCATCAGTGAGTTCGACGAGGCCATTGGCCTTACCCTGGGTACAGGCCTGGGCACCTCGCATACCGTTAAAGGAGCCGCGCAGGATTCTAACCTTTGGAAAACACCTTTTTTAAAAGGAATCGCTGAAGATTATATCTCAACCAGGTGGTTCATTTCGAGGTTTGCCGAATTGAGTGGAATCAAAGTAGAAGATGTAAAGGATCTGGTAGAAAACCATCATCTTTCACCCAGTTTTCAGCTGGTGTTTGATGAGTTCAGTAAAAACCTGGCTTCCTTTTTATACCTCTTTATCAAAAAGAAAAGGCCTTTAGCAGCTGTAATTGGGGGCAATATTGCCAAAGCAGAACACTATTTTTTAGATAATACCCGTAAATACCTTACTGAAATTATGGGCTATAGTTTTCCGGTGCGCACTTCACTTTTAGGAGAGGAAGCTGCTATTTTGGGCGCTGGTGCCAGTTTTTATAACTAAATTTAATTGCTATGGGATATTTAAGACTTATGATTTGCGGAATATTGTTGGCCGCCTGTTCGATGGGATATGCACAGCAAACCGACGAACAGAAAAAAGCAGAAGACTGGGCCAATTTCCAGAAAATGGTAGAGAAACGTTACCACGAAGACTGGCCCTGGATCAAACGTTACGAAGGTGATAATGAAAAATTGCCCGCACCCGCAAAAGGTGAAAAACGGGTGGTATTTATGGGCAATTCGATTACCGAAGGCTGGATCAATACGGATGCCGATTATTTTAAAAAACACTCTTACATTAACAGGGGCATTGGCGGACAAACTACCCCTCAGATGCTGGTGAGGTTTAGGGAAGATGTAATCAACCTCAAACCAAAAGCTGTAGTCATTTTAGCCGGAATAAACGATATCGCCGAAAATACCGGTCCATCAAAAATCGAAAACGTTGCCGGGAACATCTTCTCTATGGCCGAACTGGCAAAAAACGCGAATATTAAGGTGATCCTATCATCCGTTTTACCAGCCTATGCTATTTCATGGAAACCAGGTCTCGACCCAAAAGACTCCATTGCTAAACTGAATAAAATGCTTAAAGATTACGCTACGAAACATAAATTGGGTTATATCGATTATTTTACCGCAATGGTAAATGCCGATCGGGGACTTAAAAACGAATTGGGGACCGATGGTGTTCACCCTAATCTGGCAGGATATAAGGTGATGGAACCCCTTGCAGACAAAGAAATTGCGAAAGTTTTAAAATGAAAAAAGCTGATCCAATTACCCCCTTAAAATAAACAATACTTTACTAACCAAAATATAAACCATTGATGAAAAAGCTCTACATATTTCTGTTTTCCTTGTTCTTAGTCACTGCCATAGTGCCTTCAAAGGCCCAGGTGATTACTCCTTCCGCAACTTTAAAACCCTGGAATGCCAAATGGATATCTGCCAGGGGCGACGAAGGCAGGGAGTATGGTGTTTACCATTTCCGTAAGAACATCAACCTAACTTCGAAACCAGCTACGTTTAAAATACATGTATCGGCCGATAACCGCTATAAACTTTATGTAAATGGCACTTTGGTTTCGTTAGGCCCTGCCCGTGGCGATACCTATTTCTGGAATTTTGAAACCATTGATCTTGCACCATACTTAAATGTAGGAAAGAATTTAGTTTCGGCACTGGTCTTTAATGAAGCCGAGTACCGTCCCGAAGCACAGCTTACCGTCCGTACCGCGTTTATTCTACAGGGGAATTCTGCCGATGAAGAAATCCTGAATACCAATAAAAGCTGGAAATGTATCAAAAACCGCGGACGTAAGCCAATTCCGGGTTTCTTCTTTGCGGCAACTAAAGGCGAAATGGTCGACATGAACGAAAGTATCAAAGGAGATTGGACCAGTGTTGATTTCGACGACAGCACCTGGCCTGGCGTAAACGAAATGTTCGACGGAAAACTTAAAGGCAGTGGCGATGGTTTCGGCTGGTCGCTGGTACCTTCATCTATACCTCAGATGGAAATGACCAATCAAAGGATTGCAACGGTAAGGAGTGCTACAGGTATGAGTATCCCTAAATTATTTCCTGCCCAAAAAGCACCGTTAACCATTCCGGCCAATACCACAGTGAGTTTATTGCTCGATCAAACCTTCCTCACCAATGCATACATTACACTTGCACTGTCAAAAGGAAAAGGAGCGGGTTTATCCTTAAGTTATGCAGAAACGCTTTACGATAAAGTGAGCGATGGTTACCGTAAAAGCAACCGGAATGATGTAGCCGGAAAAGAATTTATCGGCCGGAAAGACAGCATACTCACCGATGGTAGTGATGCACAGGTTTTTACTACACTTAACTTCCGAACCTACCGGTATATCAAATTGGTGGTGCACACCAAGGCCGAGCCCTTAATTATCGAAGATCTGTACGGCACATTTACAGGCTATCCTTTCAAACAAACCGCTGTGCTGAATACGAACAATCCGGAAATTAAACAGATTCTCGATATTGGCTGGCGTACGGCAAGGTTAAATGCATGGGAAACCTATACCGACTGCCCTTACTACGAGCAGTTACAATACATAGGCGATACCCGTATACAGGCAATGGTTTCGTATTATTACAGTGGTGATGACCGGTTGGCGCGTAATGCCATTAACCTGATGGACCATTCGCGATTGGCGGAAGGCGTTACCTTTAGCCGATACCCCACACACAGCAGCCAGATTATTTCTACCTTCTCTTTGTGGTATATCGGTATGCTCCACGATTATTGGATGTATCGCGATGATAGTAATTTTATCAAAAGCAAGCTAACAGGCGAACGGGCGATCCTCGATTTTTTTAGTCAATACCAACAAGCCGATGGTTCGCTGAAAGATGTGCCTTACTGGACATTTGTAGACTGGGCAGGTAATATGGGCTGGGGACCAAAAGGATCCGACGGCAGTGCAGCGATATACGATCTGCAGTTGCTTTTGGCTTATCAATGGGCGGCGAAAATGGAAGCTAAAATGGGCTTGCCTGTTTATGCAACGTTATATAACCAGAAAGCGAAACAGCTGGCAGAAACCATACAACGGAAATATTGGGATCCGGCTAAAAAAATGTATGCCGATACAAAAGATAAAAACGAATTTTCGCAACATACCAATTCGCTCGCCATCCTTAGCGGAATTGTAAAAGAAGGGGATATCACTCCATTGTGCAATATGATGCTGAGTGATAAATCATTAACCCAGTGTACGGTTTATTTCAAATATTACCTGCACCAGGCTTTGCTAAAAGGTGGTTTGGGCAACGATTTTATGAGCTGGCTGGATATCTGGAGAGAAAATATCAAAATGGGGATGACCACCTGGGCAGAAGATTCGAGTTTATCAACCGTTCGTTCGGAGTGCCATGCCTGGGGAAGTAGTCCGAATATCGAATTTTTCAGGATGGTATTGGGTATCGATAGCGATTCGCCAGGTTTTAACCGGGTTAAAATCGCGCCAAATTTAGGCAGTATGACCGAAATTAGTGGGGAAATGCCCCATCCGCATGGAAAAATAGCTGTAGCCTATAAAATGGAAAACAATAAATGGAAGGTTGATATCAATTTGCCAGAGGCCATAAACGGTGAGTTTATCTGGAAAGGAAAGACTTATAAATTAAAGGCTGGAAAAAATTCATTCCTGATTTAATTGAGATTATACCTTAATGTCGTTAGGTTTAAACAAAGATAATTAGATGCTATCTGTCCCGTTTTTCGGGCGATAAAAAATCTGCACCCAGAAAGTTAGGCAGGAATATGAAATCTGTGTTTATCTGTGTGCATCTGTGGTTATTTAATGCCTTTAACAAAAATTTTCAATTAAAGGAATGTCGGAATTCGATTGGCGAGAGATTGGTTTTGGTTTTGAACAGTTTACTGAACGACTGAAGGTGTTCGAAACCCAGTTCGTAAGCAATTTCGCTCACGGATAGGGTAGTGGTGGAAAGTTTTTCTTTCGCCAGCTCGATCAGTTTATTGTGCAGATGCTGTTGCGTATTTTGTCCGGTAAGCGATTTGAGCAGGCCGCTCAGATAGCCCGGCGAAATATTAAGGTTTTCTGCAATGTAAGTTACGCTGGGCAGACCTTTTTGCGCAAGCAAACCGCTGTTAAAGTAATTGCTAAGCAGATCCTCCAGTTTGATCAGGATTTCATGATTGGCAATTTTACGCGTAATGAACTGGCGTTGGTAATACCTTTCCGAATAGGTAAGCATTAGCTCCAACTGGGCGATGATTACATTCTGACTGAAGCGATCGATATTGGCATGGTACTCTTGCTCGATATTGGCGGCAAGCGCATTGAGTATCGTTTCTTCTTTATCCGATAGGTAGAGCGCCTCGTGGACTGAGTAATTGAAGAATTCGTATTGTTTGATGCTTTTTGCCAGGGGGGTATTCCACAAAAAATCAGGATGGATCAGGATCATCCATCCTTCCGGGCGGTGCAACTCCGCACCCTTTTCAAATTCGACGCCAAACACCTGGCCTGGCGACATAAAGAACAATACCCCTTCATCGAAATCGCTGGCCTGCTGACCATATTTAAATTTGGCGTTTTTCACCCGCTTCATCGAAATCGAATAAAAGTCATAGATCAAACTGAACGAACCTTCGGCCAGCGGCCGGGTCAGGTCGTCCATATGTACCACACTGATCAGTGGGTGCGCCGGTTTAGGCAAACCCGCTGCACGGTGATATTCGGTGATGCTACTGAAACGAAAAAGCTGTTGATTGTTCATAACTATACTAAAGTTCGTTATTTTTTATGATAAGCTTCCGCAAACTCCTTTGCAAAATCAACCATTTTTATCCTACCCATTTTGGGACTGTTCTTGTGGAAGTTTTCCAGTGTTTTGCCACTATGCATCGCTGCCTGCATTTCCACTAAGGTTTCTGCCAGCTTTTCTGGTAATTTAGCCATTTTCAGTCCCTGCAACATTTCCTTGTCGGATAACAATACCCATTTTAACCAGGGTTTGCCCACCGCAGTGCCAATGATTTTTGCGGCTTCGTTACAGGTCATTTCTTCGCTGCCTACATAACGGATGCTTCTTTGCGCGGGTGATTGTAATAACAGTTCCTCTGCAACGGCCTCTGCGATATCGGTTGGCGACACAAAAACAATCTGGTCTTCGCCGCCATAGTTCCCCATCAAAAGACCTGTTTTTCCTGTAAGCAAGGCCCAAAGACCAGAATAGCGCAAGGTGAGAAATTTCCCAATAAAACCTTTGCCTTTGATCAGATCCATCGATTGATAAAAATTGGTGTAAAAGGCCGCAGGGCGCATGATCGTAATGGAGGTTTGTATACCATCAAACAAATACTCCAGGTTTTCAGCTTTAACCAGGTCTGCGGCCCAGCCACTTAACAGTACAATCCGCTTAATATTGGCTTCGGTAAGTGCCTGTTTATAGTTTAATGCGATGCGGTGCATATATTCCCCCAGATCGGGTTCGGTAAAACTCAGGGGAATCATGGCATAAACCGCATCCGCACCTTTAAACGTTTGGGTTAAAAAGGCTACGTCGGCAATGGAGCCTATCGCCGCAGTAGCCCCTAATTTTTCAATAGCTGCCGATTTTTTGGCATCGCTGCTAACAACGGTTACCGTATGACCCTGGGCAATTAATATTTCGGTTAAGGGTTTACTGATGTTCCCTAAAGAACCTGTTACTATAATTTTCATCTTGTTTATGATTGCGTATAAATGCCGTTTTCAATGTCGGTAAGCAAGGTATTGTGTGAAGGGTGCCAGTTCAATTGGTCCTGTGTCCATTGGCTGGATGCCGGACAATCAATCGCAGCCATGTGCGAGAACCAGCCAAAATGTTCGGCAGCTGCTTCAGGGCTTATGGATACGACTGGGAGATTAAGTTGTTTGCCAATTGCCCCGGCTATGGTTTTAACCGTTATCGCTTCTTCTGCAGCAGCATGAAAGCGGGTTCCAGGAGTATTATTTTCTAAAGCCAAGCGGAATAAAAGCGCAGCATCCAGGCGGTGTACCGCGTTCCAGCGGTTTAATCCCTCGCCGATATAGGCAGAAACTCCTTTTTCGCGGGCGATGTTAACCAATATGGGGATAAATCCATGTAAATCATCTTTACCATGTACCGATGGAGATAACCGGATCGCAGCCGTGCGTACACCTAGTGCGGCTACCGCATCAGCAGCTTGTTCCGAAGCCCTTGGCCATGCCGGGTTAACAGGAGGGGTGATATCTTCTGTAGCCAGTTTGCCTGGACTTACCAGTGCTGTACCCGAGGTAACAATGAAAGGACGGTTAGTACCTGAAAGCACCTCACCAATGGTTTCAATGGCTTGTTGATCCACCTTGCACACTTCTGCAAACCGGGTAAAATCGTGGATAAAGCCGGCATGGATTACACCATCTGCAGCTGCTGCACCGCTTCGCAAACTGTCAAGATCTTCCAGGTCGCCGCGGTGAACTTCTGCACCGGCAGTAAGTAATTTTTGAGCGGATGCATCCGAACGGGCCAAACCCAATACCTGATGACCATTATTGATTAATTCCTGCACAATGGCAGTACCAACGAAGCCTGTGGCTCCTGTAACAAATATGCGCATAATTGATTTTCTTTTGTTGATACAAATATCAACAGCTTCAATCAACAGGGTTTATCCAAATCTGCTTTTGATTTAGCCGAAACCACTGATGTGCAAATAAGTCTTTAGAAAAATATAGCGCTATCTGGTAATTTCTGATCAGCCTGGTAATAACCGCGAAAACTTTTGTTTGTGTAAAGTATAATTATGCCCACTACAGATTTTCTCCAGAATTGATTTTTATTATTGCGTTAGATTAACTTAATCTAAATGCATAATATAGTCGATCAATTATTAATTAAGGTAGCCTCGTTTGTGGAAGACCGTTTAAAAAACAGGCTTTCGCAAAAAATGTATTTTCATAACCTGGAGCATACCTTACTGGTGGTAGAAGGGGTACAAGTGATCGGTAGCCATGCCGGGCTTTCGAAAGAAGACCACCTGGTAGTGGTTCTTGCTGCGTTTTTACACGATTTGGGTTATACCGAAAAATATATCGGACATGAAGAGGCCAGTGCAGCTATTGCTGCGGAGTTTCTTTTAGAAAATGGTTTTGATCAGGAAAGAATAACACTGGTACGCGGATGCATTATGGCCACGCGTTTTCCACAATACCCCAAAAATGAACTAGAAATGGTGATCTGCGATGCCGATTTCTATCATTTTTCTTTAAACGATTATCAGCGTTATGCCGAAAAACTAAAAGCAGAATGGGAAGAAAATCTGGGTATTGTATATAACAACATGACCTGGGATACACTGAACCTGGAAATGCTCAGGCGGCACGAGTACTTTACCGCTTATGGCAAAAAGACTTTGCAGGAAAAGAAAATGCTGAATATTCAAAAACTGATGAGCCGTATCACCTAAGCTTTACTTTCAAATCCCGGCATAATTTAATAATTTACACTATGAAAATTTTGGTTGTTGAAGATGAGCAGGCACTCTATGAGAGTATTCTTTCCTATTTTACGGGCGAGGGCAATATCTGTGAGTTGGCAACCAACTTTGCTTCGGCATCCGAAAAAATATCGCTTTACCATTACGACTGCATTTTGTTAGACCTCGGGCTGCCTGATGGTGAAGGACTGGAGTTATTGACCCAACTGAAAAATACCAACAAAAAAGATGGGGTATTGATTATTTCGGCCAGGCACTCGCTGGATGACCGTTTGGCCGGCCTTGATCTTGGTGCCGATGATTATCTGGTAAAACCTTTCCACCTTTCGGAGCTAAAAGCCAGGGTAAGTGCCATAGTAAGACGGAAAAATTTTGAAGGGAATAATCTGATTATTTTCAACGAAATCAAGGTTGATGTAGCCGCAATGAAAACCACCGTAAATGAGCAACCTGTTGTATTAACCAAAAAGGAGTTCGATCTCCTGGTGTATTTTTTTTCCAACAAGAATAAGGTGGTCACCAAAAACGCCATGGCCGAGCACCTTTGGGGCGATGAGATGGATCTTTCTGATGATTTCGACTTCATTTATACCCATGTTAAAAATTTAAAAAAGAAGCTTAGTGAGGCTGGTGCAAAAGATTACCTGCGTTCTGTTTATGGTATCGGTTATAAATTCAGCAGCCAATGAAACTCTCTACCCGTTACAACAGGGTAAACATCATCACCTCCATTATCGTGCTGATTATTACCGGAATTATCTATTACCTGGTGATCCACCTCATTCTGACGAACAAACTCGATAAAGACCTTGCGGTTGAGGAAAACGAGATCAGGCAATACACCAATACCTACAATAAGCTTCCGCTCCCTGCAACTTATCTCGACCAGCAGGTTGCTTACAGCAGCCCGAAGGGCGATACGACCGATGTGCGCGAATTTAACTTCACCACTTATTTTAATCCCAAAGAACAGGAACAGGAGCCGGGGAGAAGCCTGATCACCACCGTTAATCTAAACGGAAAAACGGTGGTAGTGACCATTACCAAATCGCGTGTCGAATCAGAAGACCTTGTACGGATTATCCTCTTAATTACCCTGGGCATTACCATGTTACTGCTTTTTTCGTTATTGCTGATCAACCGTTTTGTACTGAACAGGCTTTGGAAGCCCTTTTATGTAGTACTTAACCGGATGAAGGCTTTTGAGGTAACCCGTATGGATAACATCAAAGAGGAGCCCACACGGATTGACGAATTTAACGAACTCAATAAATCGGTAAATGCCATGGCCGAGAAAGTGAAACAAGACTACAAAGAATTGAAGAGTTTTACCGATAACGCCTCACACGAAATGATGACCCCTTTAGCGGTGATCAATTCTAAACTGGATACGCTCTTGCAAACAGAGTCCTTCACCGATCAGCAGGGCGCATTGCTACAAGATATCTATCAGGCCACAGGCAGGCTTTCGAGGCTGCACCAATCGCTATTGCTTTTGGCGAAGATCGAAAATAACCTGATTTCGGATACTGAGGAAATCGATCTTGAAGAAATGATCAAAGCAAAAATCCGTCAGTTTCAGGAACTGTTTGAACGTGATGGATTAAGTGTAACGGTAAAATTATCGGAGCGGAAAGTAACCATGAGCCGTTACCTGGCCGATATCCTGTTGAACAATCTTTTCAGCAATGCGGTAAGGCACAATATAAACGGCGGAAAGATATTAATTGAATTGACCAGTGAAAAACTTACCGTTTCCAATACCGGAAAAATTCTGAATATCCAAAACCGTATGTTCGACCGTTTTTCAAAGTCGACAGCTTCAGAAGGGTTGGGGCTGGGCCTGGCCATCAGCAAACAGATCTGTAACCTCTACGGATTCAGCATTGAATATACCCATACCGATAAACTTCATTTTTTTTCAATTTATTTAGGCTAAGGAGGATAACTACAGAATTCCTCCATAATTGACTAATAGTTTTGATTAAAATTAAGACTATAGACCATGCGTAGCGTATCCCTTTTTATCCTGATTTTTATCAATACGATCGCGATTTGTTCGGCACAGCTGATCGATTCTACTGCAAGCCTTCCGGTTGATACTGCTGGAAGATGGTATGCCGGAAACCCGGTGCCCAAAATGAAATTCAGGCCGCTTACCTTTATTGCACCTGCAGTACTAATTGGTTATGGTTTTGCGGCGGTTTACGATCATGGCGCACTCAAACAACTTGATGTGAGCACCAAAGCCGAATTGCAGGAAGACCATCCGCTGTTTGCCGCCCATGTTGATGATTATTTACAGCTGGCTCCGGCTGCTGCGGTTTATGCATTAAATCTTTCAGGTATTAAAGGTAAACACAACCTGTTCGATGCCTCCATGTTATATGTTACCTCTGCAGCGATTATGGGCGTTTCTACCCATTTTGTGAAACAGGGCGTGGGCAGAATGCGGCCCGACGCATCAGGTACCAACTCATTTCCATCTGGCCATACCGCTTCGGCTTTTATGGCGGCAGAATTTCTGCATCAGGAATACAAAGATGTGAATCCGTGGATCGGTTATGCGGGCTATTTTGTGGCTACTGCAACAGGAACCCTAAGGATGTACAACAACAAACACTGGTTTAGCGATGTAGTGGCGGGAGCTGGTTTTGGTATAGCATCAACTAAGATTGCTTACCTGATTTATCCTTACATGAAAAGCCTGTTTACCACAAAGAAAGAAGGTAATTTTACTTTGATGCCTTTTCACCAGCCCGGCAGCACCGGATTAATGCTTTCGGGAAGGTTCTAATTGCTTTAAAACAACAAAAAGAACAATAGGAGGTATATTATCGCATTCGTATTTTATTTTGATGCGTTCCGGTTTTATTTTGATGCGTTCCGGTTTTATTTTGATGCGTTCCGGTTTTATTTTGATGCGTTCTGGTTTTATTTTGATGCGTTCTTGTTTTATTTTTATGCGTTCTGGTTTTATTTTTATGTATTCGTGTTTTATTTTGATGCGTTCGTGTTTTATTTTGATGCGTTCTGGTTTTATTTTAATGCGTTCTGGTTTTATAATATTGCCTGTGCTTTTTATATTATCACATCCGCGTTTTATTTTAATGCACTTATTTCTCAAAAACAGCTCACACTAAGGCGCAAGTTTGAGCGCTTATTGCCTTTGCCATGGCCTAACTTGTACTTAAAATAAGATTCTACTAAGTAAAACTTATTTTAGCTGTATTTCGAAAGGCATAAACCTACAAGGAACTTGCAAGAATTATTCTTTCCTTAAATAAACTATATTATCAATTTTTATATCGGAAAAAGGCACTTCCGTATATTCACAAACTTCCTCAATTTCTTCAAAATCTACATCTGCTAGTATTTCCGCCGACACAATACTTAAACTTTCATAATCTATATCGATTGGTTTTCTATCCAAGTGGTAAACAATTTTTAACTTTTTAACCCCATCATTATCAAATGAAACGGCTCTTATTTCAGGATATATTTCACCTAACAAAGCTCTTTGAATTGATAATTTCAATAACGAATTTAAATTTGCTTCTACCATATTATTATTTAATTTGAAGGTTTCGCAGGAACGATATGAGCTCCTGTTTTGCTAGTTATTACAATGCCATTTGTCGTTGAAGTAACAACTCTTGTTTATGGATCAATATAGTTACCCATTCTAACCACCACTAGCGCAAGTCTCAGTGTCACGGCCCCAGCAAAGGCCTCGACTTGTGCTTTCGTTAAATCAATGCATTAATTTTTTAAAAAACTTTAAAGCACAAATCATCCACCTGCCACCTTTAAGAATAAGACATGCCTTGGTGTGGATTACTTTATGAACTTTTCTTTGCAAGATATTAATTTAACCTGGATTGGTACAGAATTAAGAAAGCCTAACAATTTTATGTTATTAGGCTTCTAGTTTAATATATTAAGGCACAAGTCCACCACGACATTGGCCAACCTGGTATGACTTGCGCCAGAAGGGGATAGAATCACTTTTCTAACTCATCCTCGTTACAAATGAGGACGATGAGGGATAGAATATATAAGTTAATCTTCGATTGTTACATGCCAATTTAATTTCTCCAACTGTTCTCCGTTAAAAATCAGACTCTTATATTGTTTTTTATCTATAAGAGAATCAAGATTTATCTTCTCACTCAATAAATCCGCATCAAATATAAAAAGGGTTATCTTTTTATATTTGCTATGCTCTATAAATTTTGGCCACGTTGGTTTACCTGCAGTTAAAAAGGTAGAGTCTCCTTTGACAATGGAAGTATCAAAGATTTTTTGGGTATAATTCTTACTAGGATAAACTGGAACTGTATCCAGACTATAATCTACATAAATTCTAGCGTTTGAATGGTTAATTATTATGAATCTCCTATCCCATTCGTCTAAAATACAAGAAGAAATCAAAAAAATAAGACTAAATAAGATAATGCAGTTTTTCTTCATTTAAAATATTATATAATATTGTTATTGTTGATATAAAGGTATTCCAGTTTCAATCCACCACTCGCGCAAGTCTTAACGCCCAGGCCCAAGCAAAGGCCTCGACTTGTGCTTACGTTAAATCAATACATTAATTTTTTTAAAAAAAAACTTTAAAGCACATATCATCCACTTGTTACCACTAACAATAAGACCTGCCTTAGTGTGGATCACGTTATGGATTCTTCATTGCAAGATATTAATCAAACCTGGATCAGTACACAATTAATAAAGCCTAACAATTTTACGTTGTTGGACTTCTAGTTTAATATATTTTAGGCACAAGTCCTTCGTCACATTGGCCAACCCTCTAAGAATTGCGCCAGAAAGGGAATCCGCTATATTCCACCGCCCAATCAGCAGATCACAGAACCTAGCGCCGTAATCATACTTGCTACCTTAATAAATAATATCTTCCTTTACTAAGAAACTTTATTTTTTTGTTTTTTATAATATATATCCAAATTAAGGGTTCAAAAATTATTGGGGGTTCCTTGTCACCGAACACTTCGTCCCGATTTGGCTGGAGCTTAATAAAATTAAAAGGTTTAAAATGGTCAGATAACTTGAACATATTATTAATGTCTCCAAAGACTAAAACGTTTACCTTCTTATATAAGAAATATCCCTGTAATTTATCTTTCTTATTAAGGAGAAACCAATCGAAATCATTCTTGTGGAGAACGGAAAACCTTAATTCATAATAGTTAATAAATTTTTTCGACCTAATGACAAAAAATTTTTCAGATTTTCCGTCTCCTTCCTCAACCGCTACATTTAGCTTATTTAATATGGCTTCAATCCTTACATCATTGAGATTCAGTTTTAATACCCGCAAGGAGTCATCATTGGTCTGTGCCTTAATACTAAAATTAAATAACAACATTAAAAAACCAATTAAAACACCATTCATATTATTCTATTTTACCATTTTGATTGTATTCCACCACTAGCGCAAGTCTTAGCGCCCAGACCCAAGCAAAGGCCTCGACTTGTGCTGTCGTTAAATCAATACATTAATTTTTTTTAAAAAACTTTAAAGCACAAGTCAGGCCAGCCCTCATTGTCCTAACCGGTAAGACTTGCGCTAGTAAGCGAAACACTTTAATAGGTATTAAATAAGTCCTTCGACAAGCTCAGGATGACAAATTTACAATTATGATACAGCCTTTTCTAATATATTTTAGGCACAAGTCCTGCACACATTGGCTAACCCGCCAAGACTTGCGCCAGAAGGGGTCTGTTCAATAAACTGTGTCATTGATATGCCCCTAAAAAGATAACTACAGAATTCCTTCATAATTGGGTATTAACTTAGCTTATACAACAATTGAAATTCGAATCAGAAAGATTAAAACAATAAAATGAACCTCATCTATAAACAGCTCTTTATCGTTTTGCTGATTGTTTCAGGAACCATGGTGAGGGCACAAGGGCCAATAAAAAACCTGGATTATTATTTGGGGCAGGCTAAATCTTCCAGTCCGGTGCTGAAGGATTTTGAAAACCAGCGTAAAACGGCGGGCATTGATAGTCTTATCGTGCGTGCAACTGCAAAACCACAGGTAACAGGCACTGGTACTGGTTTATATGCGCCGGTGATACGCGGTTATGGTTACGATGAGGTACTCACCAACGGCCAGGCACTGGAAGCCCTGCTGAATGTAAATTATGATCTGTTAAATAAAAAACGGATCAATAACCAGCTTGAGGGCATTAAAATTCAGAGCGATTCGGTAAAGTACGCCTGGCAACTTTCGTTATTCGACCTGAACAGGTCGATTATCGATCAGTATATCACTGCCTTTGCCAGTCAGCAGCAGGTTGATTTTAACCGTGAAGTGGTTACGCTTTTGGATCGGGAAGAAAAGCTTTTAAAAACCCTCACACGCAGCAATATTTATAAACAATCAGAATACCTTACTTTTCTGGTTACGCTCCAGCAACAACAGCTTAACCTAAAACAGGCCGAACTACAGTTTAAAAATGATTATGCAACACTCAATTATCTCGCTGGCATAGCCGATACCACAGAGGTAAGACTTGCAGAGCCCAAGCTACAAAGCGAAGCTTTTGCAGGCGACAAAAGTTTCTTTACCAAACGTTTCGAATTGGATAGCCTGAAAAATGCCAATCTGAAAAACGGAATCGACCTGAACTATCAACCGAAACTCGGTGTTTATGCCAATGGTGGTTATAACTCCTCACTGATGCTTCAGCCCTATAAAAACTTTGGCGCAAGCCTTGGTTTTACCTTTTCAATTCCGATATACGATGGCCACCAAAGGAAGATGCAGTACGATAAACTGGCGCTTTCATCCAATACGGTATCAGGTTACAGGGATTTTTTCACCCGTCAGCAAACGCAGCAGATTAACCTGATCCGTCAGCAGATTACACAAACCGATGCCCTTTTTGGAAAGATTAACGAGCAGATCCGTTTTAGCAAAGGACTGATTGATGTGGATAGTAAATTGCTCCATACCGGCGATTTAAAGGTGTCTGATTTTATTATTGCCATTAACAATTACCTTTCTGCACAAAATTTATTGCGGCAGACCAATATCAACCGACTGAAACTGATCAACCAATATAACTACTGGAACAGATAGCCATGCAAAAATATTTAACACTAACCCTTGGTGCCATCGCTGTAATTTTCTGCTTTTCAGAATGTCACAGCACACATCCCGAGACAGAAACCGATGCTCCAGCTCCGGTTACGCCAGTACAGGTAACCACCACTAAAGACAGCTCGCTTTCCGAATATGTAGAACTTTCTGCCGTATCGGCTTATCTCGAAAAAAGTTTTGTAAAGGCCAATATCAATGGTTATGTAGAGCGAACGGTTGCAAAAACAGGTGAGCAGGTGGGCAATGGAACTTTGCTGTTTACGCTGATTACCAAAGAAGCCCGTTCCATTGGCAATACCGTAAACAAACTCGACCCGGGTTTTAAATTCTCAGGTGTGTCCAATATCCGTTCGGGCCAGGCTGGAACCATTGTACAAGTGAATCACCAAAACGGCGATTATGTGCAGGATGGAGAGGCATTGGCCACCATCAGTAACCGGAATAGCCTCGTTTTTCTACTTGATCTGCCTTACGAACTGAATCAGATTATTGCACAGCATAAAACAATCGATGTGCTTTTACCGGATGGCACAAAACTGGCAGGATCGGTTTCAGGAACCATGCCCTCAGTCGATTCACTTGCCCAAACGCAACGTTACATCATCAAGATACCCACAAGCAAAGATATACCACAAGGGCTTATTGCCAAAGTGAGGTTGAGCAAACTGAGTCATGCGAACGCACAGGTATTGCCTAAATCGGCCGTATTGTCAAACGAAACAGAGGACGAATTTTGGGTGATGAAAATGATCAATGATTCGACAGCGGTTAAAGTGAATGTGAAAAAGGGGATCGAAAGCAGTTCCTTAATTGAGGTAGTGGAGCCCAGATTTGCAAAAACCGACCGCATTATCAAAACAGGAAACTACGGTATTGCCGATACTGCCAGGGTTAAAATACAGAAATAGCCATGAATAGATTCTTTATTTCCCACAAAAATCCCATTCTGGCAGTACTGATCATTATCTTAATTGGTGGCATTTACTCTTTCCAGCAGCTTAAAACAGGTCTTTTTCCGGAGATTACCTTTCCAAAGATCAAGATTATTGCCGATGCAGAACTTCAGCCGGTTGATAAAATGGTGGTTACCGTAACGCGTCCATTGGAAAATGCGGTAAAACAAGTGCCTGATCTGCAACTGGTAAGAAGCACCACTAGCCGGGGCAGTTGTGAGCTTTCTGCTTTTATGAACCCTGGTGCCGATATTGATCTGAGCCAGCAACGCATCGAATCGCAGATTGCCAAAATCTCTGCAACCTTGCCTGCCGGTGTAAATATCTCGGTCGAGAAAATGAATCCCTCTATACTCCCGGTAAGCGGATATAGTTTAGAAAGCCATAATTTCTCACCCGCCGAGCTTAAAAAAATAGCTACTTATACCGTTAAACCTTTTCTCTCACAGGTGGATGGTGTTTCCGAAATCCGCGTAATTGGTGGTAAAACCAAAGAATACTGGCTGGAACTTGATGTACAGAAAATGCAGTCGCTAGGCATTTCTCCAGATCAGATTTCGACAGCGCTTTCGCAGACCAATTTTATCAAATCCAACGGTTATCTTTCCGATAACAATTTTCTTTATCTCTCGGTAACCGATGCCACGGTAAAAACCAAAAGCGATCTGGAAGAACTGGTGCTGGCCAGAAAGGGAAACCGCACGGTACGCATAGTAGATGTGGCCAAAGTAAACATCCAGCAGAGTGTAGAATATACCCGCATCAATGCAAATGGAAAAGATGGGATATTGATCGCCGTAATTAAACAGCCAAATGCAAACCTGGTTGATCTTTCTGCCGAGATGACGGCCAAGGTTGCGCAGCTTAAAAATATTCTTCCGGCAGGGGTAAGCATTAAACCTTATTATGTACAGGCCGATTTCGTTAACGAATCGGTTAAAAGTGTGCGTGATAGTTTATGGATCGGACTGGCGCTGGCCATTATTGTGGCCATTATTTTTTTACGTTCGCTAAAGGCGAGTGTTACCATACTCATTACCATTCCCGTTACGCTCTGTCTAACCGTAATTGTGCTCTATTTTATTGGTTATTCGTTAAACATCATGACACTTGGTGCCATTGCAGCAGCCATCGGACTGATTATCGATGATGCGATTGTGGTGGTAGAGCAGATACACCGTACACACGAAGAGCATCCCGATAGGCCGACGGCACCTTTAATCAGCAAGGCCATGGGTTATCTGTTTCCGGCCATGCTCGGCTCATCCATCAGTACCATCGTTATTTTTGTGCCTTTTGTACTCATGACAGGAGTGGCGGGATCGTATTTTCAGGTAATGACCAACACCATGATCATTACGCTGGTATGTTCGTTTTTTGTAACCTGGATCGGTTTGCCGGTAATCTACCTGTTGCTTACCAAAAATGCACACAACAATGCATCTGGTAAAGGAGCTATCGTGCATGAGGTAAAATCGCAGAACTGGGTGCGTTTTTTTATCAAGCGCCCGTATATTTCTTATGGGTTTATCCTCTTACTGATCGCATCAATTGTTCTGGTATTCCCAAGACTTCAAACCGGATTTTTACCCGAAATGGACGAAGGCAGTATTGTACTCGATTATGCCTCTCCTCCGGGAACATCGCTCGAAGAAACCGACAGGATGTTGAAAGAAGTGGAGAAAGAAATTGTCAAAATTCCAGATGTACAGGCCTATTCAAGGAGAACGGGTACACAGATGGGCTTTTTTATCACCGAGCCCAATACCGGAGATTACCTGATCCAGTTGAAACCGAACCGTAAAAAAACTACCGATGAGGTAATTTCGGAGATCAGGACACATATTGAGCATACCCAACCTGCATTGGTTGTCGATTTTGGTCAGGTAATCGGCGATATGCTTGGCGATTTAATGAGCTCAACACAACCGGTTGAAGTGAAGATTTTTGGTAACGACCAGCAGAAATTGCAGGTATTATCTAAACAGGTTGCTGAGCTGGTTTCGAAGGTAAGTGGCACAGCTGATGTATTCGATGGGATTATCTTATCAGGTCCAACAGTTAATATTCAGCCTGACTTTGCCATGCTGGCCCAATACGGCATTACTCCGCTTTCCTTTCAGGCACAAGTGCAAACCGCAATGCAGGGCAATGTAATTGGCGATCTGTATGATAAACAGCAGCTTTCGCCCATCCGAATGGTGTATCCGGGAAGCCGGACTTTTGGTGTATCAGATATTTCAGCACTTAAAATCTTTCTTCCTAACGGAACAGCTGTGCCCATCCAGAATTTAGCGAAAGTCGATCTGCAATCGGGTAATGCCGAGGTAGAACGTGAAAACCTGCAGACTATTGGAGCCATTACCGCAAGACTGGATAACAGGGATCTTGGAAGTGTGATGAAAGATATCCAATCGGCGGTAGGTTCAAAGGTAAACCTGCCATTGGGTTACCACATCGAATATGGTGGAGCGTATAAAGAACAGCAGCAGTCGTTTTCTGAGCTGTTAACCATTTTAATTGCTTCGAGTTTATTGGTGTTCAGTGTAATCCTGTTCCTTTTCCGGGACTTTAAGATTGCCTTTCTGATCCTTCTGATTTCGGTATTGGGCATTTCGGGAAGTTATCTTGCCCTACTGCTTACCGGTACACCTTTAAATGTGGGCAGTTATACCGGCCTGATCATGATTGTGGGCATCATTGGAGAGAATGCTGTATTTACCTTCTTACAGTTTAAAGAATCGCTGAATGAAAAAAATGTAACCGATGCCATCACTTTTGCCATTTCGACAAGATTAAGACCAAAATTAATGACCGCTTTAGGGGCAATTATAGCCTTAATGCCTTTGGCACTTGGTATAGGCGCAGGAGCACAGTTGCACCAGCCACTGGCCATTGCGGTTATCGGTGGTTTTATTGTTGCACTGCCGCTTTTGCTGATTGCGCTACCCAGTTTAATCAGCAGGTTGTACAGCCAAAAAGAAGAGTGAAATGCGTTAGCATAGTTAAAATTTGATGCTGATCCTTTAATTATATAAAAAAATAAAATG
Source organism: Pedobacter psychrodurus (assembly GCF_032678585.1). Classification (GTDB taxonomy): domain Bacteria; phylum Bacteroidota; class Bacteroidia; order Sphingobacteriales; family Sphingobacteriaceae; genus Pedobacter; species Pedobacter psychrodurus_A. The sequence continues at coordinate 65,262 of NZ_JAVTSN010000026.1, read as the reverse complement.
AAAAAAATATTCTTCAGTGTAGCCTTGTTTTTGGTTACGATCATCTCAGCTTCTGCACAGCAGAAAACAGGAGTACATTTATTGGCAAGCCACAAAATCCAGAGCGATGGTGGTTGGGATTATCTCACTATTGATCAAAAGAATAATAACCTATATGTTTCGCATGGTAACCAGGTAAATGTTCTCAACAAAAATAGCGGCGATTCGGTAGGGGTAATCCACAATACCCTCGGTGTGCATGGCATCGTGATCGCCAATCCATTTGGCAAAGGTTATAGCACCAATGGCAAGGCTGGTACCTGTACGGTGTTCGACCTTAAAAACTTGATGGTTAGGGCCACAGTAAAAGTGGGACAAAATCCCGATGCAGCCTTTTACGACGATTTTTCGAAAAAAGTAATTGTTTTTAACGGGAAGAGCAGCGATGCAAGCATTATCGATCCGGCAACCGATAAGGTACTTTCAACAATTGCCCTTGGCGGAAAACCCGAAGCGGGTGTTTCTGACGGGAAGGGCAGCATTTACGTGAATATTGAAGATACTGGCGAAATTGTTCGCTTCGACATCAATACCTATAAAGTGCTTTCGAGGTATAAATTGAAAGGTGGCGAAGAACCTTCAGGTTTGGTTATAGACCGCGTTACTTCGAGACTTTTTACGGTTTGTGCAAACAAAGTGATGATTGTGCTTGATGCCAAAACAGGGAAGCATATTGCAACATTGCCGATCGGAGATGGATCAGATGGTGTGGTATTCGATCCCGTTACCAAAATGGCGTACAGCGCTAACGGAGAAGGTACCATTACTGCGGTTAAAGAAGTTTCGGCTGATCAGTTTATTGTTCAGGAAACAATTAAATCAGAAGCAGGTGCCAGAACAATAACCCTCGATACAGTAACGCATCATATCTTTCTGCCAACCGCAACATTCGAAAAAAATACTGACGCTGCACAACGTCCAAAAAGAGTTTCCGGAACTTTCAGGGTACTTGAATTTGGGAAATAGTTTTGGGCAAATTTAATGAGTTTCAGATCGGTTACATCAAAAACCGATCTGTATATCTCAAACACAATAAGATAAGGCATTTCTTCGCCTGGCGTAACAAACATGTTGTTCAGATAAGCTTAACAGTGGCTTAATAATCGATTGGCTAGTTTTGAGCCATTAATCGATATGGGCAACAAATCTGACATTGAGCTTTTAAAGGCCATCCAGTCTGGTGATGACGAAGCATTTAAAAATGTTTTCGATGTTTACTGGAAACGGCTCTATTCAGTAGTGATGAATCTGGTAGGCGATGAAGATCACACCAAAGACATCCTTCAGAACACCTTTATCACCTTCTGGAACAAAAGAAACACTTTGATCATTGCTGATTCGCTATGGCCTTATCTGATCAAGATTGCACGCAATGATGTGATCGATCAGTTCAGAAAGAATAAGGTACGCCTTGAAGGCGCTGAACTTCTGATCAATGATCTGCAGTATTATGATACGGTAGAGGAGGTGATGATCAGTCGGGAACTGCAAACCGTTATCGATTCTGAAATCGTAAACATGCCCCTTAACATGAAATTATGCTTTGAGCTGAGCCGGCACGAAGAAAAATCTATCCGCGAGATTGCCAGCGAACTCCGCCTTTCAGAACAAACAGTAAAGAACAATATCTCCGAAGCACTGAAGCGTTTACGGCAACGTGTAAAGTTAACATAAGCTTAATATTCGCTTAAAGTACTTTTTAAGCTTTCGCACGCTTTATGGATGAATGAAATCCAAAGCACGAAAATTCCTTTCCAAACAGCTGTCCGACTATCAATCGGGTACAGCCGATGATGGAAATAAAAAAATCATTGATGGGTGGTTTGCCTCAAAAGAAAAGGAGAGTACTGATCAACAAACACAGATCAGACCAGAAATGGGAGATGAGCTTTTCTCCCAGGTCACCTCCAAAATAGCAAAACAGGTACAAAAACCCAAAGTAAATAAAACCTATTGGGCCATTGCAGCATCTATTGTTGTCGTAATAGGCTTTGCCTCCTTTTTCATGTTAAAAAGTAAGGTTAATCAATTCTCTACACAGGAGCTGGTTTATGATACATTTACCACGGGCAATGGCGAAATCAAAAAGATTGTATTGCCCGATGGTACCGCCGTATACATGAATGCCAGCACTATCGTTCGCATACCCCATAACTTTAAAGGCGCTGCAAAACGAAACGTGATGCTCGATCATGGCGAAGCTTTTTTCGAAGTAAAGCGAGATACGTTACGTCCGTTCAGCATTGTTACGGGTTTGTATACCACAACGGTATTGGGAACTTCTTTCAATATCAACGCTTATCCCGAACGTAGGGGTTATCAGGTTGCAGTTAGAACAGGGAAGGTGCGGGTAGAAAAAAGAGAAGGCAAACATATACTTGTTCTTGGCGAAAAACTCATCAAAAATCAGGTGTTGAGTTACAGTAGCGAAAACCATCAAACCAGCATAGTGGATGAACCCACTGCCAGGTATGCCGATTGGCGGACCGACCGCTCTACCTATATCGATCAGATGGATCTGGTGCAGATTGGTCAGGTGCTTTCCCGACAGTACAATATTAAGGTGGAAGTAAAAACCGATGGCAGTAAGCTCAGCAAATATAACCTTTCGTTAAAATATTCAGATCTCCGGCAGGTACTTGCTTACCTGGCCATTAAAACGGGGATGAACTATCAATTAACCGATCATTCATTAATCATCAATCCAGCAAAATGACATAGCCTTTAAAAAAGAACCGGATTCCTACAGCCATAGGAACCCGGGGGTACGATAGTACTGAAGCAGCACTACCGCGTTTTAATCAATTCCGAAAAATCAATTAAGCAAATAAATATGCGACATTATTACCATTTTATTAACCTTTCCAAGAGAAAAATTTTGTTTTTGGCACAATTGCCACTAATCTGTCTGTTGTTACTGGCCTTTAGCGCCCGTACTTATGCCCAATCTACCGATGCCTCGATCAGGGGAAAGGTGACTGATGAAAAGGGAATTGCCGTCCCAGGAGCCTCTGTAGTGGTGCGCAATGAGTCTACAGGTTTTAGAACAGTAACTTCCACCAATAAAGAAGGTGCTTACGCCCTTATTCAATTGCCGCTGGGCAAGCCTTATAGTGTTACCGTAAGTTATATCGGCTATCCTAAACAGAGCAAATCAGATCTGGCCTTAAACCAGGGTGATAATATTGTTGCTGATTTCCGCATGAGCGAATCCAATACCCAGTTGAGCGAAGTAAACGTAAGTGCAAATTCACTCACCAAACGTATCGACAGGCTTGGATCGAGTACGGCAATTACGGCCCAGAACATTCAGCAGCTGCCTACACAGAACAGGAACTTCAATAACCTATCTGCATTGGCACCAACCACCAATGGAACCAATATTTCGGGGCAAAGGGCTTCTTCTACCAATTACCTGATTGATGGAGCGAGTGCAAGAAACAACCTCACATCAGGTGCAATCGGAAGCGGACCTTATTCCTTATCGCTCGAGGCGATCAGAGAATTTGAGGTAGCCGCCAATGTGTACGATGTAAGCAGGGGCCGTGAAGGCGGAGGTACAGTTTCGGCTGTAACCAAATCGGGAACCAATACCCTTACCGGATCCGTATTCGATTATTACCGCTCAGACTTTCTGGCAAGTCCTTACGACATCAGGGGAAATAAACGTCAACAGAAATTCACCACCAATCAATATGGCTTTAGCCTTGGTGGACCGATCATTAAAGATAAATTACATTTTTTCACGGCATTAGACCGCCAGGATGAAAGTATGCCATTTTTTATTGCCGATATCAGGGAAGATGCCGATGCAGTTAGCTTAGGCATCAGTAAAGGTGCATTAGACAGTGTAATCAATATCGGAAGGGCCAAATATGGTCTTGGAAACGGTCCGCAAGTGGGCGAATTCAAAAGGAAAACACTTGCCAACACCTTTTTTGCAAGGATCGACTGGCAGATCAATGATAAACACAGGTTAACCATCAGAAACAATTATAGCGACTGGTTAAACCCGATAAGCAATAGCGATAACTCTAATATCAGTCTTTTTGAGGTTTGGGGAGATTTTAAATCGAGCGAAAACAGCACACTCGTATCGTTGCGCTCTCAGCTTAGCCCATCCTTTTTAAATGAGTTTAAGTTACAGTACCAAACGGCAAGCCGCGATTATGTGCCGAATAGCGAACTTCCTTCAGCAAATATCCCAAGGGCAATTGTAACGGTCCGTTCTACATTGCCAAATGGTACGCTTGGAAACAAAACCGTTCAGCTTGGTGGTCAGCGTTTCTTTCCTGAAAACAATCTTGAAAACCAGTTCCAGTTGATCAATACTTCATACTATAACCTGGATCAATACAAGTTTACCTTCGGTACCGATAATACATTGACCTATATGGATACTTACATTTCGAGTGAACAGAACGGTAGGTTTATCTTCAACAGTTTATCCGATTTCAATAACCTGAATGCATCGAGGTATGCAAGAGAGGCACCGATCAACGGTATTCCCTCAGTGCAGCAATATATTCTAAATCTTTCGCTTTTCGGACAGGTTGAGTTTGATCTGGCAAAAGACATCAATGCGATGTTCGGGGTGCGTTACGATGTAACCAGTTTCCTTACCCAGGCAGATTATAACCCTGTTGTAGAGCGTACGCTTGGTTTGCGTACCGATAGCAAGATTACCGATGCGGGCAAAGTACAGCCACGTTTCCAGCTGACATGGGATATCAACAATGAGAAAAAAGATATTATCCGCTTAGGTGGAGGTTTATTCTCGTCTTATCCGGTAAACTATGCACAGGTAAACAACATTCAGAACAGTGGGACGAAAGTAGCCTCTATCGATGTTTCCAGACCAGCTTCAGGACCGAGTTTGGTACCTACACCTGATTTTCCTTTGTACCGCAGGGATCCTTCGGCAGCACCTGGTATCATTGCAGGTGTACCCTATGTTTCGACCATCAACCTGAACGATCCAAACCTTAAAATGCCTTCGATTTTTAAAGCCAATTTGAGCTACAACAAAATTATCGGCGACCGTTTAAGGCTTGGTGTTAACCTGTTGTATTCTTATACGAAGAACAATTATGTTTATCTGGACAAGAATATGGTAGATAATCCATATTTCACCCTTACAAACGAAGAAAATCGTGGTGTTTTTGTTCCTGCAGCCTCTATTACTGCTTCGGGGATTACCAATAACGTGCTGGGAAGGAAAACAAATGAGGTAGGTAGGGTATTAATGCTCACCAACGGCGCTACCCTTGAGCAGAAAGCCATGATCCTGGATGCAAGTTTCCGTTACCTTAAAGATGGTTATATCAATGTGAGTTATACCTTGAACGATGCGAAAGACAACTCATCGTATAATGGAAACGTAGCCAATACATCAACTTTCAGACCGGTAAAATCAGATCCACGCGATCTTTCTCAAGTGGTGTATTCTGATAACCAGTTCAGAAACAAACTGGTGGTTTACGGAAGTACGCCAACCTGGAAAGGATTTTCTATGGCGGCTACTTTTAGGGGAATCGGTGGAACACGTTACTCGCTGAGTGTGGATGCCGATATTAACGGCGACTTTGTGGGCGGTCCGGGTAATGATAACGACCTTGCTTTTGTTTTTGATCCGAACAGTCCGCTTACCAGTGCAGCCAACAAAGCTTCGATGGAAAAGGTGCTGAACAATCCTGACAACAGGGCTAAAGAATATATTCTGAAAAGCCTGGGCAAAATTGCCGACAGAAATGCCGGTATCAATCCATTTTCCGGAACTTTTGATATCCGTGTACAAAAGGAGTTCAAAACCTATAAAAGCCAGAAGCTAACCTTAAGTTTTGATGCCTTCAACTTTGCCAACCTATTGAACAAAAAATGGGGTGTAAATTATAACCTGGGTGATCAGACCCTGTTAACAGTAACCAAATTTGACCAGGTTAAAAAACAATATGAGTACCGTGTAAACGAAAACGTTGGCGTAACCCAGGCAGCAGGAACACCTTATCAGATCCAGCTGGGTGCCAGATATTCATTTTAAAAAACAGACCATAATTGATGGATTCACGTAGAGATTTTATAAAAAAGGCAGCCCTCCTATCAGGAGGCGCTGCCTTAACCGGTGTATTGCCCCCGGCAATACAAAAGGCATTGGCCATCGATCCGGCATTGGGCAGTACCTTTTACGATGCGGAGCATGTTGTTTTCCTGATGCAGGAAAACCGTTCTTTTGACCATGTTTTTGGCCTGATGCAAGGCGTGAGGGGTTTTAACGATCCAAGAGCCATTGATCTGCCCAATAAAAATAAAGTTTGGCTGCAATCGAATAAGGAAGGCGAAACCTATGCACCCTGGCACCTGAACATCAAGGATACAAAAATTGCCTGGATGGGCTCTACTCCGCACAACTGGACCGACCAAACCGATGCCCGCAACGGTGGAAAGTACGATAAATGGCTGGATGTGAAAAAAGCCTATAAGCCAACCTATGCACATATGCCCTTAACCATCGGTTATTGCAAACGTGAGGATTTCCCATTTTATTATTCACTTGCTGATGCCTTTACCGTGTGTGATCAGAATTTCTGTTCTGTGATAGCGGGTACCCATCCAAACCGTTACTATTGGATGACGGGTACCGTGAGAGAAAACAATACGCCCGATGGAAAAGCACACTTATGGAACATCAGCAATTATGATAAACCTACCTTAAACTGGAAAACCTATCCCGAACGCCTGGAAGAAAATGGTGTATCGTGGAAGATTTACCAGAACGAACTGACCATGGGTTTTGGTCTAAATGGCGAATCAAGCGCGTGGTTAAGCAACTTTGGTACCAATGTGATTGAATATTTTGAGCAGTACAATGTGCGCTTAAATCCAGGTGCCATTGCCAATCTGAAAGAAAAAAAGGAGTCGCTATTAAAACAGATTGCCGATTCATCAAAAGAAAACCTCAGCGAAGAAGAACGTACCAAAGTTGAAGCGTTGCGGAAACTCCTGCTCAAAACTGAAAATGAGCAAAAAGAGTATACCATGGAAAACCATGCAGGCCTTTCGGAAAAAGCTAAAAACTTAAATGCAAAGGCTTTCAGCGTAAATGTCAATGATCCGGATTTCCATTCGCTTACTGCAATGAAATATGATGAAAAGGGTGTAGAGAGAGAACTGAACATTCCAAAAGGCGATATTTTGCATCAGTTCAGAAAGGATGTAGATGAAGATAAATTGCCTACGGTTTCGTGGTTGATGACCCCCGCAAACTTTTCTGATCACCCTGGGGTGCCCTGGTTCGGTTCGTGGTTTGTAAGCGAGGTAATGGAAATCCTGACCAAAAACCCCGAGCAATGGAAAAAGACCATCTTCATTATGACTTATGATGAGAATGATGGTTATTTCGACCATGTGCCTCCATTTGTACCACCACATCCTTTTAAAGAAAATGCGGGAAAGGTGTCGAAAGGGCTGGATACTCTAATGGATTACGCGGCGAAAGACCAGCAGACCAATCCATCAATGAAAGAAAGCAATATCCGGGAAAGCCAGATCGGACTGGGATACCGCGTGCCGATGGTGATTGTATCACCATGGACCAGGGGAGGATACGTCTGTTCAGAGGTGTTCGACCATACTTCTTCGCTACAGTTTTTAGAAACTTTTCTTGATAAAAAATATGGGAAAAAGGTAATTGAAGAGAACATTTCGCCATGGAGAAGAACAGTTTGCGGCGATTTAACTTCGGTATTCAGACCGTATAATGGCGAAAAAATAGCCTATCCAAAAGGCCTGGAGAAAAAACCTTTTCTGGAAAAAATCTATTCGGCCAAGTTCAAAGATCTGCCTGATAATTACAGAAAACTCAGTGCTGATGAAATTAAGGCCATAAATGTCGACCATGCTACATCTCCATATTTTCCACAACAGGAAAAAGGAATCAGGGCATCATGTGCGCTCCCTTACGAACTTTATGTTGACGGAAAGTTTGAAAACGGAAAGTATCAGGTAGAATTTTCTGCTGGCAATACCGTATTTGGTAAAAAAGCAGTTGGATCACCCTTTACCGTGTATGCCATGAACCCTTACAAAGATGAAGTGCTTAGCGTTTGGGATTATACTGTAAAAGCCGGAGACAGCATACAGGACGAGTGGCAGGTGCAGGATTTTAGCAATGGCCAATATCATTTGCGCGCTTATGGACCAAACGGGTTTTTCAGGGAGTTTAAAGGAAACAATCAAAATCCGGCAATAACGGTAAAATGCACTTATCAAAAAGATTTATCGAAGACTGCATTAAATGGAAACGTAGTGGTTGTATTGCATAACGAAGGGGCTGTAGCGCTCGAGTTAATGATCGAAGACATGGCGTATAAAACGGGTAAACGTTTGGTTAAAGTTGCTGCAAAAAGTAGTGCCTCATTGATGCTAAACCTGAGCAAAAGCCATAACTGGTACGATTTTCAGGTAATTGTTAAAGGAAAAGCAGGTTTTATGGAAAGATTTGCCGGAAGGGTAGAAACAGGAAAAGAGACCAAAACGGACCCATTAATGGGCAAAATGGTATAAAATCAAAAAATGCGCATCCTGATCATTTTATTTACCTTATTTTCCTCCGCCGTTCTTGCGCAGACCACAAGAACGGCGCTGTATGGCAGGGTAAGAGATGCTCAGGGTGCTGCACTTTCAGGCGCGACCATTACCCTTACTCATACGGCCACAGGTACGGTGTACGGTTGTGCAAGTAATGCTGCGGGAGGTTATCAGGTTCCTGGGGTGATGCCCGGAGGGCCATACCAACTAACTGTAAGTGCAATAGGACTTGGGAAATACCAACAAACTTCCCTTTATTTTAAACTTGATGAACCCATGGTAATCGATGTGGTGCTGAAGGAAGAAATTTTGGTGTTGGCCGATGTAAAGGTTCGTGCTGCGAAAAAGGATACACTGAAAAAATCTTCTGGTAGTGCCGGCGCTTTTAATATTGATTATCAAAAACTAATGTTATTGCCCACCATTAAACGTGGAATTTCGGATTTTACAAGACTTGTGCCGCAGGCTTTTGGATCGGCAATAGCCGGAGGCAATTACCGTCAGAATTTTATTACCATCGATGGTTCAGAATTTAATAACAATTTCGGTGTCGGAGATAATCTTCCCGGTAACGGTGCCCAGCCCATTTCGCTTGATGCCATTGCTGAGATTTCGATAAACAATGCACCCTATAATGCCATCTGGGAATCGGGTTTTATCGGAAGTGCCCTGAATATTCTGAGCCGCTCAGGTAGTAACCATACAGAAGGGGCGGCCTATTCCTATTTCCGTGGCAGCAGAAGTTACGGGTACAAGGTGGGAGAACAACTGATAGACGAGAAACCCAATAGTTATTGTCTTTTGGGTTCAAAGATAGGAGGGCCCATCATCAAAAACCGTCTTTTTTATTTCTTGAGCATTGAACGCGAAAAAGAGGTTTACCAGTCGCAAACCTTTAGCGCGGCTACCAGCAGTCAGGATTACGGTAGTGCCCCTAATATTGCCCGGCCTACTGCTACAGAACTCGATGCGATGCGTTCGTATCTGGCCAGCCGTTACGGTTACTTAACGGGGCCATATCAAGGTTACGATTTCACGGCAGCAAGTACCAGGGTTCTTGCACGTTTGGATTGGAATATTGCACGAAACAACACCCTCAGCATCCGCTATAACCAGTTAATTAGCAACAGACCTGAATTGGTTAACGCCTCAAGAAGTCCGCTTACGCCCTTTGCAGCAAGCGCCGGAAGAAGGAGCATCAATGCGCTACCTTTTAGTAACTCGAATTTCGACACCCGTTCTAATTTTTATTCGCTTGCGGCCGAATGGAACAACCGACTGTCGAATACCCTCGCCAACACCATGCGGGCCTCTTATACCCATCAAAACGAATACCGGACATCCGAAAGTCAGCTTTTCCCATTTGTGGATATCCTGAAAGATGGCCTACCCTTTACCTCCTTTGGTTATGAGCCTTTTTCGCTGAACAACAAAAGAGCGGTAAGCTTACTTTCACTAACCGATATCCTACATTGGAAGCCAGGGAAAAATAGCTGGGATTTTGGTTTTCAGGCAGATTATATGGATACCAGTAACAGCTATATGCCCTTTGGTACGGGTTATTATACCTTCTCCTCATGGGATGATTTTATCAGTGGGAAAAAACCAGTCGACTACGCCCTTACTTATGCTACAGATGGAAAAGAAACATCACCCAGCTACACATTTGATTACCTGAATTTTTCTGCTTTTTTACAACATACGATAAACCTGGGTACAAAGGTTGTGCTAAATATCGGTCTTAGGGGCGATATATCGGCTTATACCAAACATCTTCCTGATAATAAGGCCTTATCTCAGCTTATTTTTTCAGAAGCACAACAGGTAAACACTGCTTTTCTGCCTAAGCCAGCGCTGCTACTGTCGCCAAGAATAGCTTTTAAGTACTATCTTTTTGGCGACAATAGTTATGTATTAAAAGCAGGAACGGGAATTTTTACGGGGCGGATTCCATTTGTTTGGGTCATCAGCCAGGCAAGATATTCAGGCGTTGGTCAGATCAGTCAAACCTGGCAGGGTCAATCCAATACCCCTACAGCCTTCGATCTCGATGACCGCCAATCGGCTGTACGTAAAGGAAGTGATGTACTACCGTCGGTAAGCAGTATTTTATCCAGTGATTTTAAAATGCCGCAGAGCTGGAAGTCGAGTATTGGTGTAGATATGGCACTTCCTGCAGGGATACAAGGAAAAATGGAACTGGTGTATAACAACGATATCAGCGGTATCTTGTTTCACGACCTCAACCTTGTCAATCCCGTTCCGTTAAATATTCCGGGATATCCGGATCACAGGCTGGTTTATCCAAGGGCAAACAGGGAGAAATTTATCAATCCGTTAAATGCTTCCGGTCAACGCGATTTAATGGGCAATTCGGCCATGAATGTGGTTTCGATTTCCAATTCTTCAGGCGGGTATTACCTGTCTTTTATGAGCAGCTTGAGCAGGAAGTTCAAAGATGGACTGGATATATCCATATCTTACGTGAGGAGCGGGGCAAAAAACTACAATGATGGAGATGGCGACCAGACACTATCGGCGCTTAATGCCACGCCATCGGTAAATGGGATCAATAACCCCGCTTTGGGATATGCCGGATATGTGCCACCAAACCGGGTCGTCTCTTCTGTAACCCTGCCATTAAAAGTTTCCCGCACAATAACCTTAAATTTCGGACTGGTTTATCAGGGCAGTTCAGAAGGCAGGTTTTCATACACCTATTCGAAAGACCTGATAGGAGATGGCACCAACAGATCGCTCATTTATATCCCCAAAAACCCTTCCGAAATCACTTTCTCTCCACTAACGGTTTCAACGGCTAATGGAAACCTAAGCTATAGTGCAGAGGAGCAGAGTGGTGCTTTTTTCAGTTATATCGATCAGGATAAATACCTCAGGTCAAAAAAGGGGCAATATGCCGAACGCAACGGAGCACTTTTACCGTGGCGGCACCAGATTGATTTAAGGTTCAGCAGCGCATTCGGACTCAAGGGGAGAAATAAAAAACACAGTTTAGAGTTGAGTGCCGATATATTGAATGTAGGTAACCTGCTCAACAGGCAGTGGGGATTAAGAAAACTGGTAAACAGCAGTTCCATTCTTATTCCGGTAAATCTGGATAAGATACAGCCCAATGGAACAGTTATGCCATCTTTTCAACTGGCTACAGTTGGCGGCAGGTTGCTAAACGAAACCTTCAGGAATGATTACAGCATTAATTCTACCTATTTGATACAATTAGGCATCAGGTATGCTTTTGAGTAAATGAGTTTAATGTTTTTTAACCATATACTAATTTTCAATTGGATTGATCGGCCTAACAGGAACTCGACTGTTAATTAATTATTAGCGGATTAATTAACGTTAGTATAACAATAATTAAATGTTTGCTTTTTATTGTGTTAACTTTGCGCGGTGAATTTCCCGCTCTACATCTACTACGAACTGCTGATCCGTTTATCTGAAATTGAAGCCGAAATCGGCCATTATGTATCCTCCACTGCCGATCATGAAGTCTGCATTATCCGAACCACAAACGGGACGGTTAAAGTGCCTGTTAATGTTTTAAAAAGACAATTTGAAGATCCCAACCTGATCAGCAATGAAGAACTTATGCTGTTAATCAAAACATTCAGGCCAAATTATTTATAGTTTAGCCTATTGGTTTAAGATTGGGATGAAGATTTTTCCAACCTAAATAGTGTAATGCTGATAAGATAATGACTGATTCGAAATGAATAGTTATATTTGTGTTTACCAGTACATAATGTGTCTCGTTAACCAAAAATCCAGAAATTATTAATCCCAGTCCCATAACTCTTTATAATGAATGTGAACCGCACGGATGCTGAACTTTGGAAGTCTTTTTGTGCGGGCGACGAAAAATCGCTGGTGATATTATATGAACATTACTATAACATTTTTTTTGTTTGGGGCTGTAAATGGCTCAATGGTGAAGCTGATTTTGTAAAGGATCAACTTCAGGATTTTTTTATTTATATCTGGGAGAAGAGAGCGAAACTATCACTTGATGTAAATGTAAAAGCTTATCTGTTAACCTCTTTTCGCAGGCAACTGGTTTATCAGTGGAAAAAATATCAGAAAACCCAAGCCACAGAAGAACTCGTTAAATCATTTGATTTGTACGATTCCGAATTATTAGATGCAGAGCTGATCACTGCGCAATTTTCTAAACTTGAAAAAGCACTTCTCTTGCTGAGTCCGGCACAAAGAGAGGTTGTAGAGCTCCGGTTTCTGGAAAATAAATCTATGCAAGAGATCGCCGACCATAAAAATACAAGCATCAGAACGGTTTATAATTTGCTCCATAGGGGCATCCATAAACTCCGTTCAGAAATAAATGAAAAAAACTTTCTTTGGCTGTGGTAAATTTCATAAGTGTTGTTCTCTGTATTAAAAAGAGCAAACAAATATGGAGTTTAATTCTAGTGATGATTTTATAGAAGACGAGTCTTTCGTAGATTATTGTCTTAATATAAATGAAACGCATACCACTTTCTGGAAGGACTATGCCATTAAAAATCCTGAAAAAATACAATATATGGAAGAGGCAGCAGAGCGGATCGAAAATCTGCAGCTGCTGTTATTGGCTGAAAAATTGAAACCCCAGGCCGTTTCTTCGCTAAAAAAATACCTAAACAAAAAGAGGTCGAGAACATACCTATGGAGGTATGCTTTACCCGCTGCTGCCGCATTACTGGTTTTCACTGCCGTAACCTTTGTAATTTACCGCTTGCAGAACCGGGTGGAAGATACTGGTCTGGCCAGATTTTCTGCTCATAAATATTTTTATCAGGCCGGGCCTACCCAGCGGAAAGCCATCAATTTGTGGGATGGTAGTTTCGTCATCCTTGAAAAAAATGCCGCATTATACATCGATTCTACTTTTGGTCAAACAGATCGTTCCATGCATTTATCAGGAGTGGCTTACTTTAAGGTGGCTAAAGATAAAACACATCCATTTAAGGTTTACACTAACGATTATGTAACTACCGCTGTTGGCACCGCATTTAAATTAGCGGCCAATAACTCACTCAAAAAACTCAAAGTAGAATTAGAAGAAGGTAAAGTTACCATTGCAAAAAGAAAGGGGAAACTCTGGAATTTGATTGCCACCTTAAACCCTAAAGAAAGTGTAAGTTTTGGCGATCGACTCAAATTACTTCAAACGGAAAGATTTTCGCTCCGGAACTTTAATAATTGGAAAGCCCAGGAAATTATTTTCAAGGACGCGCCGCTTAACGAAGTGCTTCTACAGCTCGAAATTTATTATAATGTTGCTATTGATGTGGAAGATAGCGACGTAGGCAAAGAAACTTTTAACGGAACCTTTAGGCATGATTCTATTAAATCTGTAATGGAAATGCTGTGCTTTTCTGTGAACAAACATTACAAATTTACCGATCCCAACCATATTGTTATTTATTAACCAAAAAACCAAACAACCAACCAAACATTTCATGAATTTTAAAAAATTAAAATGGAGGGCGCACAGTCAAACCCCATTAAGTAAATTGCTATTGACCATCTGTTTATCTCTGATGCTTTGTTTAAGCGCATCTGCACAGGTAAAAAAACAGATTGCATTTAATCAGTCGCAGGTAGAAGAAACTTTTTCTAAGCTCGAAAAAGAATTTAATGTTCGTTTTTTTTATTCGCCTAAAAATATCGACAAAAAAGAAACGGTTAACATGGCTTCCAAGATGCGTTCCTTAACCGAGGTTCTCGAATATTTGAGCGAGGCCTATGGTTTTGTTTTTAAAACCAATGGCAATATGATCGGGGTAAGTAAAAAACAAAATGAAAACAGCTCAGGCGCTACCTTGCAAAAACCAGATTTTGAGATAAAAGGTAAGGTCGGACTGATTGAAGGAGATCATATTATTTATGTTGCCGGCATTACTGTTCGTGAAACGGGTTCAAACAATGCTGCCATAACGGATGATAAAGGGAATTTCAGGATCAAAACCAATTTACCGGCCGCGAGGCTATCTATCAGTTATATCGGTTACAAGACTACTGAGGTTGATGTTTCAGCCAATGCGCAACTGGATATCAATTTACAGGTTGATGCAAATACGCTGAAGGAAGTTACAGTGGTATCGAATGGTTATCAAACACTGGCCAAGAAAAATACAACCGGTAGTTACGCTACAATTTCATCAGCAGATATTGAGCGCAGGAGCAGCCAAACACTCGATCGCATATTGGAGGGCTCAGTACCGGGCCTCTCTGTATATAATGGTTTTAGGTCGGTAAATGGCGTTAGGACACAAATAGGGTCAGATATCCAGGTAAGGGGCGGAAGCGCGATCCAAAGCGAGCGCAATACTCCTTTGATAATAGTAGATGGTTTTCCTGTTAACCAATTGCCCGATAACTTTAACGATGTTGAAAAAATAGACGTATTAAAAGACGCATCTGCTTCCGCAATATGGGGTGCCAGGGCCGCCAACGGCGTAATTGTAATCACCACAAAACGCGGTAAAAAGGGGCTTTTGAGTATTGATTTTTCATCTAATTTATATTTCACTGCAAAAGATGATTATAGTGTGCTCAGACGTGCCAGCTCTGCTGATATGATCAGTGTAGATAACGAAATTTACGCAAAAGGATACTTTAGCTCTGCATTTTTTCAGGGTACACAAGGAGGTTTTTCCCCATCCTTTGATTATATCCTGCAAAAAGAAAAGGGATTGATTTCGGCCGGAGATCTAAGCCGTAAACAAGACTCACTTTCAGGCCTGTCCAACCTTCAGCAGAATAAAGACCTTTTGGCCCGCATAGGTGTACGCCAGAACTATTACCTGTCGTTGGCAGGTGGGGCAGAGCGCTATCGTTTCAGGTTTTCAGGTTCTTACGATAACAATAAATCGAACTTTATCGGAGACGCGTCGCGTGCGATACAGGTGAATATGCGTAACGATTATGAAATTACGCCCTGGCTACATGCTGTTGCAGATTTAAACGCAGTTTTTAACAACCAGGACATGGGCACCGATATCCGATCGCAGCTTTACGGGCTTTCACCATATCAGATGCAGCTGGATGCAAATGGTAATTATGTCTATGATTACAGTTCGTTTAATAAAAACACAAATGCCACTTTAATGGCCAAAGGCTACTACGATAATGGTAAAAATGTTTTGCAGGATGCAAGCCTGGCAGATAATAACTACAGTGTTTTCGGTTTAAGAACGAAAATTGGTATAGAAGCTACATTGGCCAAAGGTTTAACCTTTAATACTTATTTTTTGTACGATAAAATGAAAACCACCAACAGGCAGCTGGTAGATGAATATTCAAGTTCGGCCAGGTCACTTTTAAACAGATATGCCAGTTTAGATGCCAACGGTAAAGCATTCTTTAACCTGCCGAAAGGAGATTATCTGAATTTATCAGAAACCACAAACGACAATACCTCCGTGCGTTCGCAGGTTAATTATACCAACCTGTTTGCAGGTAAACACTTTGTTAATTTTGGTGGGGGATTAGAAGTTAAGCAATACTTAACCAATGGCTTTACCAACCGTAAATACAATTATAACGACGATTTGCAGTCGTGGTCGCCAATAAACCAAATTCTACTTCTAAATGGTGTAATTGGGCAAAGCGGATCTAATACTGTTTATGACGCCACACAATACGATAAGTTTAGCTATTTAAATACCAGAGAAGTTTCTTTTTTTGCTACCGGTACCTACACTTATGACGACAGGTATACTTTACAGGGCAGTTTGCGCTTTGATGAATCCAATCTGTTTGGTGTGGATCCAAAATCCCGACGTACGCCATTATGGTCGATCGGTGGAGCCTGGGATGTGAGCAAAGAGCAATTTTTTCATGTCGATTTTATCAATCTGATTAAGCTACGCGCCACGGTCGGATTAACCGGGAACTATGATCCAACAACCACCCCTTTGCTTGTGGCCACACGCGCTTTTCAGGCCGCAACCTCCGATTACCGTTCGAGGGTTGACGTAAACAACCCTTACAACCCAAAATTGAGATGGGAGCGTACAAAAACCTACAACCTTGGTGCAGATATTGCTTTTTTAAAGAACAGGTTCCAGCTAACGGTAGATATGTACAAAAAGGATGGCTATGATTTGTTAGGTACCCAATTACTCGACCCAACAATCGGATTCACTTCAACAAAAGTAAACGGGGCCAAAATGACAAATAACGGTTTAGAAATAACGCTTACGGGCAGGGTATTGCAACAGGGGAGTTTCTCCTGGACAAGTAACTTTAACTTTGCTTACAACACCAATAAAATTACCGAAAATAAAATCGCAGAAAGTAGTCCGGTTATTGGACGTGTTACCGCTACAGTACCCTATTATGTTGAAGGGTATCAGCGCGAAAGCCTATGGAGTTACAAATGGGCAGGTTTAAGCAGTACCGGCGATCCTCAGGTTTATGACGGTAACGGCAATAAAGTGCTGGTGCCTGTGTTAGGATCTTTAGCATACAGTGGCTCATACCGGCCGAAATATACCGGTGGCTTTACCAATATTTTCAATTATAAAGGTGTTTTTGCAAGTGCAGTGCTGATCTATAATTTCGGTGGCGTATTCCGCAGGGAAATGCCATCTATGAACGGTTACGATTGGAGCCCGGTGATCAATTATCAGGTTGCCGATAGGTGGAAAACAGCTGGAGATGAAGCACGTACTGATATTGCGGCTTTTCAGGCAACCCCATCATCATTATATGATGGCCGCGACCGTGCAGCGAAATTTTCGAGCAACAGTGTCGAAAGCAGCAGTTTTATCCGGTTGAGGGAAGTACAGATCGGATATAAAATACCATCCTCTGCATTAAAAAATACACCGGTAAAAAGCATCACCATATCGGCACAGATGAATAACATCGCCATCTGGACAAGAAATAAATACGGTATAGATCCCGAAGCCGTGGATGCGCAAACCGGGGCGTATTATCTGCCATCACCTAAAGTTACAACCATCAGCCTGCGGGCAGGTTTCTAATTAAGAAAATGAAAAATAAGATCATGAAAATCAAATTGATTATAATCGCAGCAGTGATCCTAAGCACCTTTGGATCTTGCAAAAAATACCTGGATGCCAATCCGATAAAGGGCAAAGTGGTGCCTAAAACACTTGCTGATTATGAAGAGTTTTTAAACGACATCTTACTTAGCCAGTCGGGTTATGTCTATCCCGAGTTTATGGCAGATGACATATTGAGTGCTACAGTTACCTCGCCTACAGCAGATAGAATATCCAGATCATATACCTGGCAGAAAGATATTTTGTTTGCAACCGATGATGACAGTGAATGGAATGCACCGTACAGCTACGTTTATACCTGCAACCTGGTCTTGGATCATTTAGAGACGGCAACTGAAGGAAACGATCAGACAAGGAACCGCTTAAAAGCAGAAGCTTTAACTCAACGAGCTTATTATCTGTTTACACTGGCCAATTTATATGGAAAAGATTACGTGCCGGCAACCTCTGCTACCGATCTGTCAGTCCCAATTATGCTTCAGCCCGATCTCGAAACCAAAGCCAAACGGGCTACTGTGCAAGAGCTTTATGCTCAGGTGACCAGTGATCTGGAAACTGCTATTTCCATGGCAGATTTCCCTGATGCTGGCCGCAATTACATCCATCCGGGTAAATTGGCATCGAAAGCTTTACTGGCAAGGGTTTGTCTTTTTAAAGGCGATTATGCAAATGCATTAAAATATGCTAATGATGTTCTGGCAACAAAAAATACACTCTTTGATTGGAATACGCTGAGTTTTAGTAACCCATTAAAACCCACCGCCTCCACCATTGTGAACAACCCGCTGCCACAGAATAATGTGGAAAATATTTATTACAAAAGTGCTTCAAATTCTGGGTTGTTGACACGTTTTATGGCCAGTTCGGATCTGTTAACGGTTTTGGACCAAAAAGACCTGCGTTATGTTTTCAATTTCACACGTTTAACTTCGGCGGGGCTGCCAAGCCCAAGTGTTAATCCTGATTATTTGGGCACCACTCCAAATTTTAGTATCGGGGTGCCTGAAATGATGTTGATAAAAGCCGAATGCCTGGCCAGATCTGGTGATAAAGATGGGGCGGTTTCTGTTTTAAACGCATTGCGTGTAAAGCGTTTTAAGCCGGTTGATTATGTTGCTTTATCAGCGGCTTCTGCAGATGATGCCCTGGCAAAAGTTTTATCTGAACGGAGAAGGGAACTACTTTTTCGTGGCATCAGGTGGTTTGACCTCAAAAGGTTAAACCGTGATGAACGGTTCAAAAAAACACTGAGCCGGGTAGTTGGTGGACAAACCTATACGCTCGAACCCAATAGCGAACGGTATTTACTCCAGATTGCACCAAAAATTATATCCATCAACCCCTTAATTATTCAAAATCCAAGATAGCCGCTATTGATTTAATACGTGAGGATGCTAACAGAAATTCAGGTCAGATGGCCTGGGTAACGCCATTCTCATGTATTTACCTATCAGCTTTGCTTTAATATTTATTGACTTATTAGCTTATCAATTCATTCATTATGAAGTATTTACTTTTTACATTTATTATGCTGCAGGCATTTATTGCAGGTGCCAATCCAACTGTGTTTTCGGGCCGTTTTACCGGCCATCAACCTGTTACCGAAATAAAAGCTACGCTCTGGGATATCTCAGAAGGATACCGGAATGTTGCATTGGGAACGGTGAAAAAACAGGAGCTGGTCATTGATGAAAACGGTGGTTTCAAATTATTGCTGAACCCTAAAAAATACGGGTTTTATAAATTGACCTATGCTGTAAAAGGCCGTCCGGGGTCGATTGATTTTTTTGTCCGGCCCAATCAGGATGTATTTGCAAAGTTGTCGGTAAGCGACGCTGAAGTAGCCTTAGATCTTACAACCGGAATTAACGAGGAAACAAAAAGCCTCTATAATGCAAATCATGCTGTTGGTCCCATCATCAGAAATATTTATAAGGGCAATAAAAATCCCGACTCAGTAAAACTGGAGCTCGGCCAGATTAAACAATTGTTTGCAAAGGTAAAGGCTGATTATAAGGGGAAAAGCCCTTTTGTAAAAGAATATCTGGATTTAGCAGCGTTCTTCCAGTACACTTCAGTACTATATGATTATCCAGGTTTTTATAAGGCACAAAAAAAGAATAAAGAAACTACCTGGGTAATGCAGGCCTCTTATTACGATGATGGATACGATTATAAAAAATATTTAAATCATGAAGGAGTGATGTTACAACTGGATGCCCCTATATTTTGGTTGGATCAGTATATAAAAGTAAATAAAAAAACAGCTGATGATACGGACAAGGCAAAAGTATTGGATGATGACCTGCAGAGCGCCTATCTGTTGGTTAGTAACCAGAATTTACGCGATGCCTATTCTTTTTATAAGTTGAAGGCTTATATCAAAGCAACAAAAGGGATCAGCTTTAATGAAGAAACAGAGAAAATAGTATTTAATAATCTGCATAAGATCAAAGATACGGCATATTCAAACGCTATTCTTGCCAATCTTCAAAAAGCTAAAACCATGTTAGCGGGTGCCGAAGGATTTAAATCTGCACTTGAAAATACCGATGGAAAGCCAGCTTTTTTTAAACAATATGCAGGTAAATATCTGTACATCGATGTGTGGGCTACCTGGTGTGGTCCTTGCAAACGCGAACGTCCTTATCTTGATGAACTGGCGGCACGTTACAAAGGCAAAAATATCAGCTTTGTTGGGGTTTCGATAGATAATCCAAACCAGAAACAAAAGTGGCTGGATATGGTGAAAGCAGAAACCAATAATAACATTGATCAGCTTTTTGCAGGAAGCGCTTCGGCATTTGTAAAATATTACGACATCACCGCTATCCCACGGTTTTTGATTTTTGATCGGGAAGGGAAACTATTGCAATACGATGCACCCCGGCCCAGCGATACAAAAGTTACGGTTTTATTAGACCGCTTGCTGGAAACCAAAAATAATTAAGGAAATTTTAACTGTAGAATATGATTGTTTCTTTAAAAAGAAGTTTTGTTGTCACGTTTATCACAGTTGTTGCAGGTATAGTTACCGCAAAGGCGCAATCTGAAGCACAAGTGAGCATGGATATCGAATTTAGTTCTGCCCTGCACCAACAGGGAGCTAAATTAAAGTTATACAGAGAATGGCCCAAAAGAGAACTTATCGATACCGGTAGTTTGGATAACCAGAACAAATATACCTTTCACCTTAGCAGTAGCCAGCCAGCAGTTTTTACACTATCGGCCAGGAAACCTTTTGTAGATCGGACCATCATATTGGATAAGGGCGTTTGCAAGATTATATTAAATGCCGATTCTCAGTTAACCGTAAATGGTGGTGAAAAACAAGCCATTTTGGAGAATTATCTGAAGATGATGAAACCCATGGAAGAAGAATGGGCTGCATCAGGCAGAAAATATATAAAAGCAGCCAATCTTGAGGAGAAACTATTGGCAGAAAAGGAAAACCAGATTCAGGCCGAAAAAGTTCAGTCGGCCAGATTGGCATTTGTAAAAAAGAATGCAGATAATATTATTGGTCAGTGGCTTGCACACCACAATATCAATCTTTGGCAGGATAAAGATCTTCCTGTACTAAGGGAGGCTTTTTATGCTACCCGAAAAACGAATATGGTGTCCGATGAAATCGAACAGAAACTTTTGCTGGCACAGGGCAACCAGTTTATTGGTAAAAAAGCGCCTTCGTTTAGTTTGCTGTCGCTTCAAGGCGATACGGTTTCGTTAGCGCAATTATTGAAGAAGAATAAATTTGTACTCCTTGATTTTTGGGCCTCATGGTGTACACCATGCCGGGCCACCAATAGAAATATTGCCCCAATGTATGCTGATTTAAAAAGCAAAGGAATAGAAGTTGTTTCTGTTTCGGTTGATGAAAATAAAGATTTATGGAAGAAAGCTGTAGCATCTGACGCCATTCCCTGGATACAAGTGATTGTTCCAGCTGCAATGAAATCAGCAACTGTAATCAGTTATCAGGTAAAAAGATTGCCAGCTACTTTTCTTATTGATCAGCATGGAATAGTGGTGAAACAGAACATAGAGGTGAAGGAATTAAAAAACATACTTAAAAATGAGTGATCGTGAAAAAAATAGCATCGGGGAGGTAAGAATGTTTTTGGCATTTTTATTCTCCATTGTCGGGGAATCTGAAAGTCAGGCAATAAAGGAGGTCTTCAGGCTTGCCGAAATCCTTTCTGTTACTGCCGGGGATAATGTACGGGCAGAAAAGATGAACAGACAGGGCAGTACAATTGTCATCGTTCTTGATGGCCTTGTAAGTGGCTTTCTTGCTAGGCAAACAAATCATAGAACTGATATTTGGCTGGGTAAAACCAGAAGTGTATTGATTAACGATGGATCATTACAAAACCTTGAAGCCTTCAATATAGAGGCTATAGAAGATTCACTTTTGATGCTTATTTCAAAAGAAAAACTTGAAGTGATTTGCCAGACTTATCCTGTTCTAAACCGGCTTTTCGCCGAATTCATTTTTCCAGCTACGATTAAAAGTCTTGAGTATCATTCCATTCTCAATAAAATTGATCATCCTGCTAATAAGTTCAGCTACTTTAAGCGTGCTTTTCCGAAAGTTTGGTATAGTGTACCCATTAGGATATATAATTCCTATGTTGGGAATTGAGGCAATAGCAGACATTGCTGATCGTTTTGATGGGTAAACCCTTTTTAAGTCAATTTGTTATATTTATAGCTAAAGCATTCAGGAAAGTAATTTGATGCGAAGATAAACGGATGTAGATATGCATGGAGTAAGCAAAAATTTTATAGATTTTGTGAATAGCCTTTCTGTATTGGAAAAAGATACTGCCGATATACTGTCGAAGCAGTTAGAAACCGTTTCATTTAAAAAAGGCGAGGCCATAGTAGAACAAGGAAGTATATGCAGATATGTATACTTTATCAACAACGGACTGGTTAAAACTGGGTTTGAAAGTAAGGAAAGGACTTTTATTATGCGTTTCTTCGCCGAAGGTACTATGTTTACCGTTCTCGACAGTTATCTTACTCAGCAGCCTTCTGCTTACAAGGTAGAGGCTTTAGAAAACACGGTGGTTACGCGTATATCACGAACAGAAATGGATAAACTTTGCGCCCGTTTTCACGCTATGGAAACTTTTTTTAGAAAACTGGTTTCTATGGCTTCGGTTAACATGATGGCAAGGATTGGTGAAATATTGGAAGAGCAAGCCTCGGCACGTTACGAAAACTTTTTAAAGGAGAACCCGGACCTCGTACAACGGATCAGTCTCGGCGATCTGGCCAGTTATCTCGGCATTACCCAGGTTTCTTTAAGCCGGATCAGGGCTGGACTATAGTTTTTTATCATTTGATAAATTTTCGATGACATAGATAGGCTAATTTTGATATACTAATTTAAAGGTTATGATAACAAAATTCTCTATCCTGCAAAAGCTGAGCCTCGTCATTGCACTTTTATTTACCCTTGTTGCACCGGTAATGGGTTATTTAGCTATCGGATTGCCTCCCGTTATTATAGTGGGTGGATCTGCATTAATCGGCCTGGTTTGCTGGTATATCACTTATCTTAAAAAACCGGTCGACCCAAAAATTATTTTACCGCTTTTTCTACTTACTGTTGCAGGTCTTCAGATCCATATTATAGAAGAATACCTTACGGGTTTTGCTCCTGCAATGAGCAGGCTCTTTGGCATTCCATGGAGTGAAAAAAGTTTCCTGATGGTTTTTGCACTGGTTGGCCCTACAATTTACACGCTTACGGCACTCGGTCTTTATTACAAAGTTCCAATTGCTGGTTTTGTTGCCTGGTTTATTTTTATCGGCCCAGGGGTAGCGGAGTTTACACATTTTATCTTTCCGTTGATCAAGCCACAACTGGACGCAACAACATTGGATCCGCTTACTGCTTCTATCCATGGAAAACTGATTGTCAATATGCGTAATTATTACCTTGGCGCTACCGGAAATTATTATTTTCCAGGCATGTGGACAGCAATATTGCCTATGATACCTGGGATTTATGCCATTTATCGTTTGTTTAAACTAAACAGATTAGAAAAGGCGCAGGCCTAGTATTATATTATTAAACTGTTAAGCTTTTGCTTTGCACTTTTAAATGTCATCCAACTTATTACTTTTGCGGCGATCAATTGAAAACGATCGATGTAGAGCGCTTTTTTGGTAGCAGGCCGAAGGTTCGATTCCTTCCTCTACAACTCCATTAACCATTACGGTCATTATTTAATTACTCAGGCCTGATCTGGATCTAAACTTCATTTTTTGTTCATGTTTAGTTTCTAGGTTTGTGCCATAGATATTGGTTATATCTATTAGGTTTTGGTTAGATAAAAATAAGCCACGGCGGATGCTGTGGCTTATTTGTTTTTATTGTCGACCGTCCTCCACATCCAAACCTTTGACCTGAAATAATCAATATTGATCATGTTCAATAACTTAATATTGCCTTAATATAAAGCGTTGTTATAGGTTTTATTTTTGCTGCACAGAGATTCTCTTCGCAAGGCATGTTCAACGAAATAAAAGATTTACCGGATGCAGTACTTTTAGAAAAGCATAAAAACGGAAGTTCAGCTGCCTTCGACCTGCTCTTTAAACGCTACTATTCTGCCTTATACCGTTATGCCTTAAAAAACAGTAAAGATACTTTTGTTGCCGAAGAACTGGTAATGGATGTGATGCTCGGCCTGTGGAAGAAACAAGGTGATATCTCGGTAGAAACCAATCTCGGCCCATATCTTTACCGCGCTGTAAAAAATGCGCTGTACAACCATTACCGAAAAAAAATACTGGCTACGGTTCAACTTGATGAACAGCTCGAAACCAATATGGTGCAATCGAGACCTGCAGACGATGCATTGGTTTATGCACAACTCGAAGAAATTTACCGTGAAAAACTGGCGGAGCTAAGCCCCGCACGCCGAAAAGTATTCCAGATGAGCAGGGAAGAAAATAAAACCTATGCCGAAATTGCCACTGATATGAACCTCTCGGTAAATACGGTCGAAAATTACATGGTTGCTGCATTGCGCTTTTTCAGACAACACATAAAAGAGCATGCCGATTTCACCCTTTTTTTACTTCTGGCACCCTATATTCTCCTGTTTTTACCTGCTTAAATAAAAAATATATTTTTTTTCCATTGAATAGGTGGTACACTTAAAAACTTGTGTTATGACTATTGAAGAACAACATCAATGGATCGTAAAACAGAAAAAAAAGCACTCATCAGAAAATATATTAACGGCGAATGCACAGCGGAAGAAACTGCTGAACTGAAATCGCTGCTATTAACCGATGATCTTTCTGTACTTTTTGAAGAGGTGATGGACGAGATCGCTTCAGCAAACACTGATTTATATAACGAACCGGATCTTGAAGATGCACTTGCCAAATTTCACAAAAAGCAATCGGCCGTAAGCATTAAAGGCAATGAACCGAAAATTTTAAGCTTAACACCAAAAAAGAAAAAACTCCGCAGGTATTTATCGTATGCGGCAGCTATTTTGGTACTGGTGGTTTCCATTTCAATATTGATCCCAAGGCTGAACAAAACACCTCAACAAAATGTACAGGTTCAGCATTTCGAAAACCCAAATGGAAAACGTTCCAGAATCCTTTTGCCCGATAGTTCTGTAGTATATCTTGGTGCAGGAAGTACACTTTCTTTTCCTTCAAAATTCGCAGCAAATGTACGTGCAATATCATTAAGGGGAGAAGCTTTTTTTGAAGTCACTAAAAACCCGAAAAGACCATTTATCATCCATACCGGAAATATCGTGACGAGGGTATTGGGTACTTCCTTTAAAGTCGATGCTTTTTTAAATCAACCGGTTAGTGTTTTGGTGAGTACCGGAAAGGTAAGGGTAGATCATGAAGTAAACAAAGTATTACATCCCATTGCCGTATTGTTACCTGGCCAAAGCGTAGTATGGAATGAGAAAACCAGTCAGCGGGAGTTGGGTAATACACCCGTTAAAGATATTCTCGACTGGAAAAACGGAAAACTGGTGTTCAGGAAAACAAAACTGGCTGATATTGCTGCCATTTTGGAAAGAACCTATAATGTGGCCATCCAGATTAACAGCCCACAACTTGCCAACAGGCAGATCAGGGTGAATTTAACCACCGATATTCCAGTAAGCAAACTTGTTAAGATACTCAGTGTTGCAGGCAATTTTAACTATAAAATCAATCAAAATCATGTTAGCATTTTTTAGAAGAGAAAGGATGGGGATGTAACAAACAGACTAAAATAAAAACGTCCTCCTTTAAGGGAGGACGCGTAAATCATCAACGGACTGGCTGTTTTCGAAGACCCGTCAGCCCACGATAAAGTATTCATAATATCCGCCCAAAGGCGAAAAATCATAATGATCAAAAATATGCAAAAAGTATTACATCTGCATGTTTCTTTTCGGTATGCAAGGCAATGTGATAAAGCCTTGTACCATATTAAAAGGAAACTGAGGCAGATGGCTGATAACAATCTGTCCGCAGATAAAATTTATTTCTTTATGAAATGCTCTTTTCTAGTGATCCTTGCAAATCTTACCGGCTTAGGTGTACTCTTTGCCAGTAATGTATCAGGTCAGGATCTGAATCGGAAAATCAAACTCAAACTCGAAGCCGCAACGATAGAAAACAGTTTGGCTGTGGTAGAGAAGCAGGGCAATATCCAGATTAATGTAGCCGTAAACCTGCTCAACAAGGTCAGCAAAAAGGTTAACCTCAATAACGAAAACATTACCGTTGGCGAGGCTTTGAATACTATCTTAGCCAATACCAACCTCAAATACAGTGTGGTAGAAGGTTATGTGGTCATCACCCGAAAACCTGTACCAATTTTAGTTACAGGAACGGTTTTCGACGAAAAGAACAAGGAAACACTCATTGGTGTTAGCATAAAGGTTAAGGGTGGAACTGCTGCGGCTTCGACCGATGTGAATGGAAATTTCAGGATTACCGTTCCCGAAGGTGGCGCTACTTTGGTTATTTCATATATGGGTTACATTAGCCGCGAAATTAAGGTAGATGCCAGTACGAAAGCATTGAATATTGCTTTAAAAGCCTCATCGACACAATTGAACGAGGTAATGGTGCAGGCCAGGAGAAAGGCAAATACCGAAGTGGCCGTATTGGAAGAACGCAAAAAGTCGTCGATTATCCAGGATGCCATATCTTCCCAACAGATTGAACGCACCGGAAGTATTACCACCACCCAGGCTTTGCAGCGTGTTTCGGGGGTTACCGTAACCGACGATAAATATGTAGCCATCCGTGGTTTAGGCGATAGAAGTGTAATCGGACAGTTAAACGGTGTACGTTTAGCTTCCTCTGATCCCGACAGGAGCACCATACCCTTAGATCTGGTTCCGGCATCACTGCTCGATAACATTACCATTTATAAAACCGTAACACCCGATAAACCGGCTGATGCTGCTGCGGGTATTGTAGAACTCAAAACCAAATCTGTTCCCGAAAAGGAAACCTTCGAAATCATCGCCCAATCGGGCGTAAACTCGAATGTAGGTATTGGCGGACAATACAATAGCTTTTGGAACAGCGACATGGGGGCTTTTGGCAATAAAATCAGTCAGAAAAACCTAAGCAGCGACTTTAAAAATCTGGCCAGTCAGTACCCGAATGGCTTGGGATCTATACAGAATATGATTGCCAACAGCAATTACAGCCCAACAGCCTATCAGGAAGTAAACCGCATCAACAACATCATGCAGTCTTTCGATCCGGTAATGACTACCCAGTACAAAAAAGCCCCTTTAAACCAGCTGTACTCCGCTACCTATGGCAATAGCTTTAACATTTTTAAAAAACATAAACTGGGTTTAATCATGGGCGGGAATTATTATCGCCGCATTACCGACATTAGTGGTGGTGATTTAACCCAATACAGTATTTATCAGGGCGTAGTTACGGGTAATCCTGATGTTTATAGTCCGCGGAACATTCCAAATTATATTACACCGAACAGTTTGTATATGGGTAAATACCAAACCTATAAAGAAAACACCGGTGTAGAAACGCTCAATTATGGAACGCTGGTGGGGCTTACCTATCAGTTTAACCGCCGTAACGAAATCAGTATGCAATACCTGGGCAGCTGGGGCGGCGAAACCAAAGCCACTAATTTAGCTGGCCGTTACGAATATACAGGTTTGCCAGGGGAGGTGAAAACGACAACATATTCGTTAAAACAAACTTTCCGCAACCTGAACACTTTTAACCTCCAGGGTGAGCATAAATTTTTTGATAAAGAATTATCTCCACGTTTAAGTTATAATGTGGCCAGTTCGAGATCAAAACAAAACGATCCTGATTTCCGTTTCGCCAGTTTGGCCGATTATATCCCAAGGGGTGGCGGTTATTATACGGTTGGAACAGGCAGTAATGCGGGTGCAACGGTTTACAGCAAACACCTTTATGCCTTAACCTCTGGTTATGTAAACGGTTTTGGTCCTTATGGTATTATACAGGCCGAACCCAATGGGAGAAGATGGCGAAACCTGGATGAGAAAAATTACAATTACAAGGGCGATTTAACTATCCCTTTTAAACTCTTCGGACAAAAACAGGAGTTAAAAACCGGAGTAAATTATTTGTTTAGAGACCGCGATTTTAGTGAAAACCAGCTTTTCCTGCCGGGATCTAACTTTACCAGCAACAAGGCCTTACCACTTTATGGTGCCGAAGGCAACCTGAACCGTCTGGTAAGCAGCGAATTTATCGGTGTTAAACTTCCTACCGGAAATCAGGGTGAAGGCATGATGCCGGTTGGCGGGTTTTTATACAATAGCCAAAAGTCGCCCAATAATTATACAGGTTATTTCGAAACCAATGCTTTTTATGGTATGCTCGATTTAATGCTGACCGAAAAGTTGCGTATTGCAGGTGGTGTCCGCTTCGAAATGACCAATATTGGTTCGTCTGTTGATACTGCTGGCGTGTTTTTAGATCCTTCGCTTACTGCCGGAGGCGCAAACGGAGGCAAAATCCCGTTAAATCCGATCAATCCAAACTCGGTATATAAAACTGGCTACAAGCCATTTTACTCGGTTAATGCAACCTATACGCTAAACGATAACATGAATTTCCGTAGTGCTTACAACACTACACTGGCACGACCAGAGTTAAGGGAAATTACCAATGTTTTCGAATTTGATGCCTTTCAGATGGGTTTAGTGGTGGGTAATCCAAACCTTAAAAACCAGTTTACCCAAAACCTCGATTTCAGGTGGGAATGGTTCCCGGCAAAAGGAGAGGTGCTAGCTGTTTCGGCATTTGGTAAACGTATAGAAAATCAATTGGTCAAGGTATTTAGCTTGCAAACGGCTGGTTTAGCCGCTACCTATCCCGAATTTCCTACCATCCAGTTCCAGAACGATCCTAACGTGGGCCGGGTATGGGGACTTGAATTAGAGGTAGTAAAAAGCCTGGGCAATATCTGGGATCCGTTGAAAAATTTCTATTTCGGTTCTAATTTATTGCTGGCACAGAGCGACATTAAAAAGACGCCTGAGCGTTATGAGGCCATTCGCTCGCTCGACCGTTATACCCCAAAAAACAGCCCGCTTTTTGAGCAGGCACCCTATTCCATCAATGCCTGGTTAAATTATGAAAATCCAAAATCGGGATCTGATTTTGCGCTAACCTTTAATGTGGTGGGCGAACGTTTGGTGCAGATTAACCTCACCGGCGAACCCGATTTATACACCCGTCCGGTACCCGTTTTGGATTTTGTATTCAGTCAGCGCCTCACTAAAAGTGTCAAGTTTAAAGGTTATGCCAAAAATATCCTTAATCCTGATATCAAAACCGTGTATGCCAATCCGCAAACCGGTGGCAAATGGTATGGCAACGAATACCTCAACAGAAGTTATACCCGCGGTGCCGAAATTATGTTAGGCTTTACCTATAATCTATTTAAATAATGAATAAGATAAATTATAAATGCTTCAGTCTGCTCTGCTTTAGTACGATACTGCTGTTTCAGGCCTGTAAAAAGGATAAGGCCGATTTCGAAACAGATAACAGGGTTTTAACCCAGAACCGCACCAGCTCAACAGCACGCATTATCAATATAGCAGGTTTTAACCAGGTGATTGCCAATGGCGATAGCCTCACCAATTTTATCGTGCGGGAGCCTAATAAACCGAACAGCCAGCAGTATCCGGGTACTTCGTATTTCCCTTCAAACGGACAATTGGGGAAAACCTGGTTTGTTCCGCAAGATCTGTTTAATACACAGGAAACCGCAAAACTGGATTTTACAGTGAGAAGTTATGGCCCTGTATTCGTTAGCGATGTAAAACTTGATGTAAAAAACGATTACAGCAACCCGACAGATTATTTTTTGTTGCCAACTTTTGCAATGGATGGTCAGCAAGAAGTGGTTCCCGTAAAAAGAGGTGTTTCAGTAGCCTCGAAACCTGATTATTTTAAAATCAGGATAGTAAACCTTTCCGGTACCATTAAAAACCCTGGATTTAACAGCAATGGCAGGCAGGAAGATTTAAGCGGAGACGTATCGCTGGCTTATGCCGATGGAACTTTGGTTGATGCGAAAACCAATCATATCAGTTCGGCAACCAAAACGTCCGAATATATAGAATTGCCTTACGGAACCTATCAGTTTAAAATATTGATGGCCGATGGCAGACAGATGCCAGCCTTAGGCACAGGTTTAGATGCCATTACGCTGATCGATCCGCCAACATCAAGCATCCCCGAAAGTTTGATGAATTCGACCAAACAAACTTATGCGCCCATCCAAACCTTCCAGCCCGGAGGTATTTATACCATTTTAATCGCACCGCAAAAATTTGATTACTTCATTAACGAAGTTGATGAAACTTCATCAACCTATCAAAATTCCTTTCAGGTGATTAGCGATAACAGTCCATCGGCCAACAATACTTATTTCAGGGTACAGGGCGTAAATGGTCTGGCGGGGCAAAGTGTAAGTTTTAAGGTAGATGGCAAAACCATCGCCGGCAATTTGGCCTTTGGCACTGCGGGAGCCTATGCAAACCTGATTCAGGGCAGCCACACGGT
The DNA here is from genome assembly GCF_032678585.1 of Pedobacter psychrodurus. Lineage (GTDB taxonomy): Bacteria > Bacteroidota > Bacteroidia > Sphingobacteriales > Sphingobacteriaceae > Pedobacter > Pedobacter psychrodurus_A. Next base: position 34,489 of record NZ_JAVTSN010000026.1, on the reverse strand, counting down.
TGAGGCTTTGGATGCATCGGGCAAAACCATTGCCAGTGCCAGTCAGGTACTCCGCCCCGCGCAAAATTATAGTGCATGGTTATATCCCGATCAATCAGGAACGCCTAAGGTACTGCTTGTAGCCAACGATTTAAGTGGTACCACCTACCTCGGGGCAGAAGACGATGCCACTTACAGCCGCAATCAATACTCTTATTTCTTTTTTAAAAGATTTTTAAATCTTTCGGTAGGTAACCCTTATATCACTTTTACCCAAAGTAACGGGCAATCTTCGGCCGGAGGGAACGACAATGCAAATGCAGGGGTTAACCTGCAACCTGGGCAGCCTTTGTTCGAACGCCCTTACATCAGCAACCTCTATACACAAAAAGCATTCGAGATTATGGCCTATCGTTCTAAACCGAATGTGGTACCTGGCTTATGGGCGAACGATATTGAGGTGTTAAAAAGTGAGGCCTTTATTGCCGACAAAAACCTTTATCAGAAAGCAGGGCGGGGATTGCCTGTACAAGAGCCCGGAATTTATACCGTCGGCCTTATTGGCCAGTCGGGCACAGGCAGTACAGCCGCAAACAAAGCAAGAATGATCATTATCAAACACAACAAATAATGAAAAACGAGAGATTAAATAAGAGAATGATAAAAACCGGATTTGCACAGTGGGCATGGCTTTTTGCTGTTTGTTTGCTATTGCTTAATTCGGGCTGCGTTAAGGTAGAATACTCGAAGATCGACGATCCGGCATATTTAAGGGTATTTAATAACCTTAATTATATACAAACGCTTGGCAGTAAGGATAATAAAGTACCGTTTTTTTGTATGCTCATCAATCCGGTGTTGGATGCTAACGGCATGCCAACAAGCGCCGAAATTGTAGGCGACTTTTTAGATCAGCGCGATGCTTATGCACCGCCATATCCATCACACGTTGGTACCAGTACCTCGGTTAACAATCCCGAATATCCGGGTAAGGAAAATGTATTGGTTGGACCCATTTTAAACGGTTTCGATTTAAGCAGCTGGGCACAGGTTCCGTCGGGCAAAATGCGGATCATGTTTGCTTACCGCCCGAAAAATACAGTGCCCTTTTTCCAATTGGAAAGTCAGCTAAAAAAAGATATCCTGATCGATACCGTACTTAACCTGACCAGTAAAGAGGTGTACACGCTGCATGTGTTACAAAAAGATTTTGTAACCAAAAGAACCGGGCTTTTACTCCGCCAGGAGGTTTTTCAAAAGCTGCCTTTATCTGATTCGCTTACCTATGTGAACTTTTACAATATGAGCGCTAAAGGATATTGGGAAGCCGATAAGTCGCTTAAAGCCGAAGATTACCTGATGGCCAGTTTTCAGGGCGGAATGAAAGATGAAATGAATGTTTTCTTGTCGCTTTACGAAAATCAAAGCATTTTAAGTACTACGGGTGCCACTATACCTGGTTTCAAAGGGAAATATCTGGCCAATGTTAAACTGAATACGGCAACAAGTGAGGTTAGTCCTTACGTAAGTTTCCCGATCTGGGCAAGTAATACCGGCAATGGCATCACCACCAATATGTGGCAAAGGTTCGATTTTTTTGTGCCGGGGATGGATATTACCAATAATCCTTTTTACGAAGCCTCAACCGATAACGGGGGCAACTGGGTTTCGGTAAACTGTTTACAGAATGGTAAAGTAAGAATGACCAGTAACGATAATGCAGCTATACTGCCCAATTTGCTGGTCAACATCCATTCGGGTGTAAATAACCCTAAAACCTTCGCCACGGTAAATACCATCGAAGTGGTTAATGGCAGAGTTTATTTAACCACCGTTCAACGAAAATATGCACCGCCCATTTATTAAAAAACATGATTTCAATGAAAAAACTAAATAATGTAAAGCATCGCAAGACGGTTTTACAAATGGGAAAAATACTTTTTGCATGGGCAATTGCTGTACAGCTGCTTTTTGTTGCAGGCTGTAAACACGATGATTTATCGGTAGCCTTACCCAACGAAAACATTCGTCCGGCAGGTGATTTTGTAAAGAACAATTATGAAATGCGCCTTTTTTATGCCGCACTCAAAAAAACAGGATATACTGAACAGTTAAATGGTGCCGGACCTTTTACCGTGTTTGCACCAACCGACGAAGCTTTTAACCGCCTGGGTATTTACAACACGACCGATTTTGATAAAATGAATGTCGACAGTTTAAAGAAAATAATCGGTTATCATATCCTGCCGCGTAAACTGATGGTAAATGACATGCCCAGCAATGGGGTAGATATCCGATACGCTACATTAAGTGGTTCGGAATTATACCTTTCGCGTGCGGCTTTTAATCCCAATGGAGGAGTTGTAGATGAGCTTTACATTGATGGGGTTGAGGTAATCAGGAAAGATGTGGTGGTAGCCAATGGTATACTGCATTTAATGGATAATGTAATGAAACCAAATTTTAACAAAACGGTTCAGCAGTGGCTGGCAGAACATGCCGATTACAGTGTGTTTGTTAAGGGCCTAAAGAAGTTTAACCTGTGGGACCAACTGGCTACCGGACCAACATTTACCATTTTTGCGCCCAATAACAAGGCGCTGGAAGATGTGGGCATTACCGAAGCTTCCTTAAATGCATTAGAGACCGATAAATACATTGGTGACCGCCTTTTTGGCGCTTACATTTTATACGACAGGCACTTTTTTGTCTCTGATTCGCAGGTGTTTTCGCTGATCAATAATAACGGGGCCTATAACTATTACCTCAAAAACGACAGTCACTATATGAATTTTGGAGGTGGAAAATTATATCCTGAATTTAAGCTGGGTTATTCCCTTACGCTACGAAGCGGTACAACCATTTATGATGTCATCCTAAACTCGGTAACCAGCAATTTAACAGCAAAAAACGATAACCTGTGCAGCAACGGCATCGTCCATCATCTAACTAGTGGATTGGTTACACCTGATCAGGCGCTTAAGAAATAATATATCATCATGAATATGAGAAATTTAAAAAACTTTTGGGTATTCGTTTTATGGGCCAGTATCTTTTTTTTAGGTGCCTGCTCCAAAACGGAATTTATGCCCGATCCTGAAGGGGCACAGGTGCCGTTTCAAAGCGATGCCACGCAAACGGTAGAGCAGTTATTAACGGCTTCGCCAGCCAAACTGTTTTACAGTGCATGGCAAAAAAGCAATATCAAAAACATCCTAAAACAACAGGGAAACAAAGTGGTGTTTACGGTTTTCGTGCCAAACGATGCCGCCATGCAAGCCGCAGGTTTAAGCGCCAGTGCCATTATTCAGCTACCTGTAGAAGAGTTGGATAGTTTGATGATGTTTTATACCTCCATTGGCCCGGTAACCAAAGATGAACTGAAATTGCGGAGCGATAACTTTATGGTCAAAAGCCTGCTGCTCCATCCTGGGTTGTATGTGAAATATTATGAAAATAAACAAAGCAATAATCAGTATGATTTATACTATTACAGGCATTATGTAGGCATAAAAGGCGACGATTTACTGGTGAATGGTAAAAACGTAGGTAAAGTGAATTATTTGCCTGCAACCAACGGTGGTGTTTATATTATGGAAAAAACGGTTGAAAGGCCCGTAAAAACCATGTTAGACGCTTTAAAAGCCGATGGACGGTTTACAATGTTCATAGAATCGCAGCGTCTGGCAGACGAGCTTTTCCTGAATAAAATTGGCGACGATATCGAGGCCATTTTTGGAGTGAGAATAGAGCCGGAGGATATTATGCGGGATTATGCCTACAACCGCCTTTATTATAAAAAGGATTGGGGCATAGAAACACCCCCGTATCCTGGTTATACAGGACCTAATATTACCGTATCTACTTTGTTTGCCCCAACAGACGAAGCTTTTCATCAGGCCGGATTTCAAACCGTTGCCGATATCCTGAAATTTAACGAACGCAGCATGGATGGAGTCTTTTTTGATGAAAATTCTTATACTGCAACAGGTGCTTTCCCGATGGATACCGTGTACAATTTTCACCGCAACTGGGGCAGGATGTTCCAGCCAGCCACTTCAGGAGGAGATAAAACATTAAATAATGCTACCGTATTTTATAGTAATGATTTGAAGCCCGCGCTTAATTATTATCCGGTTAACATTGGTGGAAACCCTCCGGTAGAATATGCCTATACCATGCCGCTCGAATTTTCGCTGGGCAGCAACGGTGCTCAGCTTAAGGTAAAGGGCTCCGAATACCCTGCTGCAACCGTTGTCGATACCGATATCAATACCCTTAACGGACCAATACATGTGGTAGACCATCTACTTTTTCCTAAAGGATTTAAACTTAAATAACATGGCACAGCAAATAAACCGATACCATAAGAATACCTTATTTTCTTTATTGCTGATGGCCGTTTTGGGCGCATCGTGCAGTAAAGATGAAAATAAATTAAGTGATTACGACAACAATAAAATCAACCTCGTTATTGCCGATAACTTTAATCTTTCGTCTTTCAGTGCAGCGCTAAAACGTAGCGGTCTGGATAAAACCCTGCAAGAGGGCGCAGGACCTTACACCGCGCTGGTACCTTCTGATGCCGCATTTTCATTGGCAGGTTATGCAGGTCCGGTAAGTGTGCTCACTGCAAATCCCACCATTATTTCGCGTATTGCCCAATACCATACTTTGGATGGAAAATACGAGCTCAATAAACTGCCTTATCTGTTTAATCAGGAGTTGCGCTCGCGTGGGGGTAAATTATATGCCACACACTGGATCAAAGGAACCGATACCGTGCTTACCTTAAACGGTTCGCGGATCATATCGCAGAATATTCCGGCTTCTAATGGTTTGATCCAGGTGCTTAACCGGGTATTAAGTCCTTATCTGCACGATTTACTGGGCGATGCCGTTTCGGCCGAATCGAACATTACCCTGTTTGCGCAAGCTTTAAAAACTTCTGGTCTGCTGGAAACCATTAATGGTGCAGGCCCTTACACCATTTTCGCTCCGAACAACCAGGCCATGCAGGCCATGGGTTATGCCAGTGTAGAACAGATCAACAATACCGATGTGGAAGTATTGAAAAGCCTGGTGAATTACCATATCGTAAAAGACAGGAGGTTCATTTACGATTATATCCTCAGCACAGGTTCTTCTAATACCAGCCGCCAGGCCATGCTCGATGGCAATTCGGTTACCATGACCTTAACCCCAGATCCAGGCACTCCGGGCAGTTTTAATGGCATTACATTAAAGGGAATTGGAAATACGACGGCGGTAAAACTGGTTAAACAGGATATCCTCGCTGGAAATGGGGTATTACATATTATAGATGGCGCCTTACGGATTACCCAATAAGAAACGTAGGCAATTAAAATTAAACTGATGAAGAAAAATATATATCCAACACCCGTCTTTTTGCAGGAGATGTTTTCACTGCAGCAGGTTGGGCTAAAAATAATCATATTCTGCGTTTTACTATTCATATCCTTTTATGGCATGGCGCAAGAAACCAGCGGCTCTTTAACCGGGCAGGTTAAAGATGCCAGGGGGATTTCGATACCCAGCGCAACCATTGTGGCTATCCATACGCCTTCCGGAACACGTTATGCCATCTCTGCTGATGCCGATGGGCGCTATTTTTTAAATAATTTACGTATTGGTTCACCCTATACGGTAACGGTTTCTACAACCGGGATGAAAACCGAGGTGATGAATGATGTATCGGTTCGTTTAGGCGGCAGTCAGCAGCTCAACTTTGTACTGCGGGAAAATGCACAGGAACTGAGTACCGTAATGGTATCGGGTAGGGCCAAATCCAAACAAAAAGCCGATAATTATGGTACGGGTAAAAATATCAGTGCCGAGCAGGTGAAAAATATGCCCACCATTAACCGGAGTTTAACCGATATTACGCGCTTAACCCCACAGGGAAGCCGTGATAACAGTTTCGGTGGAACCAATTTCCGTTACAACAACGTAACCATTGATGGTGCAGTAAACAACGACGCTATTGGTTTTAGTCCTTCGCTGGGAGGTCAAACCGGTACATCGGGCATGAACGGGAGCAGTACCCGTACCAATCCCGTTTCGTTAGATGCCATTGAAGATATGCAGGTATACCTGGCTCCATTTGACGTTAAAATCGGGAATTTTACAGGAGGAGCAATCAATGCGGTAACCCGTAGTGGTACCAATAAAGTGAGTGGATCGGTTTATGGTTTTGGCCGGAATGCAGCCATTACGGGCAACGACCGTGTAGGCAGTTTGGGTAAAATGAACAAAGACTTTGAAGACTACCAGGCAGGTTTTCGTATCGGATTTCCAATTATTAAAAACAAACTTTTCTTTTTTAGCAATGAAGAGATTACCCACCGTCAGGATCCTACCCAATTGTATGTAGGTACAGCAGAAACAAGCCATATTTTAAGCGTAGCTGATGCCGATTTAATCAGCAATGCCGTTAAAACCCGTTACGGCAATGTTTTCGATGCCGGTACCGCAGGCGTATACACCAATTCGAACAAATCGCAAAAATTCTTTAACCGTTTAGACTGGAACATCAGCGATAAACACCAATTGGCCGTTAGGAACAATACGATTTTTAGCAAGGCCACCCACATGGACCGCGATCAGCAGGATTTCCGTTTCAGCAGTATGGCATTCCAACAGGAAAATAACCAAAGCAGTACCGTTGCCGAGTTAAAAAGCCGGTTCAACAATGAACTTTCCGGAAATGTATTGGTGGGTTTTACTCATGTAAGCGATAGCCGCGATCCTTTAAGCGATCCTACATTACCGCAGGTACAGATTATGGGCCGTACACCCGGTACCACCATTTATCTGGGTACCGATCGCGAAGCGAGTATTTTCAACATGAAACAAAAAACATGGGAATTTACCGCAAACTTAAACTGGACCAAAGGACGCCATAAAATTTTGGTGGGTACACATAATGAGTTGTATAATATCCAGTATGGTTTTGTTAATGCCTGGAACGGCCGGGTTGATTATCAGAGTATTGAAGATTTTATCAGCAACAACCCATATCGGGTTAGGGGCAGTTACAATTACACCAATAACAGCCGCGATTATCTCTTGGCCAATCCAGCAGCCGATTTTAATGTAAACATGTACAGTTTGTATGTGCAGGACGAAATCAGGATTAGCGATAAATTAAGCATTACGCCAGGTTTGCGCGCCGATATGGTGAATTTACCAACCATGCCAGCCTTGAGCGATAAGGTAAAAGATATTATGGCCGATCCAAATTTTGGCAATACCTATACCTACACACCGCTTAACCGCATCGAAAATAAATTTTTAAACAAGGTGCAGTTGTCGCCGCGTTTAGGTTTCAGGTATGATGCCCTCGGTACCCAGAAGCTGATTGTAAGGGGAGGAGCGGGTTTATTTACCGGCCGTATTCCTTTCGCCTGGTTAGCTTACGCCTATTACAATACAGGCAATAACTTTGGTGCTTTCGATCAGCGGGCCGATCAGCAGCCTTTTGCGCCGGGCAGCGATGCCATTAAACCGAGTCCTAACGGGATAGGGAATTTTATTGAGCAAAACGGTGCCGTAATCAATAACCCAAACAGTGGCCGTACACAGATCGATCTGGTGGATAATAATTTTGTGATGCCACAGGTATTCCGTGGAAGTTTGGGCATCGATTATGAAGCCGATAACAACTGGCGTTTTACCGTTGAAGGCATGTACACCAAAAGTTTAAAAGATGTACTCTTTCAACAGTTAAATACCAAAGATAACCCCCTGTATTATGGTTACGATAAAGAAAAACAGCAGCCCGTGTATAGCGGAACAGTTGATCCCCGTTTTTCGAACATCTACTTATTGAGCAATACCAGTCAGGGCTACCGTTACAGCCTTACCGGATCAATCACCAAAACATTTATTAAGGCTTTAAATATCACCGCCTCTTATACCTATGGCGAATCGAAAGATTTAAGCAATGGGGTGCGTAACTCAATGGAGAGTAACTGGCAGTTAAACCAGGCATTGGTACCCAATAATCCGGCATTGAGTTATAGCAATTTCGATACCCGCCACCGCATCGTGTCTAGTATTGGCTATAACCATGTTTGGGAAAAAGCCGGAAGAACAACGGTAAGTTTATTCTTTAGTGCGCAATCGGGCAGCCCGTTTAGTTATGGTATTGTAAACAGCAGTATCCAGGGTTTATCGCAACAGGTAAGTTTGGCCTATATTCCATTACGTGAAGAAGCCATCCGCTATTTTAAAGATCTGCCTACGCAAACCGCCGCTCAACAGGCGGCAGCCTTTAACCAGTTTATTGATGGCAACAAATACCTGAGCAGCCGCAGGGGTGATTTTACCGAGCGTAACAAAGGCCGTACCCCATGGAATGTTCAGGCCGATCTGCATCTGGCACACGAGCTGTTTGTAAATAGCGATAAATCGCAGTCGCTGAGTTTAAATGTAGATATCATCAACCTCACCAACCTCATCAACAAAACCTGGGGCGTACAGTATTTCTCACCCAATACTTTTAACTCTACCAGCAGCGTAGGTTTAACGCCAACTTTGTTCCCGCCACAGCAAAATGCAGGCAACTATCCGGTATTTACCTTCAATAACCCTGGTCAGCCTTATAGTATCGATTATTTTAGTTCGAGGGTACAGATGCAACTGGGATTAAGGTATAGTTTTTAACATCAAAGATAAATCTTATGATCATTCAACATAAAAAGAGTTTAAGTATCGGATTGATGCTTTTCCTGATGCTCATCATCGGGGCCTGTAAAAAGGACAAAACCGAAGTTCAGACAGTGGCGTTTAAAATAGAAAGTTATTACCCAAACAGCGGTAATGCAGGTACTTTGGTAACCATTACCGGAACAGGTTTTGGTACCGATATCAAACAATATTCGGCCACCATAGGCGGCAAATCAGCAGAGGTAATCAGTGCAACCACCGAAGCTTTGGTAATCCGTATGCCCGAAGGCGGTGTTACAGGTGCATTGGCCTTAAAGTACGATACCCAAAGTTTCGATATCGGCCCATATATCTATCAGGATTTAACCATCGCAACGGTATTGCCTGCAAACGGACCTGCAGGCGCACAGATCAGGATTACAGGAGCAGGTTTTAGCAGTACAACTGCACCTGCCAACGTTTTTATCAATGGTAAAGCCGCTTTGGTAGTAAGCGTATCGGATAACCTGATTGTTGCAGAAGTACCCGCCGATGCGGGTTTTGGTGCCATCATGGTAAAAGTGAATGGAAAAGAAGCAAAAGGGCAGAACTTTACTTACCAGGCTATTGCCAGTATTAAACCCTTAACCGGAGGTAAAAACACCAAAGTGACCATTGCCGGTACAGGATTTGAAGAACTTGTTGCAGGCAATCTGGTCGATTTTAATGGCACCACCGCAACAGTATTGGAAGCCAGTAATGAAAAACTCGTGGTAATGGCACCAGATGGTGTAAAAACAGGTCCGCTATCGGTAAATATAAACGGACAGAAAATTACCGGACCAATATTTACCGTGGTTGCACCGCCATCTGTTGGTATCGTTACCCCATTGAGCGGACCAAAAGGTACCGAAATGACCATATCAGGTACATTATTCAGTAGCGTGGCCGACGAAAATAAAGTGTTTATCAACGGTGTTGCTGTTCCGATTACATCGGCATCGGCAAATCAGATTAAATTAACCCTACCAGGTGGAACAGGTAGTGGAAGCGTAAGGGTAGTGGTGAACGATCAGCCTACTGATGGGCCACAGTTTAAAGATCAAACGCTCGGTATTCTTTCCGTTAGTCCGGATAATGGTTTGGCCGGAACTACCGTTACCATTAAGGGGTTTGGCTTTAGTAACACAGCTGCCGATAACAAAGTTTATTTTAATGGTGTACTGGCGACGGTAAAAACCGCAAGCGAAAATACATTGGTCTTGGATGCACCAACAGGTTTGAGTACAGGCGATTTAAAAGTGGTGGTTGCAGGTCAGGAAGCTTTAGCTCCGCAGGATTTTAGAAGGGCAGGCATGATTACCTTAGCAGGCGGGCCTAATAGCAATACTTTTGGAGCTTTTATGGCCGGTATTGCAGTTGATCACAGTGGGAATGTTTATGTAACCGACCGGATGAACAAAGTGGTGAAAAAAATTGCACCGAACGGTACGGTAACCGTGTTACAGGCCAATGGCGCCGATATTATTTTTGATACGCCTTACGGCATTGTAATCGATAAACAGAACAATATTTTTGTATCTGATATCGGCCGTAATCAGATCAGGAAAATTACCCCATCTGGGCAAAATACCGTTTATGTTTCTGGTTTTTCGCCAGGTTTGATGACATTTGACAGCGCAGGTAACCTGTATGTAAATATTAATGGCGCCTTTGCAGGCATGAACAAGGTAAATGCCATTGGTGGCTTTACCAAAGTTGCCGGACCGCTTTGGCCAACGGCGCACCAATTTGTGGATGCTTCGGGCAACCTGTATTATGTAGATTCGGGGTCTGCAAGCAATAATGCCATTTCATATATCGAAGCTGGCGGATCAAACCTCACCAACTGGATCGGTTTTACTGATCCGGGATATCAGGATGGGGTTGGTACCCAGGCCAGGTTTAACAGCATTGCAGGCGGTTTAATGCCGTATGGTACCGGGAAATTGATTGCCGGCGATCGTTTTAATTATGCGCTCAGGGAGATTGATATTGCCAGCAAAAGTGCTTCAACCCTGGCTAAGTTTTCTCCAGGTTTTGCCGATGGAACATTGGCAACAGCGAAAATTGGTTCTATGGACGATATGGCTGTAGATCAGGAAGGAAACATCTATATTTTAGATGCCGCAAATAAAGCAGTTCGAAAAGTATTTTTAAAATAAATTGATCTGATGATTAACCCGGGGAACATCATATTCCCCGGGTTTTAACCAAAATAAATGCAGGGGATTAATAGAAGCCAGCATGAGCATTTAAAAAGCCTGCTGATCAAACTGGAAGAAAACCTCAGAATGGAACAAACTTGCCCAACAGACGAAAATGGTCTTCAGTTGCTTGCTGAACTTGAAGCCACGCGGTCTAAGCGTTTGCAGATGCAAGCTTTGTACATTGAATACCTGAAAAAACTCGCAGATATTGAAATGCATATTGCGCTATATAAGACAGTTTATAACGATGTGAGTATCAATTTTGTAAGCAACCGGATTCGGAAATTAAATAAAAGTGAAAGATTAAAATGCAATAAATAGGCTTGAAGAAACAGCCTCAGGTATTCTTCTTAGATGATGTGATGTTGAGCCTGTTTATCGGGAAACTATCACTGACAGATTACATCAGAGAGGTTCTCATCCGATAGCTATCGGATGACGATAATTCGAGAAAATTTATTTCCTTTCAATTCCTCCGTTATTCATGCTAATTTTTATATCATAAATTGAGCCCTGCTACATCCCGATCTGATGAAAGATCTTTTTTTAATCAATAAGTCATGATATGGCCACTTCTCTCAAAGTAGATGATGTTATTGTCGAATTTTCCCTGATAAGGATTTCCTTTTGGCCTAAAACCATTGCCCATCAAAAAACGCTGACTGCTGGGCGTAGCCGTAGTGGAAAACAGAATACCCTGGTGATCGCTGATTTTTTTGAGTAACATCCGTTTTAAGGTACTGCTGATCCCCTTTCTGCGGACAGATTCGCGGGTAAAAGAATAACCGATCTCCAGAAAAGGCTGATGGATGCCATTGGCAATGCCGGCTTTTTGATGTACATCTTCCAGATAGGCCAGGTTGGGTCTTTTTATGGCTGAAATGCCTACCAGTCTTTTGCCATTATAACAGAATGCAAGAAACGCTGCACTGAAAATCTTTAGTGGCAAATCTACAGGCGAAACCTTGTTTCCCTTTCTCAACAACATATAAAAGTGGTGGAGCTGTGTAATGGAGCAATCTGCTGGCCTTTTGATCTCAAAATGGCAGTTGCCAAGAAAATTCGGCTCATGATAGTGATCCTGGTAAAATACCAGTCCGGTAGCGATATGGTGGTTCATTAGAATAGGTTTAGGTGAAAGACGGAGCTTATTTGCTTTTAGGCGAGCTTATTTGTTTTTGGCTTTTAGCGAGTCCTTTAGTGGCCCGGATAAGGAAAGCATTTCACATACCTTATCATTCCAGTCAATGAGCGCATCCTCGGGGGAGGTTCCAAGACCAGAAACATCCTGTTCCTCTTCGAAGGATAATACGGCGTAATAACAATCACCATCCTGATAAATGGAAGGTTTGAATTGCATTACAAATGTAGGTAGCTTGTACCTGTTATAATCAAAATCCACAAGTCTTCCCGGGATCGTTCTGGCCTGCTGTTTCATAAGGTATCCGTTTTTGTTGAAACATTGTTGTTAGCCGGCTCTGTTTCCGGCAAACAAACGTATTTCTAAATTAAGCGGTCCATGTTTCCTTAAGGTTAGCCAGTTATTGTCTGTTTGTTAAGTTGTTGGTTAATTAGCTTTATTGGATGCTGCCAAGACTATGCCGTTTAAAATGAACCTATCGTATACGTTTTAGCCTTACTACTGATTAAAACCCTTTAAGTAAAAAACTGCCTAACAAAGCGTTATAATCATTGTTACATTTAAAAACAGTGCTTTGGAGCGTTTTTGTGCGTATCCAGAATCTTTCCAGTTTTTATCTGTAATTTTTGACCATGAAAATCCTGATCATCGAAGACCAGTCCGAACTCCGCAACGCTATCCGGCAATCGCTGGAAAAGGAAAGTTATATTGTAGAAGAGGCTGCTACCTTTATCCAGGCGATGGAAAAAGTGGCCAGCTTTGATTACGACTGCATTTTGCTTGATATTATGTTGCCAGGGGGAAACGGACTGGATATTTTAAAGGAGCTTAAAAAAACGGAACGGGATGATAACGTGATTATTCTTTCGGCTAAGGATTCTATTTCCGATAAAGTTTCTGGGTTGGAACTTGGTGCCGACGACTATCTGGCCAAACCTTTTCACCTGTCGGAGCTTACTGCAAGGGTCAAATCCGTATTGCGGAGAAAATCTTTTAGTGGTAAGCAATTTGTAACGCTTGGGGAATTGGATTTAGATATGGAAGGAAGAAGGGCGCTTTTCGGAAAGACCGACCTTCAGCTCAACCGTAAAGAGTTTGATATTCTCTGCTATCTCTCGCTAAACCAGAACAGGTTAGTAAACAAGTCTGCACTTGCCGAACATGTGTGGGGAGATTTTATGGATCAGGCAGATGATTTTGAATTTATTTATTCCCAGATCAAAAACCTTAGCGCTGTGGAGGGCTCCGTTCAGATTCAGGCAGTATACGGACTTGGCTATAAACTCATCGTACAATGAAGCTACTCAACCATACCTTAAAATATCTATCGCTGACACTTTTAGTGGTTATTGGTTTATGGGCTTTGCTTTTTTATCTGCGGATGATAAGAGAGGTCGAAGACAGTTTGGACGATGGCCTTGGAAATACCAAGATGGTGGTGATCCAGCGGATGGCCGCGACCCGGGGATTGCTGACAGGTCTGGCTTTTCTGAACACAGTTATCAGATTAGAAAGATAAGTGAAAAATCGGCGCTGAATTTTAGGGATCATTATCAGGATACGCTGATGTATACCTTAAATGAGAAGACACTGGAACCTTTCCGGATGCTCAAAACTGCTTTTCGTGAGCAGGATGAGTATTATCTGCTTACGGTGGTCGCATCAGCCGTTGAACAGGACGACTTGTTGAGAAACCTACTCTATAGTATTGTACTGTTATATCTCCTGATTTTGGTTAGCGTTTTTGTAATCAATAACCTGTTATTGAAAAAGATATGGACACCATTTTATGTGTTGTTAACTAAATTAAAAAGATTTCGTCTGGAAGATCAGAAGCAGATCTTATTGCCCGTAACAAATGTGACTGAATTCCAGGAGCTATCAAAAGGTGTTAACGAACTGGTCGTGCAAGCCATAAATTCATACACTGGGCAAAAACAGTTTATCGAAAACGCATCGCACGAACTCCAAACCCCGCTCGCTATATCGCTCAGCAGACTCGAAATGTTATCAGAAGAAGCAGGCCTTTCTGGTCAGCATTCGGAACTCATTGGGCATGTAATTTCCGATCTGAAGCGTATGGGGCGGTTAAACAGTTCGCTGTTATTGCTCACCAGGATCGAAAGCCGGCAATATGCGGAGGTGGAAAAGATCGAGGTCGGCGGAATAATTGATAAGCTGGTAGATGACTTTAGTGATTTTGCGGCACTCAGGAATATTTCGGTTAGGGTAGCTAAAGATGAAGAATTCCAATTGTTGATAAGCCGGGATCTCGCGCAGGTGCTATTTTCCAATCTGATCAAAAACGCGCTGGTACATAATAAAAATGGTGGAACGCTTGGAGTTGAAATAAAGGATGGGCGGGTAAGGATAAGCAATACCTCCGAATCTGGGGCGATGGACCCGGGCAAAATATTCCGCAGGTTTGAAAAGGGTGGCGCGGAAAATGTGGGTACCGGACTTGGGCTTGCCATTGCAAAATCCATTGCAGAGTTATATGGTTTTGCACTTACATATGAGTACGATGGTATGCATCATTTTTGCTTTTCGAGTTAATTTAAGTGAATAGCGCGATTCCCAATTGTTTCCAGTTTTGGATGCGAACTTTGGTCTACATTAAATATTAAGACCATGAAAAATTCATTTTTATTATGCTCAGCACTGCTATTCAGTGCAACGGTTTATGCACAGGATATTCATAGCGATCAGGTTCCTTCTGTAGTGAAAAATACTTTTAACCGATCTTATCCAAATGCTAGGGATGTTGAATGGGAGAAAAAAGGCGACCTTTATAATGCGGAATTTGATCTTTCCAGGGCAGACCATGAAGTTTGGATAGATGCCAAAGGTGTTTTGATTAGAGAAAAGAAAGATATCACCAAGGCGCAGCTTCCGGTTACTATCGCCGCTGCAATCAAAAAACAATATCCATCGTTCAGAGTCGACGACGTAAACCAGTATAAAGAAAACAAACAGGTGTTTTATAAAGTTGAGCTAGAAAAAGCAGGAAAAGATTCACATGTAGTCTTTGATGGGGCCGGTAAAGTATCGGCTAAAAGATTTGATTAAATCCAAGCGCCGGGACTTCATGTTCCGGCATTTAGATTTTAATAGCTGTGTATTCAAAAATTAAAAATTAGCTCATGAAAGATTATAGACTTGCACTTTTGCTTATAGGTTTGGTAGTAATTGTTATACTTGGTTCCGGAATTTATATTTATTCTGAAAAAAATACCGCAACAAGCGTACAGGAAATAAATATCAAAAAGGTTAAAAAGACTAAAAATAAAGATTTAGTACCTGCTTCGGCCACTAATGCAGCCTGTGTAGGGGGGCGGCTTGTTGAAACTGCTTCCTGGTCAATGCCAGATGAACTCTTTGAGATTTCCAGTATTGCCTGGCTGGGTAAAGATAAAATTGCGGCGGTTCAGGATCAGAAAGGAATCATATATGTTTATGATCTTGCCAGTAAAAAAGTGGTAAAAAGGATCAACTTCGGTAATGATGGAGATTATGAGGGAATCGCCTTTGCTGGAGGACACTTTTTTGTGATGCGTTCTGATGGCTATATGTTTGAGGTGGAGCAATCGGGAAAGGTGCTTAAAGAATATGATCTGCCCCTTACCGCGAAAGACAACACCGAGCCATTTTATTATGACGCGGCCAAAAACAGGATGCTGATTGGTCAGAAAGACGGAGAAAAAGGTTTGGCTTCGAAAAGCTTTTTCGCTTTTGATCTCACCACGAAAAAGTTTAATCCGAAGCCTGTGTATTCCATTGATTTAAAGGATAATATTGTGTCTTGCGGATCAGTTACTGCTGTGGATCCGGGCAAGGGTAAAAAATCCGGAAAAAAGAAAAACAGTAAAGGGAATGCTAACATCAGGCCATCAGAGATTGTGATTGATCCAAAATCTGGAAACATTCTCGTAGCTGACGGTCCTGGTCAGCGTATCCTGGTACTTTCACCTGAAGGTAAACCCAAATACTATCTTTCGATGGATAAAAATTCCTTTCCTCAGGTAGAAGGCATGCTTTTCACACCATCTGGTGAATTTTATATTTCTACCGAAGGCGCAAAAGGCCAGGCTGCTAAGATTAGCAAAGTGCGTGTTGAGCTATACTAATGCCATATTGGTGCGATTCCTGTCGGTTAATGACCTTACGTAAGCTGATTATTTCTATAAGTTGAACGATTTAGGGCCAGGTGTTTACCTTTAGCCATTGCCATCGTTGATCCAGGATCAAGCTGCTAAAATTAGTCTTCCTCAAACCTCTTTTTTTTGGTGGTTGCGCTCAAACTATTCGTTTATCAAGATGTTTAAAGGTAAACGATATTGATTTGGAAAATTCACGCCCGATGGACCTTGCGGTCCTTGTAGAGAACAAGTTAAAGCTTACACGGGGAAGGCTGCCTGTTCCGGAAATTAAGGTGTTGGAAGATCTCTTCGATTGTCTTTTTTATTCCAGCATGTGCAAAGAAGAGAGCGATCTGATTAAGGTTACCATAACCTTTATTGATCCGCAGAATCCGGATCCCAAACCTCCGAAGCATATTGTGCCCGAAAGATGGAGCTGTATTCCATTTGAAACCCATATCCCAATGAATACAAAAGCATTGGCAAAACTTTCGAAGGCAGCAGATCCTTCCAGTTCTTCGCTTGCAGTATATTATGGTGAAAAAGGGGAACTTTATATCTGGGGCATGATCGATCAGGCCATGCATTACCAAAACTTTCTCAACTACGAGTCTGATACGGACTCCGAACAGCCGGGGCTATTTCAGGTTTCTGTAAGTGATATCGGTACACTTTATGTACTTTTCGACTATGAGTTGCTGGCCACCCTGAAGCAGAATGTGCTGGTTAAACGTTATCTGGATGTATTAACCATCGGACCAATCTCTAAGATATTGAAGCGGAATGCAGAATTTTTGAAAGTGGCCATGCGCGAATACCTTCACAAAACACATCCATCAGAACAATACGGCGATTGGGAAGAATATCTGGATGGCCTCTGGATTCAAACTTTTTCGAGGCTTTTGCTCAAGATTCAAAACTATCAGCATGGGGGCGCCATCCTCATTGCCGACGATAGTGCCGATCTGGATGTGAAATACAGGATCCACTATGAAAGGTTAACGCTGGCCATGATTGCACATGCGAAATCGGCAATCGACAATTTTGTTTCTGAGGGGACTATTGACGGGCAGTTCGAAATAGGCCGGCGATCGATCAGCAGGCGGTTATACCAATTGGAAACACAGTCTTTCAATGCTAAAAAAGGTACTGGTGATGAAATTAAGGGTGCAATCAGCTTTATTGCCTCGCAAAGCTGTGTGGATGGGGTAGTGCTTTTTAACCGGAATATGGTTACAAATGGTTTTGGCGCCGTACTTAGAGCGAAGAAAATGCCCCGTAAAATTTTTTTCTCCTCCACGGCTACAGCTACTCCAAAATCGCTTAAACCCTACGATCCACGGCATTATGGCACCAGGCACAGATCAATGATTGCCTATTGCTGGAACCATCCCGGATCTTTGGGACTGGTGATTTCGCAGGACGGTGATATCAGGGCGTTTTCCAAGATCGAAGATAAGCTGATCATGTGGGAGAATATCAAAACCCAGCAGTACATGACCAATAAAGCACAGCGTCAAAAAAGCCTGTAATATGCTTATTTGATAAGAAAATGCCCGGAACAACTCAGAATTAAACATATTTAATCCCTGAGCTTGTAAGGGATTTGTTATTGTATTAAACTTCTTAACTTTAACCTGCGAACAATTTATTTCGTATTTCTACATGTACGCCAGTAAGTCACCATCTCCTGATACGCTTCGTGCGCTTGAAACCGCACCTGCGATGTTTCTGGTTTTGTCGCCTAATTTTGATATCCTCACCGCCAGTGATCTCTTTCTTGAAGCAACGGCTTCTGTTAGGGAAGATATTGTTGGAAAATACATTTTTGATGCATTCCCGGATAATCCAGGCCTGCCCGAAGCAGATGGTGTGGCAAATATTCGCTATTCCCTGCAATATGTTGTTCAACATGGAACGAGTCATAAAATGCCGGCACAGCGTTATGATGTGCCAGATATCTCCATTCCGGGTGGCTTTGCTTTAAGGTATTGGGAACCTCAGCATTCACCGGTTTTTGATCAGGAAGGAAAACTGTCTTACATCATACAGTCTGTAAATAACGTTACTGAACAGACGTTAAACCGGATGGAGGCGGATGCGTCGCGGAATGAAAACAAGGCTAACCTCATCCAGGTTGATCTGCTCAATAAAGATCTTGCCGAGGCACACCGCGACTTGCTATACCTGAACTTATCGCTTGAAAATGACGTGGCGAAACGAACAGAACAACTTGCACTCAGCGAAATAAAATACCGTAACCTGATCGAATATAGTCCGGTGGCCATGCAGGTGTTCAGAGGGGAACACATGACTTTTGAGCTTGTGAATGAAGCCATGTTACGGTTTCTGGGCAAAACAGCCGATATTATTGGAAAGACACTTTTTGAGGGTGTGCCCGAAATTGTTGGTCAGCCTATTGTTGAGGCCCTTTATGGCGTTTACCGCACGGGTGAGCCATTGGAAATTTATGCTGAAAAAGTTGTCTTGGAAAGGGATGGGCAACAGGAAACTGGTTATTATGATGTGATCTATCGGGCACTGCATGATGAAGGGAAGATCTCAGGGGTATTGGGCATCGCAATAGAGGTTACTGCCCAGGTTTTGGCCCAACAATCGATTGTAGAAAGTGAGGCACGTTTCCGGACGATGGCCGAAAATAGTGATATACTTATCTCCTTAACCGATGAAAAGGGAAGACTGGAATATTTGAATGCCGCATGGGCAGCACTTACCGGATGGCCACGTGAAAATTTGAAGACATTTGGATGGAGTGAGTTTGTACATCCGGGAGATCGGGAGATGGTGGCAAAGAATTTTTTGGAAGCGGTTGAACAACAACGCGAGTTTACGAATGAGTTCAGGCTGTTGAGCGGAGAGGGGAATTACAGATGGCTGAGAGTACGCGGAACGCCACGAGTTGATGGTGATCAATCTTTTAATGGTTACATCTGCTCGGGTATCGATATAACGGATGAAAAACAACGTCTTTTGGAGATCGAGCACATCAACAAAGCCCTAATTTTTTCTAATGAGGAGCTGCTTAAAACAAATCTGAAGTTATTGGAAAGTGAAGAAAATCTCCTCACTGCATTTGATGCCGGAGATTTGGGGAGCTGTAGTCTGAACCTTAAAACCGGACAGGCAGATATGTCTGAGCGGTACCGACGCCATTACGGGCTGCCGCTTGATCAGGAAATATCCTGGGAAATGGTGCTGGAAGCGGTAGAACCCGAATTCCTTGGAGAAGTAAACCTGGTGCTCGAAAACGCAGTGAAATTTGGAAGTCCTGTAGACAGTACCTATGCCATACGCCACCTGCTTACGGGAGAACGCAGATGGATGCGCGTGGTGGGAAAGGTTTATGAGGATGCCGATGGTATAAATGAGCGCATTTATGCCATTGTAATGGATGTAACCGATCAGAAAGAGGATGAGCAGCGGAAAAACGACTTTATTGCCATGGTGAGTCATGAGCTCAAAACGCCACTCACTTCCATCACCGGTTATATCCAGTTGCTGCAACTGAAGGTAAAAGCCATTGACGTATTCGGTGGGCAGGTTTTTCTTGACAAGATACAGGCACAGCTGAGGAAAATGACCAACATGATAAATGGCTTTCTAAATATTTCGCGTCTGGAATCTGGAAAGATCCAGCTCTGCAGAAGCAGATTTGATATCAGCACACTCATTGGGCAACTGAAAGAAGAATATAGTACACTGGTATCCACTCATCCTATCCGCTATATCCATGAGGCTGAAATCTGGGTGAATGCAGATGAAGATAAAATTTCGCATGTGGTTAATAATCTGTTGAGCAATGCCGTTAAATATTCATCACTCAATTCAGATATTTTGATCAAGTGTGATGTAATCGGAGAACAGGCGATCCTCAGTGTTCATGATCGGGGCTTAGGAATAGCTGAAGAAGATATCCCAAAACTCTTTGATCGGTATTACAGGGTTCAAAATGAACGGACCAATACAATAGCAGGTTTTGGGATAGGCCTTTATCTTTGTGCAGAAATTGTTGAACGGCATGGTGGTAAGATCTGGGTGGAAAGTAAAATCGGGGTAGGATCTGTTTTTTCTTTTAGTCTGCCCTATGCTCCGCGACTTGCCTCTTAGATGCTAATGAATGGGGCTAGAATTGAGTAACCCATGTAGCCGGAATTTTAGCATTATCTGTATAAAGAATACCTTGAGGATTAAAAAAGAGAAAGCCCCATATTGCTAAGGGGCTGTAACTATTATGTTTTATTAACATCCATTAAATAAAACTAACCAAACAAACTATTTAAACAGACAAACTAATCTGTAAATTGTTTTAGAAAGACGGCTGTAATTCCTAAAGGTTTTAAATTATTTAAATTAATTCCATTCGCAACAATCCTTTACACATCTTTGTGAAAACCCGGCAACTATTGTTGCTGTCTTTTTAACGAATCTTTTGCCCTCTTCTTGAAAAAACCACGGAGCAGGAAGTTGCTTTGTACGGCCTCCAAATCTTCGTCCAGTTTTTTACTGCTTTTCTCGAGGTTCAACATGATTGCTTTTACCTGTTCGGCTGTTTTCTGGTCGTTTAACAACAATCCGGCAGCATTATCCGAAGTTTTTAATTTTGCTGATGCGGCATCCAGGTTAGCGGCCAAACTTGAAGCCGACTCTACAGATTTTTGTAAAGTGGCAGCAGAGCGTTCCAGCTTTCTAAATATGGCAGTATCGGTCAGCATTTTATTCATCAGTCCGTCTTTTGTATTCAGCGTTTTTCCAAAACGGCCGAGGAGCTCGGCACTTTGCGCTGTGGCAATAGAGGTACGGTTCAGGTTTGCCACCATCGATTTAAAGTTGATAGCAAGCTCCTGGTCGGATAATAATGCACCAGCGGCACCTTTTCCATCAATCAGATTTCTGGCCAATATTTTAAAGTCGCCGGTTACATCTACCAGATTTTTATTGTTCACCTGCAGGGTTTTCATGATGTCATCCGTAGAAAGCGAAGTGTTCACTTTCAGCTGATCGCCATCTTCTACAAAAGGGAACTTCGGATTGCCTCCGGTAAGTACCACAATCTTGTTTCCGATCAGTCCATCTGCACCAATGCTTGCGCCTGCATCTTTGTGGATATATTGGTGCATATCTTCCTCTATACTCAGGTACACTTTTACCTGAGAAGTGCCAAAAAATTCTATTTTCTTTATCGTACCGATCTTTACGCCCGAAAACCACACGTTATTGCCTTTTTTCAAGCCTTGGATGTCGTTAAATACCACACTTAAAGTAAAACTTTTCACAAATGTTTTCTTTTGGCTACCCAGGGTAAATATGCCCAATACAAAAATCAGGATACCTATGGCAATGAAAATACCTACTGTTATTTTTTTTCTGTTTTCGTTCATAGTTATTGTATAAAATTGTAATCGTAAAAGGGTTGTGCCTGTTGGTCGCCTGAGTTAAACACCTGGTCGAAGGAGCCTTGCCGCTCAAAACTCCGTTCAATGAGCATCGCTACCCGGTTGCCTACTTCCTTTGCGCAGGTTAGATCGTGGGTAATAACGATGGCGCTGGTATGATACCGTTCCTGTACATCATTGATAAGTTTGTTGATTTCGCGCGAGGTAATCGGATCCAGTCCGGCGGTAGGCTCATCATAAAGCATAATTTCAGGCCTTAAAATCAAAGTCCTTGCAATACCGATACGTTTTCGCTGTCCGCCTGAAAGCTCTGAGGGCATTTGGTTGATGGTTTGCGACAGACCTACTGCATCCAGCATTTCTTCAACCGAGTCTTTTACTTCTTGTTTGCTCAGGTCTTTCCGGTTACGCACCAAAGGAAACTCGAGGTTTTCTCTCACGGTCATGCTATCGTAGAGTGCACTGTTCTGAAAGGAAAAGCCAACCCTTAAGCGGAGTGCCAAAAGTTCTTTGTATGAAATTTCATCCACCACCTGGTTCAGTACGCTTACCAGTCCCGAATCGGGTTTAAGCAGCCCGATGATAATTTTGATCAGTACCGATTTACCTGTTCCGGATTTACCCAAAACCACCAGGTTTTCGCCTTTATATACGTCAAGCGATGCATTTTCAAGTACACTATAGTTTCCAAAGGATTTGTTTAACCCTTTGATTTCAATCACTTTTTCCGCTTGTTGATCTGTAAATGGTTTTTCTTTCATCACTGGCGGGTTTTATGTATTAAATAAACTAAATATCTGCACACAAACAACTTCCTCAACGAAAATGAGGAACATGGCAATAACCACCGAAGAGTTGGCCGCTTTACCCACGCCTTCAGTACCTTTAGAAGAGTGGTAACCTTGATAACAGCCTACAATGGCGATGGTGAAGCCAAAAAGTATTGCTTTAACGGTGGAGGCAATAATATCTAAATAGGTGATGCTTTCGAGTGAACTTTGGAAAAATGTAGTTGCGCTTGTTCCCTCATTCACCGAAACATTGAGTAGTGCGCCCAACATCCCCACCATGGCGGTGTAAAAAGTAAGGATCGGCATGGTGATCGTGGCCGCCAAAACACGGGTGCTGACCAGAAATTTAAATGGGTTGGTTGCCGAAACTTCCATTGCATCTATCTGTTCGCTCACCTTCATCGAACCCAGTTCGGCGCCTATACTCGAACCCACTTTCCCGGCGGCAATAAGTCCGGTAAGCAAGGGGGCAAGCGTTCTAAGCAGCGCTATTCCAACCAATGATGGAAGCCATGAGGTTGCGCCGAATTCGGAAAGCGATGGCCGCGATTGTTTGGTAAATACCAGTCCGGTGATGAAACCGGTTGTGGAAATTAGTAAAGCAGAGCGATAACCGATTTCATAACATTGCCGAACCAGTTCTTTGAACTCGTAGGGTGGGAGAAAGGCTTCCCTGAAAAACCTGCCGATGAACCTAAAAACTTCGTAAAGGGATATAAACCAGGCCGCAAGCCGTCCAACAGGTTTCAGTTCATTCTGCCCGGCATTTAACTCTTTTTCTGTAGCCATTATAATTTTGTTCCTGTTTTCAATCTTTGAATACTATTTAAACTCTTTTTCGACTTCATTTGAACTGCGAGCGTTTATTATCCTAAGCAATACATAAAAGTGTGCAAATTGTTTGGTTTTAAAACCTTTGATAGTGTTAAATAATGGTAAATTAAACAATATTGATTTGGGAAATCTGTTCAAATACATTTAATGCCTTTCGGCGAAGAAGGTGTTTTTCGTGTCTTTAATGTTTTTTAGGCGGTTTATATTTCTGTCCCATGGCTAAACTGTTTGAGCCATAGAACAGAAAATTTATTATTATTTAATCGCACCAAAAGCGGCAAAGTAAGAGTTTTTATGTAACACTTCGGTAACGGTAAAACCAACTTTTTGCAACAGGTTGAGCTGATAATTAATGGATCGCGGGGTATCCTCGTAAGCAATATAATCAAATACCTTTTGTCTGTATTCGGCTCCGCCCAAAGTTTCCAGATAAGCCCCGTATGTACTGCGGAAAAGACTATCTATAAGCGGTGAATCATGGGCGATGAGGTCTGAAATCCAGATGCTGCCGCCAGGTTTCAAAGCGCGGTAAATTTTGCCAAACATCAGCTCCCAGTCTGCATCACTCCGCAAATGGTGAAATGCGGCAGCAGAGAGGATAATGTCAAAATGATCATCAGGCAGGTTGAGGTTGAGCATATCATCCTGTATTAAATTCACACTGCCAGTTGTTTGGGCCGATATACGCTCCTTTGCCTTTTCGAGCATCGGTAGGCTAAGATCGTTTAACGTACAGTTGAGGTCTGGGATTTTGCTTAGCATTTTTAAGGTGTAATTGCCAGCACCACAGCCAATATCGAGCAGTTCTTTTGCGCCTGGGTTAATGTATTTTGCGGCCTCGGTGCAAAGTTCCATGGTTAGTGGAGCGTCGATAGTGGTCTGTTGACCGGTTTCCAGGTTAGAGAAACGTGCTACATCCTGATCGAAACGGCTTCTAATTTCTTCAATGCTTGCCTTCTGCTTGTCATCTGTATTCATAAAATATTTTTTTTGTTAAAGTTAACATCGCTTACCATATTTGTAAAATATCAATTTTTGCATAAATTGATACTTACTAGGTATTATAAAATGGAACTCAGACATCTTTTGTATTTTAAAACGGTTGCGGAAGAACTTCATTTCACCAGGGCGGCGAATAAACTTTTCATTTCACAGCCGCCATTAAGCCGGCAGATCAGGGAGCTTGAAGAAGAACTCCAGGTTCAGTTGTTTGAGCGGAATAACAAACGGGTAACATTAACCAATGCCGGAAAGTATTTTAAAGAGGAGGTAGATGCGCTGTTTTCTAAATTGGAGGAGAGCAAGGAAACCGTACGTCAGATCCACGGCGGGATTAGCGGAGAACTGAAGATCGGTTACATCAGTTCCGTATATCAATCGCACATGGCTGAAATCTTAAAATCCATGCAGATTGCCTTCCCTTATTTAAAAACCAGTCTTTTTGAGGTGCCCACGCTTACCCAGATCAAGGCATTGGAACAGGGCAAACTGGATGCAGGCATTTTGCGGGCCCCGGTTTTATCCGAAAAACTAAAGGTCGAATCTTTGTTTTTCGATCCTTTTGTTGTAGTTATTCCTTTTAGGGATGAAACATTAGAAAAGATAAATTCGCTTGGCGATTTTCTTAAAGAACGCCCCTTTATTTTTTTTAGTAAAGATTATGCTCCCCAATACAATGAAAAGCTGATGGAAATCTGCCAGAGATTGGGATTCTGTCCGGATATTACCCACGAGGCCAATAATGTACATTCGATATTACAGCTGGTTGAGGCGGGTTTGGGGGTATCTATACTTCCACTTTCATTAAAAAAACAGTATACCGGCATGAAGGTATCTTTTGTGGAGCTGGAAGGTATCCCGGTGAATACCGAGGTTGTACTGGCTTATAAAGCATCTAACAAAAATCCTGCATTAAAATGGTTTATTGAGCACTATCTACAGGCATAAAATTAATGTGTTTTTGCTGTATATGGCGAGGCCTTAGACCTGATTTTAAAGAGGAAAAAGCTTTTTCGAATTTCCATCGAGGTTAACAGATATGGATTGGATAACCTGAACTTATCCTGTCCTCTATGCCTGTAAAACTTATAACGTATTTCAATTTGTATTTGCGCTACCCGACGGGAAAGTGATTTACTATCGTGATAACTGAAATTTAACAAAGAATTGTTTTGATTTTAATAAACATAGTTTAGTTTTGCTAAACAAAATAAATTATTATAATCCCTCAGTTCCTGATCGATAGATTTTAATCCCTAATGAAAAATCACGATAAACTTTCTGATTATGATTTGATTATCCAATTGCGGTCGGGCTGTAAAAGTGCATTTACTGAAATTTACGACCGATACTGGGGAATTCTCATCAATGCCGCTTATCAGCGTTTGCGTTCGAGAGAAGATGCAGAAGAAGTGGTACAGGAAGTGTTTGTAAATCTTTATTCCCGCCGAAGTGAAATTGAGCCAAAATCTACGCTGGAAGCTTATCTCAAAACTGCACTTAAGTTTAAAGTGATCGATGCCTACCGTTTGCAACAATTGCACTACAGACATATTGACCATCTGGTTGCAGAAACAAATTTATCACCTGTAAGGCCCGATGATCAGCTGGAAATAAAAGAATTCAAACGGACTATCCTCTCGGCCTCTAGAAAATTGCCCGAAAAATGCCGTGAAGTATTTATCATGTTCCGGTTCGAAGAATTATCCCACCAGGAAATTGCCGAACGGGCAGCAATTTCGGTCAGTACGGTAAAAAAACACCTCCACAAAGCCATGCTTTTCCTTAGGGAAGAGTTTAAAGGAAGCAAGACCTTTTTGATGATTGCCTGTCTGCTTTTCTTATCAAAATAACTTTCTGATTTAAAATTATAGTGCTATTATTCAGTTGTTTATAGTTTTGTTGTAATTTTTTTCGATTTAGGGTAGAACCTTTTTCCTTTTGCTTCGAATACCTGATATGAGCAAGAATGAAAATGCGTTCGATAAACATCTGCTTGAGTTGATGACCAGGTTTCATAACGGACAGGCTACATCGGCCGAGATCAGGGAAATTGAACTTTGGTATGAAAATCAGGCGTCGAATGAAGGTTATACCGATCGCCTGTCGACAGATGAACAGCAGGAGGCCAAACAGAAAATGTTGCTGCAGATTAATGAGCGCATACAAAAAGATGTTACTCCGGCTACTAAGCTTCATCCATTTAAAAAATTAAAAGCATTTGCACTTGCCGCAGCTATACTACTGGCCATTGGTACCATATTCTATTTTGGCTTAAATGGACAAAACACACAGAAAACGGAGCAGGTAAAACTTAAAGATATTGCACCAGGAAATGATAAGGCAATTTTAATACTGGCCAATGGCAAAAAAATCAGTTTAGAAAGTTTAAGCAATGGTGAAATTGCCAGTCAGAGTGGCATTAAGATTTCTAAAACTGCTAATGGTCAGTTGATTTACGAGACCATTGCAAACACAGAAAATACAGGTACCAAACCCGAATTTAATACCATCGAAGTGCCAGTTGGCGGGCAGTGGCAGGTTGTGCTTCCCGATCATTCGAAAGTATGGCTAAATGCATTATCGCGCATTACTTACCCATTACATTTTACCGGCAACGAAAGGAATGTAGAAATAACTGGTGAAGCTTATTTTGAAGTGGCGCACAATGCTAAAATGCCATTTAAAGTGCATTGTGGTACACAAACTGTTGAAGTGCTGGGTACACATTTCAACATTATGGGTTATAAGGATCAGGAACAGATCAAGACTACGCTGATAGAGGGCTCAGTGAAGGTTTCGGATGGCAGCGTTACAAAACGATTGATTCCTGGAGAGCAGGCGCAGGTAGGATTAGGGAAAATTATGGTAACCGATAATGTTGATGTTGAGGATGTGGTGGCGTGGAAAAACGGTTATTTTAAATTTGACGAAAACCTCGAAGCCATTATGACAAAGGTGGCCCAGTGGTACGATGTGGAAGTCGTTTACCAGTTTAAGCCCGATCCAAACATTGTTTACGCGGGTAAAGTTTCGCGTTCGAAAAATATATCTTCCTTATTGAAAATCATAGCGTTTGATGGTGATGTACACTTTAAAATCGAAGGAAGGAGGATTATCGTGACCAAATAACTGCAACAGCCATGGTAAACCAAAAAAATGGTCAAAGGTGTTCGAGCACCTCTGACCGGATGTTGAGTTTACCCATTCCGATCAATCGGAATAAAAATCTAAACGAAGAATTAAACCGAAACCCAACACTCAAATTTATGAATTTAAACTTACATAATCGGTATGGTGAGCACCGCCGTACCTTTTACAAATTTCTGCTGGTGATGAAGATTACGACATTTTTCTTACTGATGACCATAATGCAGGTTAGTGCGACCTCGTTTGCACAAAAGATAACGCTTAATAAAGTTAATTCGCCCTTATCGTTGATTATTAACGAAATCCGAGATCAAAGCAATTATGATTTTTTTTACAACAAGAAGGCGCTGAAATTAGCTAAATCGGTTACCATTAATGTAAAGGACGCCACGCTTGAGGAGGTGTTGAAGATCTGTTTTAAAGATCAGGCCTTAGAATATCAGATTACGGATAAAACCGTAATGATAAAAGGGAAAGAAATAAAATTTAATTTTTTTAATCCATTTCAATTCACTGCCGAAAAGATTAGCGGTAAGGTGGTTGATGAGCAGGGCATGGCCATTCCGGGTGCGAGCGTAACCGAAAAAGGTACTAATAATGTGATCCAGACCAATGGCAATGGAGAGTTTACCATTAATGTAAAAGATAATACAGCCAGTTTGGTGATTTCTTTTATTGGTTATCAGAGTAAAGAAGTATTGGCAAAGGATGTTAAAAATGGTAATGTAATACTTGCTGTTTCGCAGGAAAACTTAAGCGATGTGGTGGTTACGGCTTACGGTAAGGTGAAAAAAAGCAGTTTAACAGATGCCGTTGAAACCATTAATGGCGAAAAATTAGCCAACAGGCCGATTCGGAATATCACAGATGGATTGATCGGACTTGCGCCGGGATTAAACATCCGGATGAGCAGTGGTGCACCCGAAGCCAACGCTTCAATCAATATCCGTGGTTTTACTTCCATAAATGCCAGCGCTGCGCCCCTGATCCTGGTTGATGGTATAGAACGGCCACTTCAGGATGTTAACCCAAATGATGTAGAAAGTATTTCGTTGCTGAAAGATGGGGCAGCCACTGCCATTTATGGTTCGAGGGCACCTTATGGCGTATTGTTGATTACCACCAAAAGTGGTAAAGAAGGTAAAGCATCAATAACGTATTCGATGAATACCAAAATAGGTGAAATGGTATTGGCTCCAACCCAGCCAAATTCGCCGTATTGGGCACGTTATATCAATATCGCTCAAAAAAACGGACAGCCTAATGGAACGGGTACCGATGGTGTTGATGCGGTTACCATAGCCAGAATGGAAGCCTGGCTGAGACAAGACTGGAACGATCCGTCGTTTGATGCGTTACGGACCCAGTTTGGTGATAAAGCACAACAATATATCGAAAACGGACAATTTCCAAGTGGTAATGCGGCTTATAAAGGCTGGACGCGTGAACAGTCGTTCGCGACAACAAACCTGTATGATTCTTATTTTAATAAAAACGATATCAGTCAGCAGCACAACCTAAGTTTTAGCGGCGGTACTGATAAACTACGCTATTTTTCAAGTTTTGGCTATAACAATACCAAAGGTTTGTTAAAGGGCGATTTAAACTATAATAAACGTTATAATTTTCAAACCAAATTAAATTATAAAGCTACAGATTGGTTAGACTTAAGGACTGATGTTAACTATGTAAGATTTGGAAATCAGGGTCCGAATTTTTCGGGTGCAGGAGGTACAGTAGCCAACTACACCAATATCTTTAGCAATATGATGCAATATTTCGCAACACCTCTAAGGGTTCCTTCGGGCAATGCTTATTCGTGGATATTGGGTGCTGCGGGCATTTTAGGAGAAGGTGGCCTAATTACCAATGGCCGGAATGAAATGGTATTAAGTGGGGGTGCAACTTTAAGACCTTTTAAATATTTTGAGATAAATGCCGACTACTCCAGAAGACAAAGTTATACCGATAACACCACCGTAACCAAAATTGCGTATACCGAACTGCCTGATGGTACCAAAATACAGAATAATCGCTCGGCCAATGTGAGCAGTATTTCAAAAACAAATGGAACGCAGGAATTTGGAGTAGCAAAAATTAGTGCTCAATATAACCGATCGTTTAATGGCAAACACAACTTATTTGCCCAATTTGGTTTTCAGTCTGAAGAAAACGATTATAAATCTTTAACTGGCAGCCGTACCGATCTGTTTGCTCCCGATGTAATTGAGGCTTTAAATGGTGCGGCAAATAACCAACAGGCCAATGATAGCATGTATTCCTGGAGCACACTGGGTTTTTATGGCGTAATTACCTACGATTATCTGGAAAAATACATGATCAAGTTTGCTGGTAGGCAAGATGCCAGTTCGCGCTTCTCGCCTGAGTCGCGATGGAGTTTCTTTCCTTCAGTATCAGGTGCCTGGAATGCCGCAAAAGAAAACTTCTGGCCATTAAAAGATTTTATCTCTGATTTTAAACCACGGGTTTCCTGGTCAACATCGGGTGATCTTACCTCAGTAGGCGTAGATAATTATTATACTTATCTACCAACGCTCGGTTTTTCGGTGAATAAAAATACATTGTTGGGGGGAACCTATTCGAATGTGGCAACAGCACCTGGCTTAGTAAGTTCGACACTTACCTGGGCAAAACCCACGGTATTGAACTTTGGTTTGGATGTTTCTGCATTGAACAGAAGGTTAAATGTAACCTACGAATGGTACCAACGTACTGTAATCGATCAGATCGGCCCACCAAACCCGCTTCCTCAGGTATTGGGTACCTCGGCACCAAACCTGAATAATTCTGTTTCTGAAACACGCGGATGGGAGCTTTCGGTTGGCTGGAATGATCAGTTTAAAGTGGCGAACAAGCCATTAAACTATTCATTAAAGTTTAATATGAGCGATTACATTGGTTATGTAACCAAGTACGCCCAAAATAAAACAGGTGTAACGAGCGGCGTTTGGACACCGGGAGAGCAATTTGGCCAGAATTTTTTCTACGATGCAAGGGGAGTTGCTCAAAATACCGCCGATCTGCGTACCGGAACATTAAACGGTACTTACAACTATCCCGGATACATTTTATACAACGATGTGAATGGTGATGGTTACATCAATTCAGGAAATGGCGGTTTCTGGTATAGCCGTGGAGATGTGATTAAAGACGGGTTTAATTATCCGCGTAAAAGTTATTCCATTATTCCGACCATTTCGTGGAACAACATTTCTTTTTCTGCTGTATTGGATGGCGTAATGCAATGGAAAGTGTACAATACATCCGATTTGGTGTGGGGCACACATGCGGGTAGCGATCTGGCCTATTTTTATACTTCTGCATACAAGGAAAGTACAAGTTTGGGTTATTGGAGTCCAGACAATACCAATGCCTTTTTCCCTGCATTTAATACAGGCAGTAGTTTGCCAACAAATAAATACGCGCTAAACCTTGCAAACCTGCGGATCAGGAATATTACTGTAGGATACGATTTACCACAGAACTGGTTGCGAAAGGTTAAAATTAAAAAGGCCAATATTTACCTCAGTGGAGAAAACTTAGGCTTCATTTATTCAAAATCAGTTGTAAAATATGATCCGGAGTTATTAAGCGGAGGTGTAAATGGATATCCTCCATTGCGCTATTATTCTATTGGATTGAATTTAAACTTATAAAAACCTATCATTTTATATATAAACGATATGAAAGCTTACAATAAACCAGGCAGGATAATATTCGCACTTTTTGTGGTGATGAACCTTATTGCCTGTAAGAAAAACTTTTTGGATAAAAGTCCATTGGATTCTGTTAATTCAGCTAATTTTTTCAAAACAGCATCCGATCTGCAAATCTTTGTAAACGGATTTTATAGCCGTTTGGCTCCTCAATACAACACGCAGGGAGGTACAGGTACTACCTCTGGAGGCAACAGTAATTTGGCACTGGATGCCAATACCGACATGATGATTGTGCAAACAACCGCAACCAGCAGTTTGTACAGATGGGATGTTGCTTCTGTTGCAGGAGATACCAATACCAGTTGGTCAGGAGGTTTTACCAATATCAGGTCGGATAATTATTTTCTTTATTATGCTGGCCTCAATGCTGAAAAAACAGATGCTGCCAGTCATTATATTGGAGAAGGGTATTTTTTTAGGGCGTGGGATTATTTTGCGTTGCTAAAGAATTTTGGCGGAGTACCCATTATTACGGAACCACTAACGGATAGCGACCTGGATAAACTATTTGTACCTAGAGCTTCGAGGTATGATGTAGCCAAACAGATCATTGCCGATCTTGATCTGGCCATATCAAAACTGAACTGGAAAAGTGAAGGACAAGGTGCCATTGCAGGTAGAATTAATAAAGAAGCAGCCTTAACCCTAAAAGCAAGAGTTGCCTTATACGAAGGCAGCTGGGAATATTACCACAGCAAAAAAGCCAGTCCTTATGCCATGCCTGGGAAAAATGGTGTTGAATTTTTGGAAATGGTTGAGCCAACAGTATCGCAGCTGATCAACAGACAGGGCACCAGAATATTTACGGCAGCCGGCGACAAAACCATTGCTTACAATCAGCTATTTGCGCAAAAAAATGCTTCGAATATCGATGGTGTATTTCTCTATAAAGTGTACGATGCTACCTTACTTGCACTAAGCCATAATTTCTTTTTCAAAATTCTGGATTCAGGCCCATCTATAACCGACCATTTGGTTGACATTTATTTAAATAACGATGGTACACCACAAGTTTTTCCGGCCGTGTATCCCAATACACTGAATCAGTTAAGTACCAATTTAGATCCGAGGTTTAGACAAACCGTATGGACGCCAGACAGAGGTCCACTTAACCAATTGGCCGGTCGCGGTGGTGATGGAAACCCTTTCAGGTATCCGGTTATTGCCTCTCAGGCACCATATACTGATATAGGTTTTACTTCTACAGGTTACCGGAATTTTAAGGGCGCTGTTTTAGCCCAGGAGGCAACAAAAGGAGAAACCGATGATGTACTGATGCGTTATGAGGAAGATTTATTGTCACTGGCTGAAGCTAAGGCTATTTTAGGAACGATTACGCAGACCGATATCGATAAAACGGTAAATGTAATTAGAAACCGTGTGGGCATGACACCTTTAAATATGGGTGCAATTGCTGCCGGAACATATAGAGAAGACCTTGGTTTTGATCTTGCTTCTACACCTATCGTAAATGAAATAAGAAGAGAGCGTACCGTAGAATTTGCTTTGGAAGGTTTTCGACTGGATGACTTGAAGAGGTGGGGAGTATATGAAAAAGTGATTAACGGCTATCAACCACAGGGTGCATTATTGCAGGAATTCCTTAATTATTTTAACCGTTCTGCCAGTCAGGTTGCTTTGGATAAAGGCTCCGACCCGACTTTATACAGCCAGATTAGAAAAGATGGTTATGTACTTAATGAATTTAACCTGGTGCCCAATACCAATCTAGCCAGTTTTGCTAACGGAAGAATAAATCCGCTGTTTAAAGTGGCCGATTTCAGGGCTGGGGGCAGAGGACTTTATATTAACCCAACAAGAGATTATTTAAGTGCTATACCCTTGCAGCAGATCAAACTTTACCAGGCAAACAATGCAACGCTTAGCCAAAACCCAGGATGGAATTAATCTTTTAATTTTTACCATAAGCAAATAGATGATGAAACGTATAAAAATATCAAACTGCCTGGCACTGGTTCTATTGCTGGCATTTTCCAGCTGCATGAAACCAAGAGTAGAACTCGATGATACCCAGTGGGGCGATAATGCCAATATTACTGCTGCCGTATTGTTTAAATATGAAGAAGTAAAAAATCAGCTGGGTTATAACGAACCCGTAACCGGTTATCAGAATGTGAGCATAGCTACTCCTTCAAATGTGGTTGATAAAAGCCAGGCTACCGTGAGGATCGTCGCTGCTAAGGGGACGGATTTAACCAAGATAGGCATCCGCTTTTCTCACTTTGCAAAATCGATAGAACCTATTAATGGAGCACCTGCTGCGGGTATAATTGCCGATTTTTCGAAAGGAGAATTTACGTACAGGCTCCATTCGGCTGATGGAACTGATCGTGATTGGAAAATATTAATCTCAGTAGCACCTTAAAACTACAGCATGCATGTACCTGGTAGGGGTTATTCCTGCCGGGTACTTTTATCACAGTTCAAAACAAATTTAGCCGAATCAATCATCCTGAATTGTTTATTGATCAGGTTATTCAAAAATATCATTAGCAAATAATGAAAAACTTAAATAGAAGAGAATTTATCGGTGGCATGCTTGCCACAGGTATTGTGCTCCAGATTCCGGATGTAGCGCTTGCCATGTTCCTGCCAAAAGCAAAACCAATCAAAATAGGTATAATTACCGATCTGCATCAGGATGTAATACACAATGGGCGCGAACGTTTGGAGGTTTTTTTAGATCATTGCAAAAAGATTAATCCCGATGCAATAATGCAAATGGGCGACTTTGCCTATCCGAACGAAAAAAATAAGGGACTAATTGATCGTTTTAACGATGCACACCAGGAAACGTTACATGTAATTGGTAACCACGATACCGATTCGGGGCATACCAAAGCGCAATGCATCAGTTACTGGAAAATGCCTGCCAGGTATTATACCAAAGAAGTAAATGGCATTTGTTTTATTGTTTTAGACGGAAATGACAAAGGATCGCCAAAACATAAGGGAGGTTATCCGGCCTATATTAACGATGAACAAAAATTATGGCTGCAACAGCAATTGAAAGAGATTGATAAACCCATTATTGTGGTGAGTCACCAGCCACTTGCCGGTGCCCTTGCTGTAGATAATGCTGAAGAAATTCAGGAAATACTGAGCTCGGCAGCTGATAAAATTTTATTGGCGATAAATGGTCACACGCATATCGATTGCCAGTTACAGATCAATAACATCAATTATGTTCATATCAATTCGGCCTCGTACTTTTGGGTTGGCAGTAAATACAAACACAACAGTTATCCGGAAGCGGTACACCAAAGCCATCCATGGATATCGAGTACATGTCCGTATCAGGATGCCTTATTTACAACCTTACATATCGATCCGGCTTTAGGCATGGTATATATCGATGGTAA
>NZ_JAVTSN010000025.1:0-111489 GCF_032678585.1 Pedobacter psychrodurus | reverse complement strand
CCAGGAAAGATTGCTTCACTCCATCACACATTCCCTTTCTTCAGTTCGCAATGACGAATATATTTCTATTTCACCAAAGGCAATAACTCATCAGCAACCAGTTTATTACCGGTTTCGTTTAAATGTACCCTATCAACGGTTAACACGCCTTTTTCTTTATCTTCTGTGTTATTTTTCGCTTCGTATTCCGTGAAAATTTTTCTCAAATCGCACACGGGAAGATTATTTTTTGCAGCCAATTCTCTAATACCAGCAGCATATTTATTTAAATCGGCATCCAATTCATTGGTGCCATCTTTTTTCTCACCAACAACTGATGGAGTTACCAAAACCACTTTACTTCCAACACCTTGAATTTTATTGATCAAAGCCTGGTAAAATTTCAAATACTTATCATAATCTGTCCCGGTATGTGAAGATTGTTTGTGCCAAACATCATTGATCCCCACATAAATCACTACTAAATCCGGTTTCTTGTTCAATACATCGTCTTCTAAACGCAGATATAAATCGTATACTTTATTGCCACCTATCCCAGCTCCGATTACATTGTATTTGGTAGAATCGAGCGATTGTTTGATCAGCGTTACGTATCCATTTTTAGAAACACCCTGCTGGGTAATCGAGTCGCCGAAAAAGATAATCCGTTTTGGTTTAAATGTCATTGAGGTTAATGCAATTAAGCAAAAGCTTAGTAAAATACTTGTTTTCAATAGTGTTTTCATCTGTTTGTAATAATTGGTTAGGGTTATTTTTTATCGGTCTTTTTAAAATCAAGATCCTGAAAATCGAAACTAAAATCTGTTAGCGGCGATATCGCTTCTATTTTAAATCCATCTGCCATTGCATTGTTGTCTAAACTAAAATTAACAAAAGCATCGGCATCCAGACTTCTATCATACCATTTTACGATGTAGGTATTTCCTTTGTAATAGGTCATATCGCCTCTTAATTTTGGTGCATTCTTAGCTTGAAAATGCATTTTACCATTTACGTCGATGATGGTAACATCGCCAAACCAGGCATCATGAAAAGTTCCGTAGTAATTTTTGACATCAGGTTTTGTAGTCGATAGTTTTTGTTGTGCTGCAATATCGTTCCAAACTTTGCTTACCATTTCATCGGCCTGTTTTTCATTTCTAAGACGGTTATCGTTGTAGGTTTTAATTCTATCCTGTCCTTTAATTCCAAGGTAGCCGTCTTTAATCGAATTGGTAATGGCATTAAATGCGGCACCAGACTGTTGATTGGTTAATACGATAATCCCCAATTTCATTTCCGGAAGGATGGTTACCTGCGTTACAATCCCAGATAAACCGCCGGTATGTGTAGCCTGAAAATTGCCATTCACATTACTTAAAAACCAGCCTAAACCGTAGCTGCTAAAAGCAGCAGGATTACCACCTGCTATAATGGTCTGCGGGGTCCAAAGTTCTCTGGCTACTGCAGGACTGAATAATTTCCTATCCAATGTTTCGCCGTATTTACCCCCGTTGATCATGGCCATTACCCATTTGCTCATATCGGTAACATTCGAATAAATTCCTCCGGCTGCATTCGCAATTTCTCCAAAGCTTAATCCTACCGGAAGCAGCTTGCCTTCGTAAGGCGCATGGCCATCAATTACATTCGATTTATCTTTTAAACGGTACCAGGAGGCGGCTGTTTTGCTCATGCCCAATGGTTTAATGATTCTGCTTTCTATAAAATCCTCATAAGTACCTCCTGAAACCCTTGCTACTACATCACCTGCAACAATATACATCAGGTTGTCGTAATCGTATTTGGTACGGAAAGATGAAACTGGTTTCAAATAACGGAGGTTATGGATCAGTTGTTTTTTATCTACTGTTGATGAATCGGGCCAGATCATTAAATCGCCGGCCCCTAAACCTAAACCACTGCGGTGTGTAAGCAGATCGCGGATGGTAAATTCGCTGGTTACGTAGGCATCGTACATCTTAAACTCCGGAATTACATCGGTCACTTTTGTATCCCAGGTGATTTTCTTTTCATCAACCAACATACCCAAAGCCGCCGCAGTAAATGCTTTTGTATTTGATGCCACACCGAAAAGGGTATTCTCATCAACCTTTTTATTGGTTTTGATGGAGCTTACCCCATAACCTTTTAAGTGGATTATTTTACCATCTTTGATTACAGAAACTGCAATTCCAGGAACATTAAAAGTACTTAACGTTTTTTCTACTACACTATCGATCTGTTTTGAAGTAAGCACCTGTGCATGCACCTGTATGCCCAAAAACAGTGATAAAGCTAATGATATTTTAAATTTTAATGAGGAGAAGAGTTGCATATTGATCGGTTTAAATAATCGTTTAAAGATAATAAATCTTTTAGGCGATAGTCGAATCCTTATTTTCCCTTTTCGAGTTTGTAATCTTTATGCACGATTAAAAAGCTTGCCCTTTCTTCCTTTTTGAAAGGATAATCCCAGTTGCCCTGGTAGGTAATTTTAGTCGGTAATTTATCTTCTCCGAAATAACCCATTTCGATATTCATCTGCACATCGAAATCGAACAGCATATTACTGTATTTCATATCCACATAACGGCCCAGAATATTGAAATTGCGTTTATCAAAAATAGTTACCAATTCTTTGATCATGATGCCATCTTTTGTCCAACTGCTCAAATCGGGTTTTACAGAAACCTTAAAGCGATAAACCGGGATAGAATCCAAATAAGTACCACTGGTAAAACCATAATCGTAATATTGGCGCATATTGGCTGAAAATATTTCAGTCTTACTGCCAATAAAAGGAACCTTTACCGGGCGGCCTGGATTAAAGATTAATGTTTTTAGCTTGTCTTTATAACTCTCGTTTGTTCCACCCTTGCCATCGGGCTTTGGTGCATTGGGTACAAAATCGGTGCTGTAGGCATTCATAAAAATGTAATCGAACATTTCTACGGTATACAGCTGGTATTTACCATTTTTCTTGTAAATTTTACCAGTATCCTGTTTAACCAGATACTCCATTTTATAAGGCCCGCTATTGTTGTGACGGATTTTACGGTATATTTTGCCATCAACCTTGTTCTTTTTATCATAGCTATAAATCCTGTTTTCGGCAATGAAAGTATAACGTTTCATATCCCTGAACGACTGATAAAAAGAAGTATCGTACATCACCTTTCTAATAAAAGTTTCTACATTCAACTTTTCGGCCTTGATGTTTACTGTAGAATCGAGCGTAATGGTTTTAATCGTATCCGGATTGAAACGCTTGATTTCCTGGGCAAAACCTGTGTAAAAGAGCGAGCTTAACAGTAAAAACAAAAAGATTTTTTTCATGTAAAATGGGTAATGTTTGATGGATGATATGTGATGGAAGATGGATGATGGAAAAAACTTCTCCCCTCATCCATCTTACCTGTTTACATTCTACATCCTAGTTTCCTAGTTGTTTTAAAGCGATATAAGCCATCAGTCCTGTTGATATTTTCAATGCATCTTCATCAACATCAAATCTTGGGGTATGTACCGAATATTGTGTGTCTTTAGCAGCATTACCGGTACCTAAACGGTAAAAACAAGCATCTGTTATCTGAGAGTAAAAAGAAAAATCTTCTGCAGCCATCCAGATATCCAAATCAACCACATTGTCTTTTCCTAAAAAATCTTCGGCAAAAGCTCTTGCATTGGCCGTTAATTTCTCTTCGTTGATTAAAAACGGATAGCCTCTGTGGATATCGAAATCGCAGCTTCCGCCCATGCTTTCGGCCATTCCTTCGGCCATTTTTTTCATGCGTTTGTGTGCTTCATCTCTCCAGTTTTCATCCAGGGTCCTAAATGTACCTTCGATTTTCACTTCGTTTGGAATAATGTTGGTTGCTCCGTTGGCGATCACTTTACCAAAAGATAAAACCGAGGGCAAACGTGGGTCGGCATTACGGCTAACAATTTGCTGTAATGCAATAATAATGTGTGATGCGATGACAACAGGATCGATATTTTGATGTGGCTGTGCACCATGGCCGCCTTTTCCAGTTACGGTAACATACAGTTCATCGGTGGAGGCCATATAAATTCCCGAACGGAAACCCACTTTACCAGCATCGATCATCGGCATCACATGTTGACCAACGATGTGCTGCGGTTTTGGATTTTCGAGCACACCTTCTTTAATCATAATACTTGCGCCGCCGGGCAACAGTTCTTCGGCAGGCTGGAAGATTAATTTTATGGTTCCACCGAAATCATCTTTCATTTGATTTAAGATGTTTGCCGTACCTAAAAGTGAAGAAGTGTGCACATCATGTCCACAGGCATGCATTACCCCATGGTTTTTAGAGCGGTAGGGTTTATCATTGGCTTCGTGGATGGGTAAAGCATCCATATCAGCGCGTAAAGCGATTACTTTGTCGGATGGGAGATTTCCCTTAATCAATCCTACCACACCTGTGTTGGCGCAATCGGTATATTCTATTCCCCATTTTTTTAATTTATCCTTGATGAATAAGGAAGTTTCGAATTCTTTGAAAGATAATTCAGGGTTGGCATGGATATGTTGACGGAAGCCTACTACTTCATGAAAAATATTAGTGGCAAGTTCTTGTATTTTATTTTTAATCATTGTTTGTTGTGGTATCTAAAGTTGGTGCATTAATTTTTTCCCTAAAAATAAACAGTGTAGGGAAAGCTGGTCTGAGTTCGTTAATTAACCGTTGTGCCTCTAAGCGGCTCCTGAAATCGCCTACCCGAACATAATAATTAGGTTCTTTATAAATGAGGTAAGTATTTAATTGAGGATAAAGGCCCTTAAAACGTGCCTGTTCGTTAAAAACCTCGCGCCGGTCTGAGCCATAAAAAATCTGCACCCGGTAACCGTAGGCCGAAACAATAGGTTTGCCAGGTTTTACTTCGCCCGAGGTTTTGTACACTTCGAGACGTTTAGCGATTAAACTATCAATTAACGGATCTTTTATAACCGTTACCTCCCCTTTTTGCGCAAAAGCAGTAGTAAAAAGAAACCAGCAGCATATAAAAGTGAATATTATTTTCATGTGTAATAACCTTGACATTTAGTGAAGAGATGAATAAAATATCATCTCATTTCTTCTTAACAACAAGAATGCCGAAATCGTTGCAAAAATCGGCATTCTTTATGGGTTAAGCAAATCGTTATTATTTGTGTAGAAATCTTAATGATCGTATGGATTAGAAACCTTTAGTTGCGGGATCTTATTGAAATCTTTGGTATTTCTTGTAATAAGAGTAAGTTTATTCACAATAGCGGTTGCTGCAATTATCGCATCCGGTAATTTAAGGTTATAATATTTTCGTATTTCGGCCGTCTGATTTTTGATATCCTGATCCAATTCATATGTATAAGAATCCTGAATAAAATTCCTTAATATTGATTTCCAACAGAGAAGTTCAATTTCTGTAATTGCAGAAATGGTAGGCTGATTAGTTGAAATAATATCATCAATAAACTTTTCGGCTGTTGGCGTAAATTGCCTTTGAAGAAAATAAATTACAGTATTAGTATCCCAAAGATAATTTATTCCCACTCGTTCCGGATATTATTTAATTGTTCATCAACTTCCGAAATCGGCTGTTTTTGCATCGTTCCTTTATACTTTGCAATTAAATCATTACTCAAAACATTCGATGTATTAGAATCCTTTCTCAAGCGAATAACTTTAAGAAGCTCCAAATCTTTTAAAAGATTAAGGGCTTTATCATTTAAAATATCTAAGGTTATTGTTCTCATACTCAAAAATACTAAAAATATAATCAGCTATCAAGATAAAAACCGCGGTATGAAAAAAGCC
This sequence comes from Pedobacter psychrodurus, assembly GCF_032678585.1. GTDB lineage: Bacteria > Bacteroidota > Bacteroidia > Sphingobacteriales > Sphingobacteriaceae > Pedobacter > Pedobacter psychrodurus_A. Next base: position 105,685 of record NZ_JAVTSN010000025.1, on the reverse strand, counting down.
AGATTCCTTTAGAAACCTGGCTTTTAGAACTATAACCATTAAGCAGATTTTTAATTCGCTTTCTTAGGTTCTAACGTAAATTCGTAAACTTTTGGATCATATTTCATCATCGAACCTGTAGCAGCATCAATAGCAAAACCAAATAAACCAATAACATTTAATATGGCAACAGGATTGAATGTAGTTTGTGGCTGGAATGTTTTGGTTTCATAACCATCAAGTTTCAAACTGATGGTTTGTCCGGTAAATCCCTTTTTTAAGGATACGGCCATTGGCGTAACACCGGTTTTAACACCATCTACTTCAATAGCAGCGGCAGGAGGGTTTGAGTTGATCTGAACGGTTTGGGTGGTTCCTGTAAAAATGGTGGCGCAGCTCGATAGCAGCAGTGTCGCTGAAACAGCGGCAATGTTAAAAATTCTTTTCATTTGTGTGTGTGTTGTGTGTGTGTTCCTACTCTTATGGCTTTTCAGTTACGCCCCGTTTTTTTATGGTTTCTGGACTCCATTTTTAAGTTTATTCGCCATTAAGAAATTGCCTACCAATTCCGAATTGACTGTGACTAAATATAGGGGTTAATTTGTAAATTAAAAATTTAGTTATAAAAAAAGCCCCGACATTTTTGTCGGGGCTTGGTATGCTATTATTTTTCGATTATAAATTGGCACCGTGGCAGTTTTTATACTTTTTACCGCTACCACATGGACAAGGTTCGTTTCTACCAACCGTTGCTTCCTTGCGGATCGGCTGTTGTGGAACGGCCTCACGTGTATCGCCAAACTCAATACCTGGTTCTTCTCTGCCAAACTCTTGTTTGGTAGTTTGCAATTTTGGTTGTTTTACCGGAGCTGGTGCTTCTCTAACCTGATCTGGCTCTTGTTGTACCGGGATACCACCTTTATACAAGAAACTTACTACTTCTTTATTTACCGCATTAAGCATGTTTTTAAATAAGTTGAAAGCTTCCATTTTATAAATTACCAATGGATCTTTTTGCTCGTAAACTGCATTTTGCACCGATTGTTTCAAATCGTCCATTTCACGCAAATGCTCTTTCCAGCTATCGTCGATCAAGGCCAGTACAATGGTTTTTTCGAATGAACGAACCACCTCTTTTCCTTTATTATCGATTGCTTTCTTTAATTCAACAGCCACCTGGATACCACGGATACCATCAGTAAACGGAACCACAATCTGTTCGATGTGTTCGCCACGCTCCTGATACACCTGGGTTAAAACTGGTAATGATTGTTGGATAATCGCTTCCGATTTACGTGCGTAAAAAGCTTCAGCTTCGTCAAATAACTTTTCTGTTAACTGAGGAATACTTGTTGACGTAAATTCTTTTTCGGTAATGGCTGTATCTAAAGAGAAGTTTTTAATTACCTCTAATTTGAAACCATCGAAATTACCTTCTTGTTTATATTCGCTAACGATATCTTCGGCAACATCGAAAACCATATTGTTCATATCCACATCTAAACGTTCGCCAAATAAAGCGTTTTTACGTTTAGCATAAATTACCGTACGTTGTGAGTTCATCACATCATCATACTCCAATAAACGTTTACGGATACCAAAGTTGTTTTCTTCTACTTTCTTCTGTGCACGCTCGATAGATTTGGTAATCATAGAGTGTTGAATCACTTCACCATCTTCGATACCCATACGCACCATGATGCCAGAGATACGCTCTGAACCAAATAAACGCATTAAGTTATCTTCTAATGAAACGAAGAATTGAGATGAACCTGGATCACCCTGACGACCTGCACGACCACGCAACTGCCTGTCGACACGACGAGACTCATGACGTTCGGTACCTACGATGGCTAAACCTCCAGCTTCTTTAACACCTGCACCCAATTTAATATCGGTACCACGACCAGCCATGTTGGTTGCAATAGTTACGGTTCCGGCCTGACCAGCTTCGGCAACGATATCGGCCTCTCTCTGGTGCATTTTAGCATTTAATACATTGTGTTTAATGCCACGAAGTTTAAGCATACGGCTTAATAACTCTGAAATCTCAACAGAAGTTGTACCCACCAATACCGGGCGGCCAGCTTGTGGCTCCAATTGTCCGGTTTGAGGATTAACCGCAGGAATTAATGCGCCTTTCGCATCAAGTTTAGGCACAGCTCTACCGGTTGGATCGTATTTAACCACCGGTTTACCATCCTTTTGCTTTACATTACCTTCCTTATCTGTTTCATATTCTGTTTCGTAATGAGAATATGGAAAAACAAGGTATTGTATCTCTGCTGCAACGGCGTTATATTTTTCGCGAACGGTACGGTAAACGTAATCCTGTTCATCAATTCTTGAAATATTTCTGTTGGTGGGAATCTCAACTACGTCTAATTTATAGATCGACCAAAACTCGCCAGCTTCTGTTGTTGCAGTACCCGTCATACCGCAAAGTTTGTGGTACATACGGAAGTAATTTTGTAAAGTTACGGTTGCATACGTTTGGGTAGCATCCTCAACCTTTACATTTTCTTTTGCCTCAATCGCCTGGTGTAAACCATCAGAGTAACGGCGACCATCCATAATACGGCCAGTCTGCTCATCAACGATTTTAATTTTTCCTTCATCGATGATGTATTCTACATCAATTTCGAATAAGGTATACGCTTTTAACAATTGGTTTACAGAGTGGATCCGTTCTGCCTTAACAGAGTAATCGCGCATTAAAGCATCTTTCTGAACAACCTTTTCTTCTAAAGGCATATCAGATTTTTCTAAATCCGCTACTTCAGTACCCACATCAGGCAATACAAAGAAGTGAGGATCTTCACCCGATTGGGTAATCAGTTCGATACCTTTTTCGGTTAATTCAACCTGGTTGTTTTTCTCATCGATATAGAAATACAATTCAGAATCTACCTTAGGCATATTCTTAGATTGATCTGCCATGTAATGGTTCTCTGTTTTCAACAACAAACCGCGAACACCGCTTTCACTTAAGAACTTAATTAAGGCTTTATTTTTTGGTAAACCACGGTAAGCGCGTAATAAGGCTAAACCACCTTCACCTTCTTCGGTTCCGCTGTTACCTGCATTGATTAATTTTTTGGCTTCGTTTAATGCTTGTGTAACATAAGCCTTTTGTGCATTAACCAAACGTTCGATACGTGGTTTTAGCTCATAAAATTCATGCTCATCGCCACGTGGAATCGGACCCGAAATGATCAACGGGGTACGTGCATCATCAATTAAAACTGAATCGACCTCATCCACCATTGCAAAGTGCTGCTTGCGCTGCACCAATTGATCAGGCGTTTGCGACATATTGTCACGCAGGTAATCAAAACCGAATTCGTTATTGGTTCCGTAAGTAATATCTGCGGCATAAGCCTTTCTTCTTTCTTCAGAGTTTGGCTCATGTTTATCGATACAATCAACACTTAAACCATGGAACTCGAATAATGGGCCATTCCACTCACTATCCCTACGGGCCAGATAATCATTCACTGTAACAATATGCACACCTTGTCCGGCCAATGCATTTAAATAAGCTGGTAGCGTACTCACTAAGGTTTTACCCTCACCAGTAGCCATCTCGGCAATTTTACCGCTGTGTAAAACAATACCACCAATTAACTGTACATCGTAATGTACCATGTTCCAGGCCACTTCGGTTCCTGCAGCATCCCATTTATTGGCCCATTGTGCTTTATCTCCAACAATTTTAACATTGTTTTTTCTTGCAGCGTAATCTCTATCAAACTGGGTTGCGGTAACTTCTAAATAATCGTTTTCACTTAAACGGCGTGAAGTTTCTTTCACAACAGCAAAAGCTTCGGGTAGAATTTCCAAAAGCACTTTTTCCAATTCTACATCGCGGTCTTTACCTAAGGCATCAACCTGATCGTAAATAGCCGTTTTTTGGTGAAGATCTAAATCTTCGCTTTCTGCATCAGCTTTTAGGGCTGAAATTTTTCCGTCAATTTCAGTTAAAAAAGCCGAAATCTTCTCTTTAAATTCTATGGTTTTACCACGTAACTCATCATTGCTCAGCGCAGACAGTTTACTGTAGTGTTCGTTAATTTTAACAACCAATGGCTGGATAGCCTTTATATCTCTTTCTGATTTACTTCCGAAAACCTTCGCTAAAAATCCTAACATTATAATATTTTAAATCGTATTTATTATTAAAAAATGGTGTGTTACAACAACCAAGCCATTGTCTTTCTTAAGTCAGTTTGGCAGTTGCTGGTATAAATGGGGCTCAAAATCTTGTAAAAGATTTTTCAGGAAAGAAAACTAGGGGCTGTTGTTCTTTGGTTTTTTTCTGATGGTTAAATCAGCAATTACCTGATTTACGCTTACATATTTTGCAACTTTTAATTGTGCCTGGGTGCCAATTAAAGCCAGTTTAGTGTACGATAACAGATAAGGGTTACGGTCTTCATTAAGCTGAACTGAGGCCTTACCAGTTGCATTGATGCTAATGTTATGCTCATTACAATATTCGTTTAATATCCTAAGCCCTTCAACGCGTTCGGCCTTCGCCAAGTGTGTTAAGCTAAAAAATACAAGCGATATGGTAACCAGGTGTTTCATTAATAGCGGCAAAGCTAGTTTTAATTTTTATAAAAAGAAATTACATCATCGCAAAAAGCGTACCTCATTTTTTTAGTTCTGTATTTTATATTACCATATTCGGATTTTATTTTATTGCATTCCAATTCTATTTTATCGCATTCCAATTCTATTTTATCGCATTTGCATTTCAATAATAATGCAGACAGCGCCCTTGCCCACCTCTCCATTTATCCCGTTCACCGTTCCAAAACAAGCTTCTGTCGATATATTTGTTAGCTATAATGCTTTTGGTGTAAATTTAATCAACATAACAAAACGCACTAACTATGAAAAGAAAAAATTTTATCAGAAGTTTAATGATCGGAGCCATCTCCACTCCGGTAATTATTGAGGCCTGCAAAAAAAACAGCATTATCGATGGCAGCGATACATCTGGTACCAACGGCACCTGTACCCTAGCCCCAACTGAAACCGAAGGGCCTTTTCCTACTAAAGTACCAACATCTTATGTGCGCAGTGATATTACCGACGGGCGTTCGGGTTACAAAATGACCGCTAAAATTACCGTAGGCAACGTGAATAACAGCTGCGAAGCTTTGGCCGGAGCAATAGTGGATATCTGGCATTGTGATGCGGAAGGCAAATATTCTGAATATGGTGGCAATGGCATACAAAGCACCAATTATCAATCGGTACACTTTTTACGCGGTCGCCAAACCACCGATGCCAATGGACTGGTTACCTTCACCACCATTTTTCCGGGCTGGTATAACGGGCGTGCAACGCATATTCATGTACATGTTTACAACGCCGCGGGAACATCTTTAAATGTAACACAAATTGCTTTCCCCGAAGGGGCAGGAACATCTTTAACGCTGGTAAATGGCTATAGCAAAGGTTTAAGTGGCTACACCTATAATAATGCCGACAATGTTTTTAGTGACGATAAAACGGGTGTAGAAATTGCAACCGTAACTGGAACATTGACAGCAGGTTTCGAACTTACTTTTAAAGTGAATGTAAAAGCATAATATATCCTTATAATTATTTTATTTTCATAAAGACGTTAGGAATTCTTAACGTCTTTTTTAATTTTATACCATGTCGAGAAAAGTTATTACACTCTGTTACCGAAAAATAATTGATGCTACCAATACCACTGCATGGGATAAGTTTGTACATGAAGATAGCTTTGCAGAGTTTAAAATGCAGGCCCAGTTTTATAATCAGGAACAGCGGCATACTACTTTTGCCGAAATGTTGCTGAATGCGCCAGAGGCTGAGAAACTTCATTTTTTAGTGAGCGCAGCCATTACAGGTTATTTACGCCAGTTAAATGGAATTATACCCGATATATTGGACAATTTGGGCAGGCGCTTTTTAACTTTTGAAAATTTCAAGTTCGAACTGATCAACTCAGACATCAACGATATCGAGAAACACAAAGTGGCGATCAATTTCTTTTCCAAACCACTCGTTTGGCACGATACCATTGATAATTTGCTTTTGGTGTCGCAATTTAAAGGAAACAATGAAGAGGAAGTTTTTACCAACCTTTTTCAGATTCAGCCTTTTGTAAGTATTCACGCTATAAAAAATATCGGTTAACGATGGAACTCACACCCGGAAAAATATTTTTAGCCGATCAGCGTGGATTAACTGAAAGTTCGGTACTAAGAAGGTACAGCACCTTTAATTTTGAAAAGTATTACAGCGAGCATAAACAGGCATTTGGTCATTTATTCTTATGTAATGATGAATCGATTGTTGGCGGGAAGGTTACCTTTTTTCTCTGCAAGGAAGATTCGCTCCAGATATTTATGCCCATTACCGGCGGAATCGATATTGTTGCCAATGGAAAAGAATTTGCTTTAGAAACCGGCCAAATACAGGTTTTGAATATGGGCAAGGGTGAGGTGCTGGAAATCAGTAATCCTTACCAAAACGATGTGATTAATTATATCCAGCTTGGCATCAAAACCGATATGTTTTTAATGCGGGCAAGTGAAATGCTTTTCAATTTCGACTTTGAAAAAAACCAAAATCAGCTGCTCGAAATTATTGCGAACCCTAAATTACCTTTTAAATTAAGTGCGGGTATTTTTGCTGGTCGTGAAGAAGCAGTGTATAAAATGCAAAGCCCAAACCATCGGTTTTATACTTTTATTGTAGATGGTGCTTTCGAAATTGAAGGCCGTTTAATGCACGCAAGAGATGCTTTGGCCCTCTGGGATATTGAACAGGTAGAATTGGAGGCCTTGAGTAATCATGCCATTGTGGTGGTTTTGGAGTTGACCCCAAACCCCTAGAGGGGCTTAGATTTTCCGTAAATTCTTGGTGGAGTCAGATGTTACCATCTGACTTAATGCATATTAAAAAGGTGATTCAGAGACTGTCTCAAAAGTCATTTTTTGACAAAGAACACCAAATTAAATTCTAAAGCTGGTAAGCTTGGAATCAAAAGAGGCTATTTTCGATTTGAAAGTAGCCACTTTTACATGATATACTAGATTGAAAACAAGGTTCGCGAAATTTAATTCCGTTTTGTAATTACCATTTTTACTTTTGAGACAGCCTCCACAACAAAATAAGATAAACCTGTTTATCCTTCAACAAGCTCAGGATGACATTTTATTTAAACACCACTTCCGTAGCACCGTAACCAAACTTTTCTTTCCTGGCATCCATATATGTTTTTACATGCGGATTTTTGCTGATCAGTTTATGGATTTTATCTCTCAAAGTACCATTTCCCGAACCGTGGATAAAAACGATCTTATCGAAATGATGCACCACCGCAGCATCCATAGCCGTTTGAAAATGATTGATCTGGATCTGTAACATCTCATCAGCTTCTAAAAAGTGATGGTCATCTCTCAGTTTTTCGATGTGCAGGTCGATTTCTTTTTGGGGAGCGGCAACCGTTTTTTTCTCTTCGGTTGATTTGAAAAAACTTTCCTTTAATTTTTGAGGATCGATGCTTACCGGAACCAGGTCATCAAAACGGATCAACCAGCCTTTGTTTCTAAGTTGAGGCAATTCTTTTTGTTCGGTACTGAAATCTTTTGCCCTAAATTTTTTACCGATCACCAACGGATCGATAGGTTTAACATCAGCTTTGCTGAAAACCAAAACCTGGAAGTTAAATTCTGGCCAGAGATCAAGATCAGCCAGCGAAGCCGAATACACCAAAGTAGAAGCATAGGATTCGATAATACCATGGAAAGCTCCAGAATACTTTTCTTTACGCGCTGTAGTTAAACTCAGCAATAAAATATTCGGTGAATGATTCTGCAGGTGAAAATGCACCACATTACCGGCCTTATCATCTGTAGCAACAGCAAGGTAAATGCCATTTTCGATTTTACTTATGCTGGGGATATTTACCTGAATAGGTTTAGGTGCATCTAGTTCTTCAGCTACCACGCCATGGCCATGCACAGAAGTTAAATTACTTACCGCAACAGGAATTTCGAAACCATCCTCATCGGTAACACCTAAAGTTTGCGTATCGATAATTTTAGTTACATATCCTTCACGTTTTTCATCAACAAAACGCACAAAATCTCCCAGTTTAAATTTCATTTCTTTATTTTTTTAACCACTAAGACACAAAGATTTTTTTTAATATAATCCGTTTGTTCAATTAAGGTTGTTCAATTACACATTACATCTTCGGACTCCGGACTTCCGACTTCTGACTCATTTAATGCCTTGTATCGTTTCCGTGGTAAATACTCAGATAACTTTCGTATCTCGAAACGGCAATTTCACCATTGTTTACCGCGGCCAAAACAGCACAACCTGGTTCCTTAACATGTTTACAGTTGTTAAACCGACAATAGTGCGAAGTTTTAAAGATTTCCCTAAAAAAATGGCCTAGTTCCTCTTTTTCAATGTCGATAACACCCAATTCTCTAATTCCGGGTGAATCTACTATAAAGCCGCCCTGAGGCAATTCGAACATCTCGGCAAAAGTGGTCGTATGTTGTCCTTTATCGCTCCAATCCGAAACTTCACCTGTTCTTAAATCACGGTCAGGCAATAACGCATTGATCAGGCTTGATTTTCCTACACCCGAATGACCCGATATCAAAGTAATTTTATCGGTAATCAATTCCTTGATCACGGGGATATTGATCCCTTTTAAAGCCGAAACTTCGTAACAGGCATAACCAATATTTTCATAAATATCTTTAAATTCCTGAAGAATTTCTAAACCTTCTTTACTAAACAGGTCGAGTTTATTAAACACCAAAACTGCAGGCACATCGTAAGCCTCGGCGGTTACCAAAAAACGGTCGATAAAACCCAACGAAGTACGTGGTGAAGCCAGTGTAACTACCAACATGGCCATATCTAAATTGGCTGCCAGTATCTGTGCTTGCTTGCTCAGGTTAATCGATTTGCGGATGATGTAGTTTTTACGGGGTAGCATTTCGTTGATCAGGCCCTGATTGCTGTCCCTTTCCAGATCAAATTTCACCCTGTCGCCAACCGCAATCGGATTGGTGGTTTTAAGTCCTTTAATTCTGAATTTTCCTACAATCCGGCAATCGTAGCGCTCGCCGTTATCGGCCAAAACACTATACCAGCTACCTGTAGATTTAATAACTAATCCCTGCATATTTTCGGTAAAGGTATGAATATGATTTCATTGGTAGAAGCGGCCAGCCCGGATAAAAGTTTGTGCATCCAACACAGGGAACAAAAAGAATGCAGCCAATTTGCCCTTATATTTGTTATCTACCAAATATCTTACATAAATCCAACGCTTTAAAAAGCAAAAAACCTAAATTTGCGACAACAAAAATCAAAATATAATGAGTTTCAGAATAGAACACGATACCATGGGCGAGGTGCAGGTACCAGCCGACAAATACTGGGGTGCACAAACCGAACGCTCACGCAACAACTTCAAAATTGGTCCTGAAGGTTCGATGCCAAAAGAAATTATCCATGCTTTTGGATACCTGAAAAAAGCTGCAGCCCTTGCCAATACCGAACTAGGGGTATTATCAGCAGAAAAAGCTGAACTGATTGCCAAAGCTTGTGATGAAATTGTTGCCGGTAAATTGGACGACCAGTTTCCTTTGGTAATCTGGCAAACCGGTTCGGGTACGCAGAGTAACATGAATGGTAACGAGGTAATTGCAAACCGTGCCCATGTTATAAACGGCGGCTCATTAGCCGACGATAAAAAAGTGCTTCACCCTAACGATGATGTAAACAAATCGCAATCATCAAACGATACTTTCCCGACTGCAATGCATATTGCAGCCTATAAACTTACGGTAGAAAACACTATACCTGGTTTAGAGAAACTAAGAAATACATTAGCTAAAAAAGTTGAAGAGTTCAGTGCTATTGTTAAAACCGGACGTACACACTTTATGGACGCCACTCCACTTACCCTAGGGCAAGAGTTTTCGGGTTATGTGCAACAGATCGACAATAGCATCAGGGCCATTAAAAATGCTTTGGTTATGGTTGCCGAACTGGCTTTAGGCGGTACTGCTGTAGGCACGGGTTTAAATACACCAAAAGGATATGATGTTTTAGTGGCAAAGAAAATTGCCGACTTAACAGGATTACCATTTGTTACCGCGCCAAATAAATTCGAAGCTTTAGCAGCACACGATGCTATGGTAGAACTTTCGGGCGCATTGAAACGTACCGCAGTTGCCCTAATGAAAGTAGCCAACGACGTAAGGATGTTAAGCTCAGGCCCACGTTGTGGTATTGGCGAAATTGTAATTCCTGATAACGAACCAGGCTCTTCTATTATGCCGGGAAAAGTTAATCCTACGCAACCAGAGGCTTTGACGATGGTTTGTGCACAGGTAATCGGTAACGATGTTGCGGTTTCGGTAGGCGGTATGTCTGGCCATTTTGAACTGAATGTATTTAAACCCGTAATTGCGGCCAATGTGTTACAATCGGCGCGTTTAATCGGCGATGCCTGTGTTTCTTTCACTGATAAATGTGCTGAAGGCATTACAGCTAACTTACCGGAAATTGAAAAACACCTACAAAATTCTTTGATGTTGGTAACGGCTTTAAATCCACATGTGGGTTACGAAAACGCAGCTAAAATTGCAAAGAAAGCGCATAAGGAAAATAAAACCTTAAAAGCGGCAGCTGTTGAACTAGGCTTATTAACCAACGAACAATTTGATGAATGGGTTCGTCCGGAAGATATGGTTGGTAGCTTGAAGTAGCTAATTACATAAACGGTCGTCATCCTGAATTTATTTCAGGATCTTTTCAGTACTCAAAGATGCTGAAACGAGTTCAGCATGACGCTCCTACTTTTCAAAACAATTAATTAAAAACAGGTAAAATGAATTCAATACTCTCTACACTACTCAGCCTGGTATCTATCATTTCACACGTTATCATATTTGGCACCTGCGGTTATTTTTTATCAAAAAAATCTGTTGTTGAGGCCATTTTAATGACCATTGGTTCGGGAATCGGCTTACTGACAGCTTTATTTTATAGTGTGTTAATGCCCTTTTTATTAAATGATCGTCATTTGGCGTACACTGAAGTTTCGCAATACTACACTGTAATAGGCATCATTAGTTTTATTGGTAGTTTATGTTTCGCGGGAGGGCTTTTAATCCTGATCATCAACACCGTTAAAAAGAACACTGTAAGTTACAATCAGTTTCCTAAAAACAACGATTAACAACACAATGAACAAACTGCATCCGGGTTTAAAGGCTTTCTACATCATCCTTTTTATATTATCCATTTTACATGTAGCTTGTAGTCCACGGCCCAATATACAGGGCAAGGGTGAAGATTTTATGCAGGGTGTATGGAACGAAGATTCTGTTGCCTTTAGCAATAAATTAAGCAATTATACCCAACACCATTTTAAGTTTAGCTGCGATTCGGTTTACATTGATATGGTTACCCACAGCAAAGTAAATCTATACGAAGATTCGTGCTACCACAATGGAATTTGGAAAGAATATGCAAAAGGTGTTTATGTGGTAAGGGGCGATACCCTCTTTGTTGGCGCTACCTTTACGCAGGCCAATTACAAACAAAAAATATCGGGCTGTTATCGGATTGGCAGATACGACAAAAACTTCCTGATCAAAAAACGCTCTGCTGACACCTTATCTTTAGAAAGTTTAAGCGATCAGCGCGAAATCAAATTAATCTTCAAAGAAAAAATAACCTGCGTACAAAAAGAATTATAAAATGATTTTAACATCAATTAAAAAGAAATTAGCAGCGGCTTTAGCTATTGGTTTTCTAGCTTATTTACCCATTCAGGCAAATGCCTGGGGTACCATCGGCCACCGTGTGGTTGGCGAAATTGCCGATAGTTATTTAAAGGCCAAAACACGCAAAGCCATTCAAGGCATTTTAGGTTACGAAACATTGGCTATGAGTGCCAACTGGGGCGATTTTATTAAATCAGACTCCACGTACAATTATATGTACAACTGGCATTTTGTTAATCTTCCGGCAGGATTGGATAAAAATGGAGTATACAATTTTTTGTCGACTGAAAAATCGCCAAGTCTTTATACCAAAATACCTGATCTGATCGCAGTTTTAAAGAAAACAAGCAGTACTGCGACAGAAAAGAAACTGGCTTTACGCATGTTGGTACATTTGGCAGGCGATTTATGCCAACCGATGCACGTTGCACGTAAAGAAGATTTAGGCGGAAACCGTGTTTCTGTTTTATGGTTCAATGAAAAATCGAATATTCACCGCGTTTGGGATGAGCAGCTGATCGAGTACCAACAGTTAAGTTATACCGAATATGCAAAAGCAATCAATCATCCATCGGCAGTTCAGCTTTACAACTGGCAAAATACCAGCTTAAAAGATTGCATTTACGAATCGTATGGCATTTGCAATAAAATTTACGATACCACCAAACCAGATTCGAAATTAAGTTACCGTTATAATTTCGAATGGGTTGATACCCTTAACAGCCAACTGTTAAAAGGTGGTGTACGCCTGGCAAAAATGTTAAACGACATTTACGGATAACATTTCAATTGAATATATTTAATGCCCCGATGCTTTCAAGGCTTGGGGCATTTTTTTTGAACTGCCATAACGTGCAAATGAATAGTTCGTTTCAACAGTACAAAATAAAAAACTTATACAGTTGTTTATATTTACAAATAAATCTAAATCACATTGAAAATTTTAATGGTTTGCCTGGGTAATATCTGCCGTTCGCCATTGGCTGAAGGCATTATGCGCCATCTGGCGGATGAACAAAACTTAAACTGGGAAATTGCTTCGGCAGGAACAGGCAATTGGCATATTGGCAAAGCTCCAGACTATAGAAGTACTGCTGCCGCAAAAGAACTGGGCTACGATATCAGCCAACAGCGCGCACAGCAATTTAATCACTCGATGTTTGCCAAATACGATCTGATTTTGGTAATGGACTGGAACAATTTGGCCGATGTGCAAAGCCTTGCCAAAACTGTTGAGGAGCGAAAAAAGGTTAAACTTTTCCTTGATAACGGCGAAGTTACAGACCCATATTGGGATAATGCCTTATTTAGCCCCGTTTGCAATCAGGTTGAAGAAAGATGTAAGGAAATTATCAAACAACTTTCTTAAATTTAAAGCACATTAAACATCACTAACCAAGTTAAAAAAAATGAAAAAGTATCTTTCTATATGTCTATTGATTGCCACTGTTTTTTTATTCCAAAGTTATACCGTAGCAAAAAAATCGGCAAAAGTTTTAGTCTTCTCCAAAACCAAGGGTTTTAGGCACAACTCCATTGAGATCGGAAAAGAAGTGATCCAAAAGTTGGGCACTGAACATCACTTTGAAGTAGACACCACTGAAAATGCGGATGTTTTTACTGAAGATAACCTTAAAAAATATGCTGCTGTAATTTTTCTAAGCACCACTGGCGATGTTTTGGATAACAAACAACAGGTTGCTTTCGAAAGGTACATCCAGGCAGGTGGAGGTTATGTGGGTATCCACGCCGCTACTGATACTGAATACGATTGGCCATGGTACGGCAAATTGGCTGGGGCCTATTTTATAAGTCACCCGGCCGTTCAGGAAGCCAGATTTGTAATTAAAGACAAAAAACATCCCGCTACCAAATTCCTTACCGATTCGGTATGGATGAGAAAAGATGAACTTTATAATTTTAAGGATATCAACCCTGATATTAAAGTGCTGATTACGTTAGATGAGAAATCGTATACTGGAGGCAAAAATGGTGATTTTCATCCTTTCAGCTGGTACCACAGCTTTGATGGCGGAAGAGCTTTCTACACTTGTATGGGCCATACCAAAGAAGGTTGGGCCGAAGATAAATTCCAGAACCATTTATGGGGAGGCATCGAATATGCTATCGGCAGCCAAAAGAAATTAGATTACAGCAAAGCGCATTCTAAATTTTAAATAAAAAAAGAGCTTGTTGAATGATAATCAGCAAGCTCTTTTTGTTATCGTGTAAAGATTTTACTGTTGATATTAATAAACAACGAATATATTCCACCATATATTATCGTCTTTATCCAATGGTTTCATCGCCCAAAAGCGATCGATTTGATCTTCATCAAGTATCTTTTCTAAATTCTGTGAGAAATCAAAAAGTCTATTATTCGAACCTGCAACCCATTCTTCAGGCTCTCTATGTTTGAATTCTGTCCATTCCATACGCTTAATCAGATATTTTCTAAGTCCAGTCTCAATCTTAGGTTTTGGGTCTACTGTTAACCTTAACTCTTTTTCCATCTCGAACATTAACTTATCAAGATTTAGCGTATCTATTTTAAATTCTTTAACCTCATTCTTATCTCTATTACTTGGTTGCACCTGTTGGGCATAGGCAAGATATGCCGCACAACAGACAAATAATAAAGTTGAAGCCGTTCTTTTAATCAACATATAAATTTTAGTTAACTTTCTTAAAGTTAACCAAATAAATATAATTAAGCATACAGAAAGATGCTACAGCACCAAAGGTATGCCACAAAAAATGCGTACCAATGCTTAGTATATCCCATTTATCAGCGATACGAAAAGTGAGGGCAAATACAAAAGCAAGCAGGGCAAAACCTACCCATTTTCCATTTTTCCATTCTGTTTTAATAAGGTAACCAAACACTGGGAATAAAACCAGCGCGGCCATAAAAGCATAATTGATGTTGATAAAAATCTGAAAATCCCCTTGGCTAAAAAGCCTTCGCACATAAAACTGAAAGAAAGCATAAACGGCTACAATTAAAATAGCAAAATACCACTTTGTTAATTTAGAGAGGAAGTAAACCCCGGCAGAAAGACACAGCAACATGATCGGCATCCAGTCCATCATGATAAAAACAGGCCAACGCCTGAATCCATGATAGGTAGTGCCTCCAATCCCACCGATATAAAGCAATGCCAGTGCAATACTTAAAAAAGTATGCTGTTTAAAATTACCCCAAAGTTTAATCGTCCAGTATACCGCAATACCCAAAAAAAAGCAACTCGTAATCGTATTAAAAGGTTCAGGAAAAAGCTGGCCAAGATTGGTTTCGGTGTACATTGTACCACCATCGGGAGGGGTCTGGGTAAAAGCGCTCATGATTAATTAACGTATACAGAAATTAAATGTTTGATGGATCAATGTAACGTTCAAGATGTAAAAATAATTTCACCTCCACGTTTTCAATAGGTTAAATATTGATTAACTCTTGCGTTTGGGGAGTAATTATTTGTACTTTAGTTTTATCTAAGCTATACTGTTATGAAACCTTTATTAATTCTTTTTCTATTCCTATCCACAAGTATTTTCGCCCAATCGCCACCGAAACCTTATGGTGCCTTACCATCAAAAAGGCAACTGGCCTGGCACGATATCGAAGTATATGGTTTAATCCATTTTACACCAACTACGTTCGAAAATAAAGAATGGGGTTTTGGCGATGCCGATCCGAAAACATTTAACCCTAGCGATTTTAATGCCGACCAGATTATAAAAGCAGCAAAAGCTGGTGGATTAAAAGGCATTATACTGGTTGCCAAACACCACGATGGCTTCGCCCTCTGGCCAACCAAAACAACGGAATACAACATTAGTAAAAGTCCATTCCGGGATGGAAAGGGAAACCTGGTTAAAGAGGTAGAACAGGCTGTGCGCAAAAATGGTTTAAAGTTTGGCGTTTACTGCTCTCCCTGGGATCGGAACAATGCCCTTTATGGTACCGACAAATACCTGGCCATTTACCAGGCCCAGTTAAAAGAGCTTTACAGCAATTTTGGTGAACTTTTTATGAGCTGGCACGATGGCGCCAACGGTGGCGACGGTTATTATGGCGGTGCCAAAGAAAAACGTTCGATAGATAATACAACCTATTACGACTGGAACAATACCTGGGCCATTACACGTAAAATGCAACCAATGGCCAATATCTTTAGCGACATCGGTTTAGATATCCGCTGGGTAGGCAATGAAGACGGTCATGCAGCAGAAACCTCATGGGAAACCTTTACACCAATGCCCCCTGCCGGAAAAAATGTGGCTGTTCCTGGTCAGGCAAATTATCCAGAAAGTCCTGAAGGGATTAGAAATGGCAAGTTCTGGATGCCTGCAGAATGTGATGTGCCTTTAAGAAAAGGATGGTTTTATCATGCCAACGAAAAACCTAAAACACCAGAAACCTTATTCGACCTGTATTTAAAGAGTGTTGGCCGTGGTGCAGGCCTGGACCTTGGCTTAGCACCCGATACCCGGGGCCAGCTCCATGCAGATGATGTTGCGGCACTGGAAACATTTGGAGACATGGTTAAACATACCTTCGGAAATAATCTGGCTCAAAACGCACAGATCAAAGCCAGTAATAGCCGGGGTAAAAAATATGTCACCACTACTTTGCTCGATAACAACAGAGAAAGTTATTGGGCTACACAAGATGACAGCCATGAAGCGAGTTTAGAAATCGATTTAAAGACAGCTAAAACTTTCGATATTATCAGCTTACAGGAGTACATTCCCTTGGGCCAGCGCATAGAAGCTTACACCATAGAAGTGTTTGAAAACAATGACTGGAGAAAAGTTTACGATGGAACCAGTATCGGCGCTAAACGGTTGATCAAACTGGATAACCCGGTTACAACTGATAAAGTAAAAATAAACATTACTAAATCTCCGGTTTGTATTACCTTAAGTGAAATCGGATTATACAAAAAAACCGGATAAGCACCTCAATCTTTTTTGTAAAGAATTTCGAACACCTCACTTAAAGCATTGGATGTTTGTTTGCTGTAACGGTTAGTGCTATCTGCTTTAATATCCCGGTACATCAACATTACTGCGCTGTACGATGCTTTACTGATTTTAATGATTTTTTCACGTTCTTTAACATCTTCGGGCCTTAATTTTAAGGTCTTCATTTCCTTCACTATAGCAAGGTTCTTTTCCATTGGCTCAATGCCATCTTGTTTAATCGAGCTGAGTTTAACCTCTTTTGGCAAAGAAGTTTTTAAATACATAATGTTGTTAATAGAACCCAGGTTACCGTTAAAGGTATTTCTTAATTTACGGTATTCTTCTGTTCTGTACGTTGGGCTAAAGTGGAGAACACCACTAAAAAACATCAGGAATAAAAGAACCGAAACCGCATACCTTGCCCAGTTTTTAATTTCGAAAGTTTTGTCCCATTTGTAAGTAAGTATATAGGCAAAAATAAAGCCCGAAACAAAACCTCCAATATGTGCGGCATTGTCGACCCTTTTACCAAAAGCACCATTCACCAGCACCAAAAGTGATACCATTAATGTACTTACCAACAAAGCTTTTGTTGCTTTCCGCTCGAAAGATTTAGTGATCAATAAAGCAATAAATGCTCCATACAAGCCCATTATTGCCCCTGAAGCCCCCATCATCATCCCTTCCTGATGAAAAATCAAACTGACCAAGCCACCGCAAATACCACCCAGCAAATAAATAAAGAGGTATTTTTTCCAGCCCATTTTATTCTCAATCATCAAACCCAGATAAACCAGGGCATACATATTAAAGAACAAATGCGAAATTGACCCGTGGATAAACTGATGGGTAATTAAACGCCAATATTCGCCGCTTAGCACCAAATTGCGCTGGTTAACGCCAAAATTTAAAGATAGCCGTTTCATTTCTTCAATATAATCATCATGAGAAGCACTGCCATTTTTTAATGACAGGCCAGCCATAAATACCACCGAAAAAAGGAAGATGGCGATGTAATAAAAAACATTAAAAAGAACAATAATCGGCGTTACCGCATACCCTTTTTGAGGAAAAAACAGGAACAGTACATTTTTGATCTTGTTTTTCGTTGCCAAAGGTGCTTTCTCAAAATACTGATCATCCTGTATGGCAATAAACTGATGAAAATTATACAAACTTTCTTCCCAAACATCTCTGAGATGAAACTCAACGTATTCGAACTCATGAAAAAACTTTTCGAGGTTGAGATCGTTCTTGCCATAATCGTTGAAAAACATCTGGATACCTACACATTCACTTTTTACCACAGCAAAATTTCCATGGATGCGGATTGATATTTCTTCACTGTACGACTGGAAGGATATAGGCGTATAGGCAATTAAACCAGTTTCAGAAACATGGCTCAAACTCCATCCCAAATTTTCGATGGCTTGCTTAGCAACAATTAAATATTGATCTGCCGGAAAATCGGCCAAAGGAATATACTTTTCAATTTTAGGAGAATACCCCCAGCTGAGTGACATAGCGTTTTAGATTTTTTTCGCTGCTAAGATAATATAAGGTGATAGATTTTTACTTTCGAACGGGATAATCTTGGTGAATATTTTTCCGGTAAGCCAAACTGCTTTTTTGAATAAACGAACGCTGGCCGATTTCTGCCTTTCATTCTCCAACCATACACTAAACCGGCCAAAATAACCAGATTTTACTTCCTTAAGTCCGGCCTGCTCGCAGATCGATTTCAGCAATGCTGGGTCCATGCTATCGATATTGTGCTTATCATAGTTTTCTTTATCAAAATTTTTCTGGAACCAACCGTTAACGGCTTTAAAATTTGGCAGGGTAATAAACAAAGTTCCGCCCGGTTTTACAAAGGCGATATGGCGGTTAATAATATCGGCTGTATCGTTAAAATGTTCAATCAAACCGCAGCTCAGCACAAGATCGTACTGCATTTCTGGTGTATAATTAAAAAGATCCGTTTCGATGATGTGAATATCACTGTCAATTAAATTATTCTTTTCCAGAAGTTCTTTTACAACGGGAGGATGAACAAAATAATCCAAAAGGGTAACATCCAGTTTGAAATACTTTTTCAGAAATACGGCATAATAACCAGGAAAACCGCCCAACTCTATGGCCGTTTTCACATTGTTCTTTTGGATCACATCTGCCAACTGCTGGTGAAATAAATAGTTTGGAGGTAACTGGACCGCAAGTCCTTTTTTACTTTCCCAATAATTTACCCAAAAAGCCCTGTCGGTTAATAAATTTGCCATGTTTTAAATAATTCCAATCCCAAAGAAACGGAAAAAATTGAGAAGTTATTTATAAAAATGTCAGGTTGATCCTGCGTATTTATAATGATGATCATTAATGCTGAGGCACGAAGCCTGCCTGCAGCAGGCAGGCTTCGTGCCTCGCAATGACGAAATACATACTCAATTAACCGATTTAAACAGTTAACCGATTAACTCTATTTAAGGTCTTTCAATATCTCTGCTACGGCTTTTTCCAGTTGAGGATCTTTATCGGCCAAGCGGTCTTCAAAAGTATTCTTCACAAAAATATCCGGTTTTACGCCTTCCTTTTCGATGTTTTTACCATCCATCGTATAACAGCCCCATGATGGCAAACGATAAGAGGAACCATCAACCAAACCTTTTGCTGAGGTGAAAATAATCCAGCGGTAGGTTTCTGTACCGATAATTTTGCCCAGTTTTAATTGTTTAAAGCCTGCAGCTGTCATTTCTGCATCACTTAAAGATTGTTCGTTAACAAGCAGTACAATCGGCTTGGCTGCCGGACCAAAATTACTTTGCGGAGCCAATTTGCCACCGCGGTATTTCCATTGCAAATAAGGGCGCTGAGAAAGGAATTTTAAAACATCATCGTGCACGTTTCCGCCGGTATTGTAACGGAGATCGAGGATGATGGCTTCTTTATTTTCTTCTTGTGCAACCATATCTAAAAGAAAAGTTTCTAACTCTCCCCCACCCATATTTTTCATGTAGGAATAAGCAATGCGATTGTTACTCCATTTGTCTACATTTTTATGGTTTTGTGTGATCCACTCATCATAAAGATTTCCGCGCAAAGTACCCGAACTTTCTGGATGTACATTTACATAAATATCTTTGCCATTGCGTTTAAAGGTTAGGGTTATTTCTCTGTCTAGGGATGGTTTACTGAAGTAATAATCGCGGTCTATTTTTTCATCTACCTTAACTCCGTTTACTTCCGTTAAAATATCTCCGGCCAAAATATTGGTTCCCGTATGGGCGGCATTACTTTTGGCTGCAATACGTTCAACCTTTAAAGGATTTTCATTATCAAAAATAATTCCTGTTTCATTGGTGATGTAAGTCAGGTTTTTGCGTTCTTCTGCCCCTGCACTATTGAAACCCATGTGCGAAGAATTTAGCTCGCCAAGCATATCGTTCAATAAAAGTCTCAAATCACTACGGTTGTTCACATAAGGCAGATAAGCTGCATAACGCGTTCTCATTTTATCCCAGTCTACACCATGGAATTTTTCATCATAGAAGTTTTCATCCAAGCCCACCCAGGTTTCGTAAAACATCTGGTTAAATTCGGCATTCAGGTTTCTGGTAAATTTATAACCATGATCTACCCGGTCAAGCTTATTTCCTTCCAAAGAATATTTGTTGATCGTACCTCTTGATAATACGAAAAATCTATCCCCTGATGATACAATCGAATAATCGCCACCATCAGCAACCTTTTCGGTTTTATTGGCTTCGAAAGGCTCAATGGTAGTACGGTAAAGCCCTGGTGCACCACCTTCATGGTTAGACGAATAGAAAACATAGGTTTTATCACCTTTGGCAAAAGCATCAGTTCCGTACTGTCCACCAAATGAAGGGCCAACCAACTCAATCCGATCCAGAATATCCTGCGTATTAATGGTAATTACGTTCGCAGGTTTTGGCGTAGGCTTTACCTCTGTTTTCTTTTTAGCAGTATCGATTTTCCCTTTTTTATCCTTTTTGTTATCAGTTACTACAGGCTTAACTTCTGTTGGAACAGGTTTTGTTTCTTTAAACAGATCATCGAATTTATCAGAACGATATGGCTCATCATAATTATCAAGCGCCATGCGGTAAATGTGCGCATTTGCCATCCCGGTTGGATAAGACGGCTTGGTGCGCGCACTGGTAAAGAAAATATATTTTCCATCAGGCGACCACGCCGGGCCAGTTTCTGTAACGCCGGTATTGGTTAAATTGATGGTTTTATTGCCTTTAATGTGATGCACCACAATATCCTGTTCGAAATTTCGGTATACAGTAAAAAGCACATACTCATCATTTGGCGAAAAACTTGGTGCAGCACTCTGCAGGGCCCAAAACTCGTCGGTTACCAATGTTTTGGCATCAAAAGTTTTAAGATCCATGAGCTTGAGTTCGTTTCTACCACTCAGGTACACGGCCATGGTTTTGGTTTTGTTTAAAGTGATGTCGCGTACGTTTGCTTTATCTTTGGTTAGTTGTTTTACAGATCCTTTTCCATCACCAGTAATGGTAAACCAGTTTTGATAACCGTTAGCGGTTTGACTAAACAGAATCGTTTTATTATCTGCCAGCCATTTGCATTCCAAAGCACGTTCTCCGCTATTGGTAATCTTGCGGATAAACTTTCCATCTGCATCACTCACAAACACCTCACCACGGGACACAAAAGCCATCTTTTTCCCATCTGTAGAAACATCGAAGGCAGAAATATTGCCACGCACGTCATACTCTTGTTCCTTACTTAAAACCTGATTCCGTGAAGTGCTGATATTGACTTTCTCCGTTTTCTTCGAGGCTACATCATAAGTATATACCTGATAGTCCTTTTCAAATACTACGGTAGTTCCATTTGCCGAAACAAACGGGCGTTTGATAGAGGTATCGAAATTGGTTAAACCTGTTTTTTTACCGCCAATAAAGGTGTAAAGATTGTATTCTTCATTTCCCTCGTCCGACACGAAAAATATATTTCCTTTTTGATCAACACTGGTCCAGAAATCTTTTCCAATATAATCGGTATAACGCTTGTAACTTTTTGATTTTGGATTGTAAGATTGAATATCAGGATTGTAAGCACCTTTGTAGTGCTTGCGGTTTGCAAAACGATAACTTTCCCAGGTATCGCTAAAAAACAGTTCACCATCCGGCGATTCGGCAATATGATGTGTGGTATTAAAATAATTATCGAATAAACGCACTGCTGTACCCCCGTTTACACTTACTTTATAACTTGAAAAAGAATTGTAACGACCGGAAGTAAAATAGATCGTTTTCGAATCCCAGCTCCAGTTGTCTACTTCATCGGCAGCATCGTTAAAAGTTAATTGCTTAATATCACCTCCTGTTAAAGGCATAATGTACACATCATAATTACCAAACTGATTGGAAGAAAAGGCCATCCACTTTCCGTCAGGAGATATTTTCGGATTGATCTCTTCACCCTGCATCGCTGTAACCCTCGAAGCTACACCACCTTTTACGGGTACTTTCCAGATATCTCCATCATAGCTGAATACTATTGTTTGCGCATCGGGCGTTAAAGCAGGGTAAGCGGCAAAGTAGGTTTGCCCTTGGGCAAACGAATGAGCAGGCAACAAAAATGCGAGTGTCGCGAGCGATTTTAGCAGGGATTTGATCATGATTTATTTTGTTTGGCTTTGGATGCATGCACCAGGTTGTTTAAAATCATCATACACTGATGAAATGATTTTTTTAAACATTAAAGGCTCCATCCTACAGTTAAAAAGCGATAAAAAATATTAGGATGAAAATACACAACAGATTTTATATTCGTAAACAATAAAATGTATTTTTGATTGATTTGAAAGTAGTACACCTAAATACCTATGATGGAAATGGCGGAGCAGGACGAGCCTGTTTGCGCTTAAGTGATGCCTTAAAGGCCAGTGGAATCGATTCAAAAGTATTGGTTTACTATAAATTTGGGCAAAACCCGAAAATAGATACCTTTAGTAAATCGCCTTTTCAAAAGGCCAGGGCGGTTTATAATATTTTATCAGAAAGGTATTATGCCAAATGGTTAAGCAAATCGGTAAAAACACCTTTCAGTTTGCAATGGTTTGGCCGTTCGGTAATTAACCACCCTGATGTTAAAAATGCTGATATTATCCATTTACACTGGGTGAATCATGGGTTTCTAAATCCCAAATTTTTGGCTCAGCTTGATGAACTGGAAAAACCGATTGTATGGACTTTTCACGACAGTAATGCTTTTACAGGTGGATGCCACGTACGTTATGGCTGCGAAAACTTTCACCAGCAATGTGGCAATTGCCCAATTTTAAAGATCAGCGGTAAAAATGATATTTCTCACAAAACCTGGTTGCGTAAACAAAAAGCCTATACCGAATTAAATTTTCATATCGTAGCGCCTAGTAAATGGATGGCGGCATCGGTTAAGTTTAGCAGTTTATTGGGTACCAGAAAAGCGACCGTTATCCCCAATACTATTGAGACAAAAATTTTCAAACCCTACGTTAAATCAGAGGCCAAGAAAATTTTAAAAATCAATCCAGATAAGTTTGTACTGATGAGCGGATTTATGCCCTCAAAAAATGATAAACATAAAGGAACACCCTATTTAATCGAAGCTTTAGAAATCCTATCACGCAGGGCAGGAATACAAAAAGAAAATATCGAACTCGTTATTTTCGGGAATAAGGAAAATGCCGAAATGCCTGAGTTTCCTTTCAAAACTACATTTTTGGGCACCATTAATAAAGATGAGCATTTAGCTAAATGCTATTCAGCTGCAGATGCTTTTATTACACCTTCGTTGGAGGATAACCTGCCCAATACCGTGATGGAAAGTTTAGCCTGTGCCACACCTGTTGTTGCTTTTACTACTGGGGGCATTCCTGATATGGTTAAACACATGCAAAATGGTTATCTGGCAGAGTATGAAAATGCGGAAGATTTGGCTAATGGCATTGAGTGGCTTTATCACCGCCCCAATAAAGAAGAAATCCATAAGGCCGCCCGATTGAGTATCCTAACCGATTTCTCAGAGGAAGTAATTGCTGCAGAACATATTCACCTTTACGAAACATTGATTGATTTACAGCCGAAATAAAATTGACCATGGAACCAGGCAAAAGTTATCTCAACAATATTAAAGCCCTTAAATCGGCAATTTTGCAAAGCCGTTACCGTGCTGCAACCCTGGTTAACAAAGAATTATTAACCCTCTATTTTGCAGTTGGAAAGTTTATTTCAGTTAAAGTTAAAGAAGAAAAATGGGGTGCTAAAGTTTTAGAAAATCTATCTAACGACTTGCAAAATGAACTACCTAGACTGAGGGGGTTTTCAGCAACCAACATGAAGCGGATGCGTTTGTTTTTTGAATCGTGGGAAGAACATTCGCTAATTAGTCCGACACTGTCGGTCCAATTACAAGCAATTGAATTAGAGGTGATTACATTTAGACCGACAGTGTCGGACCAAATAGAAAATAGTTTCTTTAACCTAAGTTTTTCACACCATCTAGAAATCATTTTAAATACAAAATCTTTAGATGAAAAAGCATACTATATAAACAAAGCTAGGTCTGAATTCTGGAGCTTGAGCACCTTAAAAAATCACCTTAACAACCAAACTTTTCAAAAAACAGGAAAATTACCAAACAATTTTTCCAAAACGATTTCAAATGATGAAATAAGACAAAAAGCATTACAGACCTTCAAAGACGAATATTTATTGGATTTCATTAATATTGAAGATGCAGACGAAAATGACGAGAGGGTGCTGGAGAGCGAAATCGTACACAACGTTAAAAAATTTCTAATGTCATTAGGTTCTGATTTTGCTTTTATCGGTAATCAGTACCGCTTAATTGTAGAAGAGGAAGAATATTTTTTAGATCTTTTATTCTTTAACCGCCAATTACAATGTTTGGTGGTTTTTGAATTAAAAACCGGCAAGTTTAAGCCCGAATACATGGGTAAAATGAACTTTTATCTCTCAGCTCTTGATGAATACATCAAACAGCCACATGAGCAACCATCCATAGGCATCATTTTATGTAAAGAAAAAAACAATAAAGTGGTAGAATTCTCTTTCAGGGATTTTAATAAAGCAATGGGTGTTTCTACTTATAAAACCAGCAAGGTATTGCCTCCTGCTTATAAGGGTTTATTACCAGATGTTGAAACGTTAAAAAAACTAATGGATTAACTACATACAATTTCAACAAAAAACATCATTCTTTTGAGGGAATAAACTAAATGTTTGTCAAATTTCATTTTCACCTCCACGCAGAGAAATTTGCAAAATCTTTATTAAATTTACTCCAACCCAAAAAATTACCCTTGCCAAAGCTAACTGTCATCACCATTGTTTACAATAACGTTCGCGATATCGAACGTACCATCCAGTCTGTTCTTAATCAAACGTATAAAAAAATTGAATATATTGTAATAGACGGAGCATCAACAGATGGCACTATACAGGTTGTTCAGCGTTACAGGGATCAGATTTCTAAAATTGTATCAGAACCCGACAAGGGTATTTACGATGCCATGAACAAGGGGCTGGCACTAGCTACCGGTGATTATGTTTTATTTATGAACTCAGGAGATGAGATTTACGATAATCATACCGTAGAAGAGATATTTTCGTCCGAACCAGGTGCAGATATTTACTACGGGGAAACTGAGATGTATAATGACAACTGGGAAAACTTAGGACGAAGAAGGCACGAAGCACCAGAAGAGTTCGACTGGACCAGTTTTAAATACGGCATGAATATCAGTCACCAGGCCATTTATATCCGCCGAAGCATCATTACACCTTACGATTTAACTTATAAATACAGCGCCGATATCGACTGGATTATCAAAGCGGCAAAAAAGGCCTCAAATATTGTTAATGTTCACCGTTATGTGGCCAAATATCTCGTTGGTGGCATGAGCAAGAAAAAACATCGCGAGAGTTTAAAAGAACGGTTTAACATCTTTACCAAATATTATGGCTTGTTACCCAATATTTTCAATCATATTGTTATTGCAGGTAACTTGGCTTTATATTTTGTAAAACACCGCAGGACAAATGACTAGCGTATGAATGAAGAAATTAACGAACTACTCTCCATCTACAAGCAAGAAAAGGAACTGATCGAATCCTTGATCGAAAGCGATAGGCTCGACAATGATAATAGAGCGATCTACCTGAATTCTAAAATCCTGTTAAACATCCAGCACCAGATTAGATTAATTGAACTGTTACACGACCCTCATATACGAGAAAAAGAACAGCTGAAAAGAACAATAGATTTTTATGTTAATAGAAGCGGACTTGAAAAAGCTGAGGATTATAGAACCCATATGTTGGCTCAGATTGACCAAAAACTTGATCAGTTAAACAGCTATAAAGCCGCCTATTTTAATGATGGACAAGAGTTTGATGACGCCATTTTTGATCTGGTAGACAATAAGATCAGTGCTTTTATTTTCCATCTACGAAAAGAAGAAAATCTTTATCTCAAATTTTCAATCAAAAAAGATAAAATCATTATTAGATTAACTCCATTCTCCGATATTTCAGTTAAGCAATATTTTACCAAATCCGCAATAATCACGCTTAAACAGATCGGCTTTAAGAAAAATAAATCACTCACTTGCTATCAAATTAAATATCCTCTGGAAGGCTTTAAAGATGCTATCGCGATCAAAACAATTGTGAGCAGAGTAGTTTACGAAGCCCTTTACAATTATCAGCTAAACAAGTTAACCACCCTCGAGATTATCCCTTAATCTCAAATTTCTAAAAACAATAATTTTTCCCAACTGTCTTTAATACATCACCTATTAAAATTTAAAGATTATGGGACAATTAAGTAACCGCACTATTGCTGTACTTTCAGAAAGCGGATTTGAAGAAGTAGAATTAACCAAACCAGTAAAAAGGTTAAAAGAAGAGGGCGCAACCGTTCACATTATCTCCTCGAAAAGCGGAAAAATAAAAGCCTGGGACCACGATCACTGGTCGATAGAAGTGGATGTAGATAAAGCCATTTCGGAAGCAAATGCCAATGATTATAATGGATTGCTTTTACCGGGTGGTGTAATTAATCCTGATCAGTTGCGCGTTAACGAAGATGCTTTGGCTTTTGTAAAATCGTTCTTTGCCGATGGAAAACCAGTTGCAGCAATCTGCCACGGGCCTCAAACCTTAATCAATGCAGACGTGGTTCAGGGTAGAAAAATGACCTCAGTAAAAAACATCTCACAGGATCTGATCAATGCAGGTGCCATCTGGTCGGATGAAGAAGTGGTGGTAGACCAGGGTTTGGTTACCAGCCGTACACCAAAAGATTTACCTGCTTTTAACGATAAAATTGTAGAGGAATTTGCCGAAGGTGTTCATGAAGGGCAACACGCCTAAAAACTTTGGACGCTCTTTCTAGATTCACTCAAAAACGGTTGGCAAATTTGCCAGCCGTTTTTATATACCGTCAGAGGTTACCATCTGACGGATAAATTCCTTTTGATTATTTTTCGTGTCGGATGGTAAACATCCTACACCACTTAAAATCAGAATTTATAACTTCACCTGCCGGATGATATTTTTGATATTTAATTCAATAATATCAGTCATGGTTTTACAGCGCAGATAGTTTGTATCCTTAAAATAATCGCTCATACTCTGTTTTAGCAGCGCAATGTTTTCAGGTGTTGTTAATTCTTCTTTATTAGAAACATCACGAAGATCAGTTAAGCGGTGCCGCTCGCTCCTTACGCGGTGTACAATCGACGATCGTTCTTCCTGTTGATATTGCAGTACAGTTTTTTCCGTCAGCTGCTCCATGCTCATTTTTACATATGGGAGGTTCTCTTTAAAAAACTGAGGCAGATAAACCTTTAAATTCCCCTCATAAAACTGTTGATCGAAATCTATGGCCCGGATCCGGAACTGGATATCATCAAAATCGGGTGTAATCTGTACCACAAAATTGTAGGCCCGCATATCGCCCAAAAGCATAATCAAACAACGTTCGTTAAACTTTACAAATTCTTTAGCTATCCTGGTAGGATTAAACTCTGGCGTATATAACTGCCCTTTTGTAAAAACATCGCCCGGAATCCCGGCAATGTGTTCCTCAACCAAGGTATCGCCATCAACCAGATAATTCACTTGATTCGGCGAAAGGATTTCTTCCATTTCCAGTCCATAAATACGCGAGGCATCGGCTTTTTTGATGTAGAAATAATCATAAACATCGTTTAAACGGTTTACAATCCGGATACGGAAAGGGTGTGTATTGCCGAAAGTACAATATTCAATTTTATCGATGTATTTATGCTCAACAATGCGCAGGTTACCAGATGCCTTAAGGTTCGCATAAATTTCTTTCAAACCATCATGCAATGTTTCAATTAAATCCTGCGCGTATATAGGTCCTTCCCAAAGCGAATCTTTACCAAACTTATCCATCAAAGGAAAAGCCTCGTTAAACTGCATTAAATCATTATAACCGATGGGTAATTTCGCCTCGCGCTGATAGGTACGCAAATATTTCTGCAAAGCAGGGGTAACCGGAAAAATCGGTTTCTTTTTTGAAATTTTTACATCATTGTTTTCCATGAAATGGCAATGTACCATTTTAAAAATTTAACCGCAAAGGACACGAAGTTTTCCGCAAAGAATACAAAGTTCTGCATTACACTGCGTCCTTCGCACCATTTCTCAGCGCACTTTGCGGTTAAGACCCAGGATATTTAAACGGCAAACCGCTCAAATACCGGCTGATCTTGCGATAGGGATAATTCCCCGCACCATGATCTGCAAACTGTACAATAATCGTTTTCGTTTTCGGATCGATGTATAACCGCTGTCCAAGCATACCTTCAGCAGCATAATCTCCATTGTCTCCCTCTTGCGGAATCCACCAAAGATAGTGATGTGCCGATTTTTGCCAACCTTTTGCTGAGGCAGGCTGTTCTGAACCAATATTGGTTGATTGATTCACCCAGCTTTCCGGAACAATCTGATTCCCATTGTATCTTCCTTTATTTAAATATAAACGGCCGACCTTAGCAAAATCAATAGCAGTAACCTGGAAACGGCTTGCGGTATTTGTTAAACCATCTGCTTGATCTAAGCCCCAGGTTGCAT
This sequence comes from Pedobacter psychrodurus, assembly GCF_032678585.1. GTDB lineage: Bacteria > Bacteroidota > Bacteroidia > Sphingobacteriales > Sphingobacteriaceae > Pedobacter > Pedobacter psychrodurus_A. The sequence continues at coordinate 76,755 of NZ_JAVTSN010000025.1, read as the reverse complement.
TGTAGGCTGAACCGATTTTCTTCCATACATGTGCATCGAAATATTGCGCAACTGATTTACCCGTTGCCTTTTTTAAAACCCAGCCCAATAAAATCGGATCGATGCTTTTGTAGACCCAAACAGTACCTGGCTTGTTTACCAGCTTTACCTTTAACAACTGGGCCCTCATATCATCGGTGTAATAGTATTTGGCCTCATCAGAAAAAAATGCTTTAACTATCCCACCCAACGCATCCTGAAATTCCAGACCTGATTTCATATCCAGAAGATTTTTCAATGTAATCTCCGCAAAAGCAGGGTTGGATTTTAACTCAGGTATATATTGGGTTACCCTATCATTTAAACTTTTGATAGCATGATCATTCAGTGCCTGACCAATCAAGATCGAAATCATGCTTTTCGCTCCAGAAAAGATAGAAGTTAGCGTACTATCACTATAACCCTTGTCATATTTTTCATATAAAATGCTATCATTCCTGATCACGATAAAAACATTGATATGTCCATTTTTTAAATATTCCTTTAACGGGACAAACCGGTTATCTCCATCTAAAACATGAAGTGTGTCTAAATCATTACGCTGTTTGCCCGATCTGATAAAATGGAATGCTGAATCACTCTTATGAGAAATTTCCTGCGGAAAGATTTTATAGGTTTCGGCATTGGGCGTTCGATATCTCAATACGCTTAACAGATAAGGCTTCCAAAGAAATAGTGCAAGCAGCGATAGAAAAAAAGAATAAATCAGGATTAGGAGTGCTTTTTTGAAGGTTTTCATTGGCAGGCGTTGTGCCAACAAAGATAAAATATTTAGGAATTCAAAATACTCAAACAGAAATTTAATAAGCCTGCATGCTAAGCCATTGCATCCGTCATATTCTCATCTTTTTTGATGATTGCTGAAACCTTTGGCTCTGGTTTATATTTCCACCTGCGGTGGCTCCATAACCAATAAGCTGGCGCTTCTTTTATCATATCTTCCAAAAAGTGCGTATGCATTTCGGTAATTTCAAACTCAGCAGTTTCCGCAGGGTTTAAGCAGATCGGTACACAATCGACTTCGTAATAACCTCTTTTTAAGTAATTTATTTTGAGATAAAAAACAGGACGGTTGGTCTTTCTGGCAATTTTCTCAACCCCTAACTGAATAGAAGATTCCTGGTTTAAAAAAGTGGTCCAATAATTCGATTCCTCTTTTCCGGGCGCCTGATCGCTTCCAAAAGTAAACATCGTTGGTATATTTTTATTGGATTGTATGGCCCTTAAAGTTTGGCGCATAGCAACCATGTGATTACCAAACCTACTTCTCATATCCAGAAACCAGTTATCAAACGCTTCGCTACTCAAAGGTTTATAAATTGGAAAATGTTCACCCGAAAAATTTAAGCCAATGGCCATACATACCCACTCATAGTTGCCATAATGTGACGAACAGAAAAGTACACTTTCATTATTTTTAAGATAAGCTTCAACCAGATCGGTGTTTTTAAACTTAACCCTTTTATTCAGTTCTTGCTTAGAAATACTTTTCATCTTAATCACTTCGATAAAAAGGGAAGCCAAAAATTTGTAAAAACGTTTCTCTATAGCATAAATTTCAGCAGGATTTTTCTCTGGGAATGCATTAATAAGGTTTTCCTTTACCACTTTTCTACGGTAGCCAAAAACATAAAATATCAATACAAAAAAAGCATCCGCCACTCCGTATAATATAAATAGCGGTAACAGAGAGAGCGTATTTAATAAAAATATACCCATTTTGGATAACCCTTTATTAATCATGGCGATGGATGATTTGTTTGCTTTTAAAACACAAAACTACAAGTGTAACTAAAATTAATTGCCATTTGATTGTTACTTTTTTATTCCTATAGGTTTTATGAAAAATTGATGACAAAAAACTACGCTTTTGATTAACAATAAACTGATCAAAAGCCAGTTACTTTAAGAGCCTACCCATTTTATATACATCATCAATCCATTTTAAACGTTGATTTTCAGTTGATTTTTTTACAATTCCGATGTAGCTAACTTTAACAGGATTTACCCCGCAGAATTGCAATACACTTTTCTTTAACTGATTAACGCTCGGGCGGCCAAAGAACAGCCTATAATACCAGGATGGCTGATCTAAAGTGGTAATAATACGCGCTGTTTTTCCTTTTAATAACTTATCCCACCAAACGCTATTTTCACGGTACTGAAAGGTAATGCCGGGAAGAAATAAGCGGTCGATAAAACCTTTCATTATAGCCGGCATGCCACCCCACCATACTGGGTGAATCCAAACCAAATGATCTGCAGCTTTGATTTTCTCCAAACTTGATAGCAAGTCCGGTTCTAATTCCGTCCTTTGGCGATAACCGAAAGCCAGGTTGGGGTTAAATGTTAAATCGGTTATATGGATTAATGAAACATTGGTACCCGAATCTTTAGCCCCATTATAATAGGCTTCGGCCAATGCAAAATTGATGCTATCTTTATTTGGATGACCATTGATGATTAAAATATTTTTCATGTTTTTTTATCTACAGCACAAAATTAACACGGAACTTTCGCTTAAGAAGCAGACAAATGTCCTTAAGTGATTTCCTTCCGCAGCCTGCTCAAATGTCTTGGTGTAATACCCAGAAAAGATGCCAGATACTTTACCGGAACTTGCTTGATATAATCGGGGTGATTTTTAAAAATCTCTAGATAACGCGCTTTCGCAGCATCTTTTTGGTACATAAAAACACGTTTCTCCAAATGTAAATACTGCTGCTCCGCAATGGTTTTTAACAACTTCAGTCCGTTTATACTCGATGCAGCCAAAGTATCTATTACCTCTTTTTTAATGATCAATAAATCTACATCACTCATGGCCTGGATATTCTCGGCAGTCGGGCTACCAGTAATCAGCGATGAATAAGCCGTCATAAACTGATTTGGAAAGGTAAGGCAATAGGTATATTCTTCTGCATTAGCCGAAGTATAATATGAACGCAGAATACCTGATTTTATAAATGCCACTTCTTTACAAATCTTATTCTCGGTAATAAAGAATTCTCCTTTTTTTAATCTTCTGGGGCTTGCATCCGCCACAAAGATCTCTATTTCTGCCTGTGTAAGAATATTAAAGGATTGGAGGTAGGTTTGCATGGATATCATATTGTTTTGGAAAGATAAGTAAAACTGAAGGAACCTAATAGCAAATGTTATTAAGGTAAGCCCTACTCACAGGCAAACATAATTTAACCACAGATAAAAAGGATGCACACAAATAGAAAGATCGTATACATCCCCGCCTGAACGGCAGGGCAGGTGTGTCCATCTGTGGCTAAAAACGCTTAACTTAATGATATTGACCTACTATCACATTTCCAACAATCTTAAACCTTATTGTAGCAGTATCCCCCGATTCTTCATCGGGGATTTAGCGAAAAGAAGGACTGACTTTAAAAAAGGTCTTCAAATTGCTTTCCTTATCATTTTTTTAGTGTCATAACACATCTAACTAATGTTGGAGAACTTTTATTATTTCATCAGATTATGATTTTAAGAGTTGACAACTTTCAAGGCCTGTTACTATTAAAGTTGTCAACTCAAACAATCTAAACGCAAAAAAGCCCCGATTTACATCGAGGCTTCACTTAGTATTTATTTTAAGTCCCCTTTAGGGGATTTAGGGATAGAGTTAAGCGAATTGCTTTCCTTTAACTTTACGTTCTTGTTCTGTTAAGAAGATTTTACGTAAACGCATGCTTGCAGGTGTAACCTCGATATATTCATCAGCCTGAATGTATTCCATAGCCTCCTCTAAAGAGAATTTAATTGCAGGAGCAATACGGGCGTTATCATCTGTACCAGAAGCACGCATGTTCGTTAATGCTTTACCTTTAACAATATTCACTACTAAATCATTATCACGGATGTGCTCACCCATAATCTGACCTTCGTAAACATCAGTTCCCGGATCCACAAAGAAACGACCTCTATCTTGTAACTTATCGATTGAATAAGCTGTAGTTTGACCTTTCTCCATAGAAACCAATACACCGTTTGAACGACCAGGGATGGTACCTTTCCAAGGCTCGTAAGCTTTGAAACGGTGTGCCATAATCGCTTCACCAGCAGTAGCAGTTAATACGTTGTTTCGCAAACCGATAATACCACGAGATGGAATTTCGAATTCTAAATGCTGTAAATCACCTTTTGGTTCCATAATCAACAACTCACCTTTACGTTGAGTTACCAATTCAATTACTTTACCGGAAACTTCTCCAGGAACATCAACAATTAAAGTCTCAATTGGCTCACATTTTTTACCGTCGATTTCTTTAACGATAACCTGTGGCTGACCAACCTGAATTTCATAACCTTCACGACGCATCGTTTCGATCAATACCGATAAATGGAGAATACCACGACCGTAAACCAACCATGAATCTGGAGATGGGGTTTCTACAACCTTTAAAGCTAAGTTTTTCTCCATCTCTTTGTATAAACGTTCTTTTATACGTTGAGAGGTTACTAATTTACCTTCTTTACCGAAAAATGGAGAGTTATTGATGGTGAACAACATGTTCATTGTTGGCTCATCAATGCTGATCACTGGCAATTGTTCTGGAGCATCAAAATCAGAGATGGTATCACCAATATCGAAACCATCAATACCTACAACAGCACAAATATCACCTGAGCTTACTTCTGTGGTACGGATCTTTCCTAAACCTTCGAAGGTATACAGTTCTTTTACTCTTGATTTTACGATTTTACCATCGCGTTTGATTAAAGTTACCGGTTGGTTTTCTTTAATTGTACCACGGTGAACACGACCGATAGCAATACGACCTACGAAAGATGAATAATCTAACGAGGTGATCTGCATCTGTAATGTACCATCGTTAATTGGTGCAGGTGGAATGTTAGCCACAACCGCATCTAATAGAGCGAAAATATCAGTAGTTGGTACTTTCCAGTCGGTGCTCATCCATCCTTGTTTAGATGAACCGTAAATTACCGGGAAATCCAATTGCTCTTCAGTTGCTTCAAGATTAAAGAACAATTCGAAAATCTGCTCATAAACCTCTTCAGGGCGACAGTTTTCTTTATCCACTTTATTTACCACCACAATCGGTTTTAAACCAAGGGCTAAAGCCTTTTGCGTTACGAAACGCGTTTGAGGCATTGCACCTTCAAAAGCATCGCAAAGTAAAAGTACACCATCTGCCATTTTCAGAACACGTTCTACCTCACCGCCAAAATCCGCGTGACCAGGAGTGTCAATAATGTTAATTTTTACGTCTTTGTACTGAACCGATACGTTTTTAGATACAATCGTGATACCACGCTCGCGCTCTAAATCGTTATTGTCCAATATCAAATCTCCTGTTTGTTCGTTGTCACGAAAAATAGAACAAGAATGTAAAATCTTATCAACCAAAGTAGTTTTGCCGTGGTCAACGTGTGCTATAATAGCTATATTTCTAATCTTTTGCATAAAATGCGCCTCAAATTTGGCGCAAAGATAGTGTTTAGAAATGGATTTTCTACTATATCTCGCACTATTTAATATGATGATAATGTTGTAATTATCTCATTTTTAAACAGAATGGCAGGCCTTCATCTCTTTATTTTTTTAAGTGATTTTTACAGGATATTTCCTCAAAAAATATTATGCTTAATTTAGCTACAACTAACATGTATCCTTATCAGAGTAAAACAATGAAAATTGAACCGCATACCATAAACAATATCCAAATCGCAGAAACCATTTCAGACGAGGTCATTATCAACCATGCAGAAGATGGGCTAGACTTATTGGGAAACCTGTATTATCAGGGTTTTGATAAAATCATCATACACGAACAGAACATTACTCCTGCATTCTTTGACCTGAAAAATGGAATAGCCGGAGAAATTCTCCAGAAGTTTTCAAATTATCGGGTAGGCCTGGCTATTATTGGTGATTTTAGCCCATACCAGAGCAAAAGCATTAAAGATTTTATTTACGAAAGCAATAAGGGTAAACACATTAATTTTTTGAGTTCGACAGCTGAAGCATTGATAAGGCTTGCCCATTGAACAATTTATAAGCTTGACCAATCATCATAAGAAATTACGCCCAGCTCGGGCTTTGCTTCACCATCTAAAATCGCTATAAATTCCAATGCATGTCCATCGGGATCGTTAAAATAGATGGCCAGGGCAGGCATCCAGGCAAAAACCATTGGTTCTTGATTTCCATTATTAAGAAAATTATATGGTTTTAGGTTTTTAGATTCGAGAAAGTTAACTGATTTGTTCAGTACATCTTCAACATCACAACTAAAGGCAAAATGCCGGACATCGATTTCCGCTTTTGGTTTTTCCCAAATCCCAAGCATGGCTTCTTTTGGTTTGCCTATCCAGAAAAATGCAATTTTACGCTCTGCATCGTAATGGCACTGGGTTAAGCTCAAAATATTGCTGTAAAAATCGATCGATCTTGCTAAATCTTCAACATAAATATGTGTTTCAAAAAGTCCTTTTATCATATGGTGAAGGTAGGGACAAGTTGTAGCCGCAAAAAATCATGTTTTTCGATACCGTCATCAATAAAATCGATATTCAAAACCAAACGCATTACCAAAAGTACCGATGCGGTACTAGGTATAAATAATCCGACCAAAAAGAACAACACATATTGCTACTACCAAAAAAGGCTCCGATTTTCATCGAAGCCTTTTAAATAATTTTAGTATTCCCAAAGTCCCTGTTCGTAATCGAGAACAGATTTTTTAATCCTTTCTGATTCGTACAGTCTCTCTTTAGGGTTTGAAATAATATCTCTGATTTTGTTATCTCCGGGATTCGATTCTTTAACGATATAGCTGCTAAATAAACGGCGGATAAAGAAATCATCAAAACTTAATGAAGAAGCATCATTATTGGTGTTGACTAAACGCTTTTTCGTTAAAATCTCCCTTGCTTCCGGATAATATACCCAAAATACAGGTTGCCATTGTTTAGAAACTTCATTGTATTTTAATGGTGCAATACCTACAATACGTGGTTCAAAAATAGAGCGTTTGGTATCAAAAATCCAATCTTCTTTAATCCTGAATTTCAAGAACAGTTCTGGATTAAAATCATTAACAACAGTAGTAACTGTTCCTGTTTTGTTGTTAGACACCTCTGCTGTTCCTAAAGCCGATTTAGCGGCCGAATCTGCAGACATTGGATTAAGAAAGGCATCATCTTCGTTTAACGCACTATCAATTGGTGAATATGCGGTGAGTTCGTCTTTTTTAATTGCCGCGATTAATACGTCGATTAGTCTCGATTTCGGTGATTTTAGCGCCGAATTAACAGTATCGCGTAAATCAATTTCCCTCCATATCCGTTTTGCGTAAAAAACATCTTCTTCTCTCACATCAGCTAAAGGAACCATTTCAGTACTGTCGATGTCCTTACGGGCATAGAAGCCATCCTTAGGTGGTACTTTTAGCTTCTTTTTAGCTGTTTTAACAGGCGCTTTCACCGTATCTACTGCAGGAGCAGCAACTACTGGTGCAGCTTTCTTTGGTGCTAACTTAGTTGGCTTTTTTTGTGCAAAAGCAAACGAGGTTAACAAAACTAAAATAGCAATACTTAAAATCCTTTTCATCTTCTTCTTATTTTACACTAAACGCTAATGAAGGTAAAATTTTCTGACGGCCATCTGGGCCTACAGAAACGATATCTTCAAAGAACACCCGGGTTCCAGGAGTAATTGAGTTTATAGCACCTTTAACCGCACCAGCGAAACTTCCACCACTACCCGGAATGGTAACAGCATCAGAACGCGGTTTAATAACAGTCAATTTATATCGTAATATCTTAAACTTAACGTCAAAAGGGAAATCATCCAGATCCGCTTCAATTTCGGTTTCACTTTTCAATTGTACCGAAGCCACATCACCCCCTGCGCGTCCACCTACCTTAGCTACTGGTGCCGGAATACCTTTAACCCTGAATTTTTGTGAGCCTAAACTAACGGTTTTACCTGCATTACTTGCCGACACATTGATTGATACTTCTGAACCAACCATGCTACCTGGAACGTTTACATTAAAGTTTCCGTTGCCACCGGTCATCGAACCTCCAGAGATGGATGCACGAACACTTTCTAGTGGAAAACCTGCTGCCGAAACGGTAAATGGATTAGGAATACCTGCATAAATTACATTCAGTTTTGTTGAAGAAACAGATGCTGATGGTTTTGCAACCTGATAAGTTTGCGGTTGGGTTTTGTATTCTTTTACCTGTCCGTCGGTTTGACGAACGCGTATTGTACCCACCCAGGTAAACTGACCAACACTACCCGTACCACCCGTGTAAGTTCCTTTACCCTCTTTAACCGATAATTTATTTCCGTTAACAGTAATATCAGGAGTTGATCTCGAATCGCTGGCTGTTAAAAATACTTCAGCAGTATAAGGCTGACCTTGAATTACGTAAGACGTAGGTGCTACTGCAACTGCCGCAAACTGATCCAGATTAACCTGAGCCTTATCCATATTTCCGAATAATTTTTTAACTACCTCTGCTTCAGCATTTTTTGTATCTGTTTGCAGTTTGGTTAAAATAGTCATTGCAGCGGTTAATGGCGTTCCCTCACCGAAGTAAGTTTCCTGCCAGTTTCCTTTTCTTTTTCTTTCAGGATCTTTAGCCTCCAGAGAGAATGATACATTCGCCCTGTCTGCAGGATCTAATAAAGAGATTAATTTTTCGCGAGTGGCGTTAATCTTTATCTTTAATTCATCCGCTTTCTTTTGGTTAATCATGATATTTTGAGCAATATCCTGATTAGACCTGTTTACCAAATCACCCGTTTCAGGATCAATTCCGTCACCAGCCTGAGTAAACTGTTTTTTAATACTTTCGATGTAGTTATTTAATTCATCTGCGGTAGCCTTAGCTTTCTGTGCCTTTTCATAAATGGGCTGTGCACGTGCTGGTTCTTCTTTTAACTTCGAGTTTTCGAAGGCAGAAAATAACTGGTTTATACTTGTATTTACGTTGTTTTTAGACGTATCCAAACTATCGTTGATATTTTTGAATGCATCTAAAATGGTATCTGATACGTTTAAGGCGAGCATAGCCAACAATACCAAATACATGATATTGATCATCCGCTGCCTTGTTGTTTCTTTTCCGCCTGCCATGTTTGATGTAGCTTTCCTTTAAAATTAAAAACTAAACAAATTATACACGTGGGCCGTTCATAGCCGATAGCATATTGCCATAAATTGCATTAAGCGATGACAAGTTTTTAGCCAATTTATTCACTTCTTCTTTAAACTGTTTCGAATCTTCCATCGATTCGTTAAAGTTCTGCATGGTTAAAGATAAGTTTGAATAAAACTTATTCATCGATTTTAAATGTGCACTCGAATCTTGTAATTCCAATTCATATACTGCATTTAAAGCTGATAAATTTTTAGCCAGATTGTTCACCTGATCGTGGTAAGCCTGAGAATCGACACTGCTCTCGCCCATTGCTTTCAAATTAGCAGTGGCTTTATCAAAAGATGCGCTCAGATTATCGAAACCTGCTGATGCAGTTTTAATTTTACCGGTAAACTCATTGGTTGCGGTAGACGCATCTGCTACGTTAGAAATTGTTGCTACTTTATCACCAAACGTACGTAAACCAGTTCCTAAGCTTTCGATCAATTCAGGGCCGATTTTAGCATCTGATAACATTTTATCTAAAGCTACTGTGTTTGAAGATCCTGCGGCCACAACTGGTCTGGCTGATGCTGTTGGCAATTCGCCTTTAAAATCTGTTCTTAGTTCAGGATAAACTCTCTCCCATGCTGGTTCTGGCTCTGGCGGGAAAAATCCGGTTAAAAAGAATAAAAACGCTTCCACTCCTAGACCAAGCCCGATCATATAGTTACCTACAATTCCGCCAATGTGCAGAATTTTAAATAATGCTCCGATAATTACAATACTTGCTCCCCATGAAATCGCTACGTGTAACCAGCCTGGTTGTTTCTTTGCTGCCATAAAATTTTAATGTTTTTCTTTAGTTTGTAGTTTTGTTTGGTTTAATTTCTTAAATCGGTGCCAGGATAAGATGAAACACATCTGAAACCGATATATGATCTTTGGGTATCTTGATATTCGTATGTAGCCACTGCATTTTGTAGAAAATAGCCAGTATCTTTCCACGAACCACCTTTTACAACTTTACGCTTTTTGTATTTGCTATCGTTTGCACCAGCATCGTAAGTGAAGTTGGGATTCAGATCGTGCAACAGTGGGCTAGCGCCTTTATTGTATGCCGTTAATGTCCATTCGGAAACATTTCCTGCCATATTGTACAATCCATAGTCGTTAGGGAAATAAGATCTTACCCCAACAGTATAGATACCGCCATCGCTTGAATAATCACCACGACCTGGTTTAAAGTTGGCTTGTAAACATCCTTTGGTATTTCTGATGTACGGGCCGCCCCAGGGATATTTGGTTTTGGTATTACCACCTCTTGCAGCATATTCAAATTCCGTTTCAGCAGGCAATCTATAGTCTGATCTCGATCCGGCAGGCAGTTTCCTGGCGGTAGCAACACCATCATATAATCTGGTTCTCCAATGAGAAAAAGCTTTTGCCTGTTCCCAGCTTACACCAACTACAGGATAATCATCATAAGAAGGGTGATTGTAATAACCACGAACCATAGGATCGTTTTGTGAGTAAGAATAATCTGTTTTCCACACCATTGTATCAGGATAAATGGCAACGTTATAACGGTCGATATAATCCTGACGTTTAGCATTCGGGTCCTTATGGCCCATAGCTGCTTTTTCCATGTTTAATTCGGCGTAAGCATATTCGAATTTGCGCACATCAAGTTCTTTTTTACCTGGAAGCGCATCTAAGCCCGAATAGTACATACCATCTAACTGACTCGCTTGAGCAGCAGCTGCCCCCCTACCTTTGTTGCGCCAGATATTTGCTCCGTTTGGCCCAACTCTTCTCCAGTCGATGTATTTATCTCCACCAACTGCAGCGGCAGCATTACCCCTCGGCGTAATCATAAACTGCTGTGGGTTGCCCATCATTACAATGGCAATCGAATCGCGAACCCAATTGGTAAACTGGCGGTATTCCGCATTAGAGATTTCGGTCTGATCCATGAAAAATGCACTGATAGTGGTCATTCTACCTGGCAAATTCTGAGAAAATGTAATATCCTCATCCGCTCCCCCAAGTACAGTATGCCCGGGTGGAACATAAACCATTCCTAGAGGAATTCTATCGTTTTTAAATTTTCGGTTATAAGCACCAACCAGCTCGCCTTGGCCTCCATGACCACAGCTTGCTAGCATTACAGTTATACCTACAATAGCTAGAAGGTAGATTTTCTTCATATTTTTTACAGTGTGCAAAGCACGGTTAGGAGCAATTTTATCAAAAATCACTGAAATTATCAACAAAAGCAAATATTTTACATTAAATCATCACCCAAAGGCCATTAAAATTGCGTTAACAATCCTTCAACAACCTCTGGTTTTGTCTATAATAAGCGTAACTCTCTTAATAACAGTTAAGTTACGCTTTTATTGTACTGACTTAAAGTAAATTATAGAATGTATTATTTATTAGATATTTTAATATAATTCTCAATTGCCATGGTCATCGACGGCACACCTGGGGTTGGTGCAGCAATATCCACGATAAGATCCATGTCTGTACAGGCCTTACTGGTGTTTGTTCCGAAAGCTGCAATCCGTGTATTATTTTGCTTAAAATCAGGAAAATTCTTAAACAAAGACTGAATGCTAGACGGGCTAAAAAATGCAATTACATCATAAAAAACTTCAGCTAGGTCAGATAAATCGCTCACTACAGTTTTAAATAAAACAGCAGGGGTAAAATCATAACCACTTTTCTCTAGAAACTTCATGGTGTCTTCTGTAGCCATATCAGAACAAGGGTACAAAAATTTCTCATTTGCATGCTTTTTCAATACTTCAGCTAAATCTGCTGCAGTTTGTTTACCAAAAAAGATTTTACGCTTTCTATATTGAATGTATTTCTGAAGATATAATGCAATAGTTTCAGAAAGACAGAAATATTTTAATTCTGCCGGTACGTCATAACGCATTTCTTCACAGATTCTAAAGAAATGATCTGCTGCATTACGACTGGTAAAAATAACTGCCGTAAAATCGGCCAAATTAATTTTATCTTTCCTAAAGTCTCTTGCGGGTACACCTTCAACGTGAATAAAAGACCTGAAATCAACTTTTAGGTTGTGTTTTTTAGCCAAATCGTAGTAAGGAGATTTTTCTGTTTCAGGCTTTGGTAAAGTAACCAAAATACTTTTTACTTTGCGGATTCTAGAGTCGTTCTTTTCTTGCATTTTCCTTTTTCCTGCTACAGCCCTATCGTTTTAATTAGTATTAGGATAGGACATATTTCGAGGGCGCAAAAGTACAAAATTAAATGCATTCTAGAAAACTTATTATTAGAAAGTATTGTAATTCCTGCCCTCAACAATTGAAACGCAAAAATTATGCCTAACAATAAGAACGCCAACACGATATATACCAATCCATATTTAAGTGGGGATAGTGCAAAAGCAACAACCAGAGGGATAAATAACAACGATGCATTAAAGTAACTGAGGTACAATATGGATATATATTCGCCTACCGGTTTTTGAACATTAAACAGGTAACCCAAAAAGCGCAAAAGGATTAATTTCAGTGCGTAAAAAGCAATGATGGTGATGGAGATGCTGAAGAAAAACTTAAATCCGTCCTTTGCCTGATACATATCATTCCATTGTGCCACAAGGAAAAAAAACATGCCGAAAACGAAACCGAACTGCACAAAAAGCAGTAAAAATGGCCAGGAACTAAAAAGATTATCTTCTTTATTGATATTGTTTAAGATCCTATTGCTAAAGAATGATTGAACAATAGCAGATAATTGTTTCGAAAATGCATTTTTTAAGATGGCAAAGATGATGAGCATGCCAAAAATAAATCCCAATAAACCTACATTTCCTTTGGGTATTTTGGTACCAAGCTGATAGGGATTCACTTTTTTCTTTAAATGCTGGTATTTCTTTTGCCAGGCCAACAGATCCAGCTTGGGGGAAAGATATTCTTTTTCAATAGTATCTAGAAGCGCATTTTTGTTGATTAAACTATCTGGCAGCACCCAGGTGTGATGAACAATAGAATCTGTCGAAAATTTCTGCCTCGCCAATGTTGCCGAATCCGGGCGATACCTTCTATACTGGTATTGATTAACAGCAACACTATCCGTTTGAACAGGAATTTCTTGTGCAGCTATAAAATTAGCCGACCATAAAAATGCGAACAAAAGGAAAATGAATTTCGGCATGCTGTAAATCAAAACTTAAGGATGCAAAAGTAATTGAATAATCATGGTTTACCTAAAGAAAATAAATGGATTTAAGATGTGTTAAATCTTCTCTCTAGATTTTGCTTAAGATCTGGCAAATAAAAGAAGTGCTTCGTAACTACCAATGAGCAAACTTTCTTTTTCTTTCTCATCCAAAGGGGTTTGCCCATCAATATAAACTAAATCTAATCCCATAAAATTTTAGGCATTTCCTTTTTAAGTTCTTCGGTTCTTTCATTTATGGCTTTCTCAACCCTTTCCTTAAAATTTTCCTGATCTTCCAATTTCATTGTGTTTGATGTTCTAAGCACAATTTTTGTCGCCAGTTCATTTGCTTTTTCCTCGATCATGGCGTCTAGAGAACCAGCTTTAGGTACAAAACCATAAACCAGCTCCATATTCATAACCCTCGCCAATTCACGTAATGATTTTATTGTGATGGAACCATCTTTCTCCCTTTTTCTATCTCTAGAACACCTTGCCTGCTGATGGAAAGTTTTTTTGCCAATTGTTGCATAGACATACCAAGTGTAATACGGATTGCTTTAATCCACCCATCTGGCGGAGCTGCAATACGGCTTAAAATTGAAAAACTTAAAAGTTTACCATTCAGCTACTGAAGCATTAGTGATTTTTACTCATAAGTAAAGTTATTACTTTACAAAAACAATAATAAAGTAAAGTTATAGCTTTACTTTTAATCACGGTTAAGTTCTTGAAGGATGTAACCACATATTATGACAATAAAGAAAAAGTAACTTCATTATCTTTGCACCAATGTCTGGTATCTATATCCATATTCCTTTCTGTAAAAAGGCTTGTCACTATTGCGATTTTCACTTCAGCACTTCTTTAAAATATGCTGATGAAATGGTCGATGCGATCTGTAAAGAGATCAAAATGAAAAAAGATCGAATTAGCGGACAGATTGGAAGTATTTATTTGGGCGGGGGAACACCTTCTATTCTGTCGCAAACAGCATTGCAAAAGATTTTTGATACGATTAACCATACTTTTTCAGTCGATACAAATGCAGAAATCACCATCGAAACCAATCCTGATGATTTAACCGCTCAGAAATTAAAAGAGCTTAAGCAATTGCCTGTTAACCGTTTTAGTGTAGGGATCCAATCTTTTTATGATGAAGACCTGATCTGGATGAACCGTGCACATCAGGCCAGAGAAGCTGAAGATTGTATCAGAAGAAGCCAGGATGCAGGATTCGAAAATCTAACCCTTGATTTAATTTACGGATATCCATTACTCACCGATCAGAAATGGTTGAACAATATTCAGAAAGCCATTGAACTGGAAGTTCCGCATATTTCTGCGTATGCTTTAACTGTTGAGCCAAGAACAGCTTTAGCACATGCCATTAAAAACAAAAAACAAACGCCTGTAAGTGATAACCAAAGTGCGGCCCAGTTCATAATTTTGATGGACAAATTGGTTGAAGCTGGCTTTGAACACTACGAAATTTCTAATTTTGCTAAACCAAAGCATTATGCGGTACACAATACCAATTACTGGAAAGGTGTAGATTATATCGGCGTTGGGCCGTCAGCACATGGCTTCGACGGTCAAAACCGATACATGAACCCTGCAAATAACACTTTATATATCGAAACTTTAGGGAATAACAAACTCCCTGAAATTGTTGAGGAATTAAGCCTGAACGATAGGTTTAACGAATATATCATGACCTCACTCCGGACGGTGTGGGGAACTGATCTGCAAAAAATAAATACCGATTTCGGGAAAGACTTTTTAGAAGAGACAAAACATAACCTAAAAAATTTCGATGATAAAGATTGGCTGATCATTGAAAGAGATAAAATCTGCTTAAGTCAGAATGGGAAACTATTTGCCGATCATATTGCTTCTGAATTGTTTATTGTAGCAGAAAATGAGTAAAGGAACGAATTAGAGAATAAATGAGTTTTGAATGAGAGAATGCTTCGTAACACAAGTCCATCATTCTGTCATTCAATCATTCTCTAATTCAATAATTATATATCTATGTCAAAAATTGTATGGATTACAGGCGCATCATCAGGTATTGGCGAGGCACTGGTATATGAACATTTTAAAGCTGGCGACAAACTGATTATATCGGGAAGAAACCGCGATGAGCTTTTTCGTGTAAAAGGCAACTGTCAAAATTCTTTTAATGTACATGTCTTGCCATTCGATCTGAGCGAAATTGCAACACTCGAAAGCAAAGCTGCCGACGCGATACGCATTTTTGGCAAAATAGATTTACTGATCAATAGCGGTGGTGTAAGCCAGAGAAGTTTAGCGCTGGAAACCAACTTACAAACTGAGCAACAGATTATGGATACCAATTTCTGGGGAACAGTTATACTGAGCAAAGCGGTTCTGCCTTTAATGATCGAAAACGGTGGCGGACAAATTGTTGCAATCAGTAGTCTTGTTGGAAAATTTGGCACAAAATTCCGCTCTGCTTACGCAGCCTCAAAACATGCTTTGCATGGTTATTTCGATTCCCTTCGTTCGGAAGTCTATGATCAAAATATCGATATTACCATTGTATGTCCAGGTTTTATCAAAACAAATGTGACCTATAATGCGCTTACCGGAGACGGAAATCCACTAAATATGATGGGGGATGCACATGAAAATGCCATGACTCCTGCCGAATGTGCCAAGCAAATTGTATTAGCAATTAAAAGCAAAAAAGAAGAAGTTTATATCGGCGGAAAAGAAACCAGAGCTGTATTGTTAAAGCGTTTTTTCCCAAAGATTTTTTCTAAAAAAGTGAGAACAGCCAAGGTAAATTAGCTTTGCGTATTGCGGTTGGCGATAAGCGCGACCAACGATTTTCGCAATGGATGCGACTTAGAGAAGAAGACAACTTACCTAAATCCAATTGAAGTGAGATCCTTTTAACTGTTATTCTGAGTGGAGCCGAAGAACATCCAAAAGATTCGGCGAAAAGTGAGACTGCCCCATCCGGAGAAGTACTAAATCACATTTGTAAAAAAAATTAAAGAACTAATAATCAATAGATTAAATAATAATTTTCATTTCTAAAAACCAAGCATCTGTAAGCCGTCGTAAATGGAATCAAATAACAGAAACTTAAAAATTAGAAATAATGAAAAATTTAATCTTATCCGTATTTGCCGTAATTACAATGGCATTCACCACTCAAGTTTACGCTCAAAAAAACCCAATGGTTGGTGGAGCAGCAATGTATTCAACTAAAGATATTGTAGACAATGCCGTAAACTCAAAAGACCATACAACACTAGTTGCAGCAGTTAAAGCAGCAGGTTTAGTAGAAACCTTAAAAAGCGCTGGTCCTTTCACTGTTTTTGCACCAACTAACGCTGCATTTGATAAACTTCCTGCAGGAACTGTTGACAATTTGGTTAAACCAGAAAACAAAGCAATGCTAACAACTATTTTAACTTACCATGTTGTTGCCGGTAAAATGGATAGCAAAGCCATTGCAAAAGCGATTAAAGCGGGCGGTGGTAAAGCAGAACTAACTACAGTACAAGGTGGAAAACTTTGGGCTTGGATGGAAGGCAAAAAATTGGTTTTAAAAGATGAAAAAGGCGGAATGAGCACCGTAACAATCGCTGATGTGTATCAAAAAAATGGTGTGATTCATGTAATCGACACTGTTTTAATGCCAAAATAATATTTGAAAGCTATCCTTATTAAAAACATAAATCATATTCCAGGTGATTTATACATGAACGTTCTTGCTTACCGCAAGAACGTTTTTTTATTGTTTAATTGTCAGCTATTTATAATTTTCAGTTTTTACAAGTTTATTATTAGAACAGCTTTGTTCTACATTTAATTATGATGCTTAAATTTGGCAGCTTAAAAAAAATATATCGCATTATAGATAGAAAATAAACCTACTGATTAATAGCAGGCAAAACTCAAGAAAAGAATTTACCGAAATAATAATTATTGGATGAGAGAATGATCGGATGGGCATGTTTTGTGATGCTAGTTTAATCTTTCTCTCTTTCAAAATTTTAAATTCACTCATTCAAAACTCAGTCATTAAAAAATTCCATACATGCATCCCAATATTATAAAAATTCAGGAAATAATAGAGCCGGTTAAGCAAGAGATCATTAACCATAAAGTTTATTCGGCCATTAGCGAACTGGAAGATCTCCAGATTTTTATGGAGCACCACATTTTTGCCGTTTGGGATTTCATGTCGTTGCTTAAAGCTTTACAGATTAACTTAACCTGCACTACCCTACCTTGGTTCCCGGTTGGCGACCCTGTTACCCGCCAACTGATTAATGAAATTGTGGCTGGTGAAGAATCGGATGTTGATGCAGATGGAGCCATTAAAAGTCATTTCGAACTCTATTTAGATGCAATGGATCAATGCGGAGCCAATACCAGACCGATTAAGGCCTTTTTAAATGAACTGATAAACGGCAAAAGCTTTAGTGAAGCTTTCGATATAGCTAATGTGCCTGCAAGTGCAAAAGACTTTGTAAATGCCACTTTCGAAACCATCAACAGCGGAAAAACACATTTACAGGCTGCAAGTTTTACCTTTGGCCGGGAAGATTTAATACCTAACATGTTTTTTAGCATGGTAAATGATCTGAACAGCACACAGGCAGACAAGGTATCGATTTTTAAATATTACTTAGAACGCCATATTGAAGTAGATGGCGACCACCATAGCCATTTGGCGCTTTCGATGACAGAGAAGCTTTGTGAGAAGGATGAAGCCTTTTGGTCAGAAGCAGAAGAAACCACAAAACAGGCCTTACAGAAAAGGATTGATTTGTGGGATGCAGCCTATGCTGAAATTGTTAAAAATAAAGTTGAGGCGTAATTACTAAATTGTTAAGTATTTGCTAATTTAGATTACGTAATTTTAGTCACATTTACCTGTTAACATCGATTTTGTAAAATAAAATTTACACATTTGTTGTTCGGCACAAATAACCGATTTTAAGCGCATGAGTTTCATTTTAAAACCTGTTGATATCGTTGAGAGCATCACTCCCGAAGATTTTAAGAAAAATTATCTGAAAACTAAACGTCCGTTAGTAATCAAAGGCCTAACTAAAGATTGGCCTGCCAGAGAAAAATGGACAACTGAATATTTAAAAGAAATTGGCGGTGAACTGGAAGTTCCACTTTATGATAACTCTAAAGCAGATCCATCCAAACCGATCAATGCGGCTACCGCGCACATGAAATTTGGCGATTACCTTGATCTGATCAAGCGTGAACCAACCGAACTGAGGATATTCTTTTTTAACCTGTTTAAGAAAGTTCCTAGTTTAATCAATGATGTAAAAATCCCCAAAGATTTAATGGGTGGCTTTATCGAAAGTATGCCTGCCATGTTTTTTGGTGGTTCTAACTCGGTAACCTTTTTACATTACGATATCGATTTGCCACACATTTTCCATACACACTTTGGCGGCAGAAAACATATTGTTTTATTCGATAACAAATGGAAAGATAGGTTGTACTGTTTGCCAAATGCAACTTATGCTTTGGAAGATTACGATGTGGCCAACCCTGATTTCGAAAAATTCCCTGCGTTAAACGGTGTAGAAGGTTACGAAGTTTTTTTAGAGCATGGCGATACTTTATTTATGCCTACAGGCATGTGGCACTGGATGAAATATCTGGATGGCTCATTTTCATTAAGTTTAAGGGCCTGGGACCAATCGATTACCCGCAAAGTAGCCAGCGTATGGAGTTTATTTACGCACGGTGCAATTGACAGTTTGATTAAAATGACCTTTAAAGAAAAATATGCGCATTGGAGAGAGAAAAAAGCAGTCAAAATTGCTGAAAGAGCTTTAGCCAAAGGCAGGCCATAAAAATGATAGAAATTTAAAATACAACGGGGCATCGGTAACGATAGCCCCGTTTTTTGTTATTATTGTGCAAACTTTTAGTTTTAGCATCAGTTTAAAAAATCAGATACCAATGGAAAATAACATACTTAGCGAAAAAGAAAAAATGCTGGCAGGCAAGGCCTATCAAGCCGGAGGCGAAGAACTTTCTAAGGAAAGGTTAAAAGCACGCGAACTCGTTTTCGAGTTTAATAACCTCGCACCAAAATTTATCAAACAGCGTAAAGAATTACTAAAAAAGCTATTCGGAAAAACAGAAAGGATGTTTTATGTTGAACCTCCATTTAGATGTGATTATGGCTATAATATCGAAATCGGCGATAATTTTTATGCAAATTTTAACCTTGTTATTTTAGACTGTGCTAAAGTACGGATTGGCAGTAGTGTTTTTATTGCCCCTAACGTTGCCATTTATACCGCAGGACATCCTATTCATGCGCATTTGAGAGATCAGGAATATGAATGGGCACAGGAAGTTATCATTGGCAACAGTGTTTGGATCGGTGGCAATGTAGTAATTAATCCAGGTGTTACCATCGGGTCAAATGTAGTGATCGGATCGGGCAGTATCGTTACCAGGAATATCCCGGATAATGTTTTTGCCGCAGGAAACCCGTGCAGGGTAATCCGACAGTTGACAGATGCAGACAAGGATTATTATTATAAGGATTTTAAGTTGGGGGAATAAACTGAATCATGCATCCCCGTTTGCAACGGGGATGCATGAGAGAGGCGGTTTTATCGCCATTATACTTATACACACAGCATTAAAAATGCTGTTCCCGCGAATCCTCGTTACAAACGAGGAGTATATAGTTGTGTTTCATCATGACGATTCACCTCATCCATTTTCCATCTCACATTTTCCATCCTTAACTGCTATGATCGGCAACTACTTTCCACTCTCCATTAATTTTTCTGATCAAGAGTGTAAAATATCCTTTAAGTTCGTCTTTTTCGCGTTTAACATTCCAACTGCCCAATACAAAAGCAAGATCAGGGTTTAAAAAATCGACCTTTTTTATCCCGAATACCAAAAACCCCATTGCCGATTTATCGGGATAGCCCTTCTTATAATTATCCAGTGTTTTTTGCCAACCGTAGGTTGGTCCGCTTTTACCTACAAAAAGTAAACTGTCTGATTTTACATAACCTTGCATAAAAGCTTCAACATCGCCTTTGTTCCAGTCGTTACGTTGCTTTTCGAGCAGATTGAGTATGGCTTGTTTATCTTTTGCATTCTGGGCGTAGGTGCCAAATGAGACTAATAGCAAGGCGATAAGAAGTGTTTTTTTCATAGTTATTGAAATTGAGGTAAAAATTAAAGATATGAAACAAATTATTTTGTTCCATGGGTAAAAATTCTTTATTTACATATCTATAAATCTGCTATGCAAAATAAAGTAATTACAATTGGCGAAATACTTTGGGATGTTTTCCCGGAGGGGAAAAAGGCTGGCGGCTCGAGCATGAACGTTGCGCTTAATTTACACAAACAAAGTATAGAAAGCAGTTTCATCAGCGCTGTTGGTGATGATGATAATGGCAAAGAGTTATTGAACTTTTTAGCATACAACCATTTTGCAAGTGATCTGATTCAGGTAAACAGCAAATTGCCTACCAGCACTGTTGTGGTACAGCTTGATGAAAACCATCAGGCTACCTATACCATAAAACAGCCCGTGGCATGGGACGACATTAAAATAACTGATGAAAACATAGCCGCCGTAAAAGCGGCCGATGCTTTGGTATATTGTAGTTTAACCTGCAGGGAGGAGCAATCTAAAAAAACTATTCTTGCGCTTTTGGAAAATGCTAAAACCAAAATCTTCGACATCAACTTACGCGCTCCATTCTTCGAGAAAGAATTAATCGCTGAACTATTGGCAAAAGCTGATATCCTTAAAATAAACGAGGATGAAATTGTATGGGTTAAACAATCGTTTAGTTTAACTGGCAATACAGACGAACAACTTTTAAAACAACTTTCCAGTCAGTTTAATATCGAAATCATCTGCTTAACACTTGGCGATAAAGGCGCATGTGTACTAAAAGATGGCAAATTGTTTAAACACGCGGGTTACAAAGTACAGGTAGCCGATACCGTTGGTGCCGGCGATGCTTTTTTAGCTACGTTTATTGCCTGCTACCTGCAAGGTTATCCTATGGAAACCACTTTGGATAATGCCTGCAAAGTTGGTGCTTTTGTGGCTTCACAAACTGGCGCTAATCCTGATTATAATAAAAAGATTTACCATATGGCATTGGGGTAAGCTTTTAAAGACCTCGCAGGTTTTTGAAACCTGCGGGTCTGCACTCCGCTCCAAATATGACACCCCGCTTAAATTAATGCAAATCGAAACTTTTATCTTCGATAAATCGTTAATACAAGCACATGAGAGGTTTTCGTTTTTCTGATTACAAGCCTGGCGATACGCCAAAGGGTGGGTTCGATGAGTTGCTGAAATTATTTAGCGAATTGCTAAACTATACAGCAGGAGATGCAGCAGAGGCTTTAAGCTGGCTGAACGAGCTCGATAAACAATATAAATTAACCAACAACGATTATGGTATCGGTAATTTTATCGACGACCTGAAAGACAAAGGTTATCTGACCGAAGACAATCAATCGGGAGAGTTTAAAATTACAGCCAAAACGGAACAGACAATCCGCAAATCTGCCTTAGACGAAATTTTTGGGAAACTGAAAAAATCTGGCCGGGGAAACCACAATAGTGACCAATCGGGTATTGGCGAAGAGAAAAATGCCGATAGGCGTGAATACAGTTTTGGCGACAGTTTAGACCAGATCGACATGACCGCCTCCATCCAAAATGCACAGATTAACCACGGCATTGGCGATTTCACTTTAACCGACCGGGATTTGGAAGTGGAGGAAAAGGATTTTAAAACCTTAACATCAACGGTATTGATGATCGATATTTCGCACTCGATGATTTTATATGGTGAAGATCGGATTACGCCTGCCAAAAAGGTTGCAATGGCCTTAGCAGAACTCATCAAGACGAAATATCCTAAAGATACTTTAGATATTGTTGTTTTTGGAAATGATGCCTGGCCAATCAGCGTGAAGGACCTGCCTTACTTACAGGTTGGCCCTTACCACACCAATACCTATGCAGGTTTAGAGTTGGCTGCAGATTTACTCCGCCGAAGGAAAACGCACAACAAGCAGATTTTCATGATCACGGATGGAAAACCAACCTGCCTGAAAGAAAATGGCAAATACTATAAAAACAGTATGGGCTTGGATAGAAAGGTGATTAATAAAACCTTAAATATGGCGGCTCAATGCAAGCGGTTAAAAATCCCGATCACCACCTTCATGATTGCCAAAGACCCGTATTTACAACAATTTGTCCGCCAGTTTACCGAGATTAATGGCGGAAGGGCCTTTTATAGCTCATTAACAGGCTTAGGCGAGTACATTTTTGAAGATTATATTAAAAACAGAAGAAAAACAGTTAAATAAGTCATGAGTCGGAAGATATGTTGCTTAACGGCAATTTACAATCATGGTGAACCTCATATCAATTAATATGGCTAAACGCACAAACAGATATAAGTTAACATTAGAAGAAATATCTTTAGCAAGAGAAGAAGACATCAGAAATGCACCTTTAACACTTGAGTTTGATAACCACGACAATATATTTAGCATTATAAATGCCATTAAAAGCAAAAACATTTTTGATGACGAAAATCAAAGTACTGAGTTTGCTATTGGTTTGAAAATGTTTACAGAAGTAGTTTTAAAAAACAGAGACCTTGAACTTTTCAAAGAACTTCAGCCGGCAATTGGTGAGTTTATGAAAAAATTGAAGCGTAAATAACGAATAGTATAGATCCCATATATGCAAAATACAACATTAGGCCAGTTAAAGGCTACAAATTATACATCAAGAAGCGTTAAAGAAGAACTCAGAGAAAATCTGATTAAAGTGCTCCGCGATAAAAAAACCGAGTTTGAAGGCATTATCGGTTACGATGAAACGGTTATTCCTGAATTGCAGACTGCCATTTTATCACGTCATAATATTTTACTTTTAGGTTTACGTGGACAGGCGAAAACACGGATTGCCCGTTTAATGGTAAACTTACTGGATGAGTATGTACCTTACGTTGCCGGAAGCGAGATTTTCGATGATCCCTTGAATCCGATCTCGTGGTATGCCAAAAACGAAATTGCCATAAAAGGTGATGATACCGAAATTGCCTGGCTGCACCGCAGCGAAAGATATACCGAAAAACTGGCTACACCAGATGTTACCGTTGCCGATTTAATTGGAGATGTTGACCCTATAAAAGCCGCAACATTGAAATTAACCTACAATGATGAACGTGTAATTCACTTTGGTTTAATTCCACGCGCACACCGCGGTATATTCGTGATTAATGAGCTTCCAGATTTACAGGCGCGTATCCAGGTAGCATTATTTAATATGCTGCAGGAAAAAGACATTCAGATCCGTGGTTTCAAATTGCGTTTACCACTGGATATCCAGTTTGTATTTACAGCAAATCCTGAAGATTATACCAACCGTGGAAGCATTGTAACCCCTTTGAAAGATAGAATTGAAAGTCAGATTTTAACCCACTATCCTAAGAGTATTGAGATTTCGCGCAAAATTACTTTTCAGGAAGCTAAATTAACGGCCGATCAAAAAGCCAATATTGAAGCCGACGGTTTGGTGAAAGATTTAATAGAGCAGATTGCTTTTGAGGCGCGTAAAAGCGAATATATTGATCAAAAATCAGGTGTTTCGGCAAGGTTAACCATTTCAGCTTACGAAAACTTAATCAGCACTGCCGAAAGAAGAATGTTGATTGCAGGTGAGAAAAATACTTTTGTGCGTTTATCCGACTTAGCTGGAATTATTCCTGCTATAACAGGTAAAATAGAGCTGGTTTATGAAGGTGAGCTGGAAGGGCCTGCGCACGTGGCTACCACCTTAATCGGTAAAGCCGTTAAAACCTTATTTGCACGTTACTTCCCTGACCCGGAAAAAGCGAAAAAGAGCAAAACAGCCAACCCTTATACCGAAGTAACCGAATGGTTTACTGAAGGCAACAACGTTGATGTTACCGATGCTTTAACCAATGCACAGTATAAAAAAGCATTAATGCTGGTACCAAACCTATACGATCTGGTTAAAAAATTCCATCCAAAATTAAGCGAAAATCAAACTTTATTGTTAATGGAGTTCGTATTACATGGCCTGGCAGAATACTCGCAGCTAAGCAAAAATTATTTAAACGGCGGCTTCGGCTTTTCGGATATGTTTGGCAGTTTATTTAACGCCGAATTCGACGAAGAAGAGGATGAAGACGATTTCAGATAATATTGAATTTATCTAATTTGATTAGCTTTGACAAATTCTTCCTTTAGGAGAATATCTGTCAAAGCTTTTTTATTTATAAACCCGAATACATAATGGGAAGATTACCTTTTATCATTGTCGACTGCATTTTTATTATTGCATTTGATATTTACTGCTTTAAAGCCATTATTGCCGTTTTTAAAAAATGGAAACCAAACACAAAAAAAGTATTTGCTATTGCTTACTGGACATATAGCATACTATTAATTATTGGTGTGTTTTGTGGTATTTACCTTAATCTTTTTCTTACCCTAAGAGCCATCATTCTAGTAGCATTCTTTTTAACTGTAGCCTGCAAACTGGCCATGTTGCCCTTTTTGGTACTGGATGATTTACGCAGGTTATTTATCAAGATTTTTAAAAGAAATAAAAAGAATGAAGTTTCGACTACACAACCTATAGCAACATCTGCCGCGGCAGAACCTATTTCCCGTTCTGAGTTTTTAGTTAAAGCGGGTTTGGTGGCCGCAGCTGTTCCTCTAACATCATTGAGCTGGGGCATTATTTCAGGAGCTTACGATTATCAGGTGAGGAGAGTGAATTTAATCCTGCCCAACCTGCCAAAGGCATTCGACGGCATCACCATGGGACAGATTTCTGATATCCACTCCGGAAGTTTTTATAACAAAACTGCCGTAAAAGGCGGCGTAGAAATGCTCTTAAAGGAAAAACCAGATTTCATTTTTTTTACAGGCGATTTAGTGAACAACCTCACCAACGAAGTAAAAGATTATCAGGATATATTTTCGAAAGTAAAAGCGCCGTTAGGTGTATATTCATCATTGGGAAATCATGATTATGGTGATTATTATTTCGGCAAGGAATCTTCTCCAGCCAAAGTAAAAAACCTGAAAGATATGGTTGATGTACATAAAGTAATGGGTTACGATTTATTGATGAATGAAAACCGCAGGTTGAAGGTAGATGGCGAAGAAATAGGTATTCTGGGCATTGAGAACTGGGGAATGGGCCGTTTTCCTAGATATGGAAAAATGGAACTGGCTGTTCAAAATACAGATGATTTACCAGTTAAACTTTTGCTAAGTCACGATCCTTCGCACTGGCGAGGAGAAGTTTTACAAAAATATCCGCAAATAGATGCCATGTTTAGCGGTCACACGCACGGGATGCAGTTTGGTGTTCGTTTAAAAGAATTTCAATGGAGCCCGGTACAATACATCTACAAAGAATGGGCAGGTTTATACCAGGAGCAAAAACAACAGCTTTACGTTAATGTAGGTTATGGTTTTTTAGGTTATCCGGGCAGGGTTGGTATTTTACCAGAGATCACGATTTTTACCTTGAAGAGAGCATAGTGATGTCAGATGTTACCATCTGACAAGCATATATAACCGGTCAGAGAGCTTAAATTAATAATGATTGATTTTGAATGATTAAATGAGGGAATATCGCGCTAGGTCTAAAATGATTGAATTTCGAATGATTGAGTTTTGAATGATTGAATATTCTGGCATGGTGCCTAAACATTCAATCATTCAAAACTCAATCATTCAATAATTATTTATCCCGCGTTAAAACGGTATCCTACGCCCCTAACAGTTTGTAAAAGCTGAGGATTATCAGGATTCAGTTCGATCTTCTTACGCAAGCGTACAATGTGCATATCAAGTGTTCTGGTATTTACATCAGAATTATAACCCCACACCACCAACATTAATTCGTCGCGGTTGATTACCTTACCCGGATTACGCAAGAAATAAAGCAGGATACGGTTTTCCAATATGGTTAATTCTATTTTCTTTCCATCCCTAAACAAAGTATGAATGTTTGGATGGTGTTCCATATTGCCAAAACGGTGGATTTCGGCTGTATCTTTATTGACAATGAATTTCACCTTACTTTCTAACATGGCCACTAAAACATCCATATTAAATGGTTTGGTGATATAATCAGATGCACCAAAGTTATAGGCGTCGATTTTATCCACATCCTGTGCCTTAGCTGTCATCATGATGATCAGGTTCTCAAAACCCTGCTTGCGCACATTCTCGCAAACTTCAGCACCTTGTTTACCTGGCATCATCCAGTCCAATAAAACAATATCAGGCTGGTCGGCCAAAATCATTCTTTCACCAGCTTCGCCATCATTTGCTTCGAGTACGGTGTACCCTTCTCCTTTTAAACGGTGAGCTACAAGAAAGCGAAGATTTTCATCATCTTCTACGATTAATATTTTTACTTCTTTAGACATGTATGTGTGTTTTAATGCTGTTGCAAAGTTGAAAAGTTTCAAGGTTAAATTCAACCTTGCAAGATTTAACATTTCAACTATTAAAATTTAACTATTATATGGCAGCACGATCTTAAATTCAGTGCCGCTCCCTACTTTACTTTTTACAGAGATTTCTCCATCCATAAAGTTAACCAGTTCTTTGCAGAATGCCAAACCCAAGCCTACACTTCCCATTTGGTTATATTCATTCTGAATTCTGAAAAACTTCTTAAATATATTGTTTAATTCTGACGATGCGATACCTATCCCTTTATCCGTAAAACGGAAAACCAGCACCCCTTTAATCAGTTTTGCGCTGATATGTAATTTTTTCTGATCAGGTTTCGAATATTTATAGGCATTTTCAGCCAAATTATCGAACAAACTCCCCAATAACACAGGATCGGTAATAAAGGTTTTAAAGCCCAGCACCTCATAAGTCATTTTAAAATCGGGATGTTTTAAGGTATGCGATTCGATAGTGCTTTCTATAAAATCAACAATATTAACTTCCTCGTGGTTGAGTTTGATCGCCTTATTCTCGATCTGGGTAAAAGCCAGTAGTTTGTTCATTAAACCATTCAGTTTATCGGCTTCTTCATCTAGTATTTTACCATAAAGCTGCTGCTCGCGCTGCGTTAAAGCTGTAGCGCTTTTAATGTTGTTGCCTGCAATTTTAATGACGCTAACAGGCGTTTTAAATTCATGTGTAAGATTATTTACAAAGTCGTATTGCAGCTTAAACATTTTACTGTTGATGTTCAGGTTACGGTAAATTAAAAAGGCAACCAATAAAAGCACACCATAAACCAACAAAAGTACCAGGGCAATTGGCATGAAGTAAATAAAAATCTCTTTTTTGATGTACGATTTGGAGGAAAGAAAGTAAAACTTAAAATCCGAAAATGCACCGGGCAAGGCTATTTCTGTGGTAATATTTTCATCAGAAGTATCGATCGGATCATAGGTAAGCGGTTCAATCCTGATACTTTGGTACAATAAAGGCCTTGTATTCACCACCTTGATTTTATGCGCATCTAACTTAAAAACCATTACATCCTGCTGATAAACCGGTGCAGGGCTAAGCTTGCGCCTAATCATATCCTTATAATTCCTTAAATCTTCTCTACGGGGTATATTAAGGTAGGTGATTTTATTTTCGTTGGAATTAACAATAGAAAAATTGGTGAACAGTTCTTCTTGTGTGGGTACCGATGCGGTATCCAGATCTTCAACAAAAGTAGCCAGTTTGATTGCGATTGCGTTAAAATCGCTACCTACTGCAAAAGAGCGGGTATCATCTTCCGAGTATAGCTTTACCGAATCGGGTTGTATCCCTTTACCAAACTGATAGATAGATTTGGGACCAATACCCAGGTGGTTTGCATTGATACCATCTTTAACCGGAACATTCTTTACTTCTGTATCGTAAAAGGTAACCTTCGAAATAAAGGGATATTTTAACATCACCGTATCCACAAACTTGGATGCGGTAGAGGAATCCAAAAAGCCATTATAATAGGAAATTTCAGGCATTTTGTTCTGAAAAAAGTCGTTATAGGGCTTAATACTTTGCTCCAGCACATTTACCTTTTCCGATACAAAATCATTCTCTATCGATTTTTTACTGTAGTTAAATGCCAGGAAAAGCGAAAGGATAAAAAGAATGGAAATGAGTACAATGAAAGTTACACCAAGGGAGAAATTTTTACGGTAACTGCTTTTCTTATCTAAGGCCATATCTATTTTTTACCTAGATTTTCCTTTAAAAACTCTTCTAAGGCTTTGTACAAGGCTGTTCTGCTCTGCTGGCGTACCACTGGATCTGGGCCCTCCTCCTTTTCGATATAGGTAACCTGAACATTTCGTTTTTTAAGCTCTTTGATAAACTGTACCCCTTCCGCAACATTCACACTAGGGTCTTTGGGGTTTTGAGCAATAAAAATAGGTGCCTTAAACCGGTCTGCATGAAACACTGGTGATGCAAAACGCATATAATCAGTTTCGGTTATCGGATTACCTACAATTTCGTAATACATCTGTAATTTCGCCTTTAAATATGGAGGAAAGGTTTTTAGGTAACTAAACAGGTTAATCACGCCAGAATTTGATCCACCACATTTATAAATATCGGGATTTTTATACAAACAATTTAGCGCAATATAACCTCCAAAACCATTACCATAAATGGCAATTTTTTTAGGATTGGCAATTTTTTCGCCAATTAACCATTTAACACCATCGTTAACATCTTCCTGTATTTTATCACTCCATTGTTTAAAACCCGCAGCATAAAACGATTTCCCATAACCTGTAGAGCCACGGTAATTTACCTGCAGAACAGCATAACCGCGGTTGGCTAAAAACTGCACTTCGGCATTATATCCCCAACTGTTTCTCGATTTGGGGCCATTATGTGGCAACACCACCACAGGTAAATTAACCGGCTTTTTATTTTTAGGCAGGGTTAAATAACCATTAATGGTTAAACCATCACGGCTTTTGAAACTGATCGGTTTCATGGCATTCATGTCTTCCGGTTTAATGGAAGGGCTCACATCCGTAAGTTTTTTAAGCTTATTTTCACTGGCTGTGTACAGATAATAAGAACCAGGGTTTTTATCGGTAAAAGTCCGTATTACAAATACTTTATCCGTTTTATCCTTATCCAGAATTACCCATTCGGTGCCAGGTAAAAGTTTATCTATTCTAGAGTAAGCCACTTTAGTACTGTCATCAAGATAATATTTTTCTCTTTTCCAGGTTTCGCAGGTTGCAAAAAGCATTTTTTTTCGAAAACGCGAATAGGTTGCGTCTACCACGTTTAAGGTATCGTTTGCAAAAAGAGCCTGTTTTTCTTTTCCGCTTTTTAAATCAATGGCCACCAATGCATTTTTATCGCGGTTAACACTAGAGATCGCATACAATACATTGGGCTGGTCTTCCGAAAATGCGATTGGCTGGAAAGTGGTCTCAAAATTATTGGTCATCACTGGTGCAAAAGCCTGATCTTCCTTTTCGCGGTACATTAAGGTTTCATTCACCCCATCACTGGCCACGGCAATTTTAAGCACGCCTTTACTATCAGTCATCCATCTGGTAATATTACCAGGATTTTTTGCCACAACCTCCATTTTTCCATCGCGTATATTTAGGCGATATACATCAAAAACCGTCGAATCGCGTTTGTTTGAGGCCACAATAATATATTTATCATCAATTAGTTGGTCTTCTATTACCTTTAACCGGTTTTTTTCATTGGCGCTCAACTGTACCTGTTTGCTTCCATCTTTATTGATCACGAAAATATCAGATCTGCGTTCTTTAGATCCATCTTCGGTGGAATAAATCAATTCATTATTACTCGTCCAGAATTGAAAGCCAATATTTTTTCCATTTAAATGGGTAAGTTGAATGCTGTTGCCCGTAGCGAGCTCTTCTACAAAAAGATCGAGTTTTTTATCCTGAAGTTTTAAATAAGACAGGCTCTTCCCGTCAGGAGAAATCCGGTAATAGGCTTTATCCTGTGTTTTAAAAAAATCGTCTACAGGAATAGTGTCATCGTTCGAGCCTTTACAAGCCCAAATCAATGCAACCATAAACAATAGAAAAATCCTTTTTAGCATAAATAAATCCTTTACGGGATGACAAAAATAAGTATCATAACAACTTTACCGCGATTTACACCAACAATGTTACTTATGCAAACAATAATAAGTCGTGGTTCAATTTAGTATTTATAAAATAGCTACAAAATAAAATACAGGTAACATTTAAAATACGTTTAATATCAATTGGCGCTTTAGCTAAAGATGTATTAAAATGTTACATTTAAAACTTATAATTTAGGGTTTATGAACCGCTTACTATTCATCATATTCTTACTGTTGACATTTGGGGCCGACGCACAGATTTTCCGTCCCAACCAACAGGTTGCACCCGATGAAAGTACTTTAGCCATTCAATATTACCAGGATGGTGACTATGAAAAGGCAGTTGTTCTGCTCGAAAAACTCTATTCCATTCCCGATAACGAGGCCTATTTCGATATCTATTTCAATACACTTGTAAAATTGAAGCGCTATGATGTTGCCGAAAAATTAGTAAAAAAGGAAATCAGGAAAAGTCCACAGAGTGATCTTTATCCCATAGCACTGGGCAAACTTTATCAGGAAAAGGGGGATGTGCAAGCGGCAAACAAGATGTTTACTGAGGTGATTGGCAAACTTCCGAAAGACGAATTTAAGATTAGGAATTTAGCCAATAGCTTTTACCGTTTTGAAAATTATGACTTTGCTGTTCAAACTTTTAAACAGGGAAGAAAACTGTTGGGCAATGATCAGTTATTTGCTTTTGAACTATTGAACATCTATCGTTTTAAAAAGGACAAGCCCATGCTGATGCAAGAGTATCTGGATGCTATGGGTACCATGCCACAGCTTTTACCACAGGCCGAAGCTGTACTGGCCTCTATTTTTGAAGATAAAAATGATTATCAGACCTTTCAGGCAGCCATTTTAAAAAAGATCCAGAAAGAACCAGACGCTGAAATTTATATACAATTGCTTACCTGGAATTACATCCAGCAACAGGAATTTGATATGGCCCTGCGCCAATTAATTGCTTTTGATAAACGCACCAAGGCGGATGGAGGCACTTTATTTAATGCCATTTATACTTTTGTCGATAATGGTGCTTACGAAACGGCCATTAAAGCTTACGATTATCTGTTAACCAAAGGAAAGGATAACCAGTATTATCTGCCTTCCAAAATCGAAATGCTGAACACCAAGTATAACCTGCGTACCAACGGGAAATACACTATAGCCGATCTTGATCTGCTGGCAAAAGATTATCAGGCATTATTGGAAGAAAACGGCAAAAACAGAAATACACTTTTCGCGATTAAAAAACTGGCCAATCTACAGGCTTACTATTTAAATCAGCCTAGCAATGCAGAAAAAGAGTTAGAAGAGGCGATAAAAATGCCAGGTATTAATGATCAGGAGCTTGGTCAACTGAAACTGGATTTAGGCGATATTTACATTTTAACCAACCAGCCATGGGAAGCTTTTCTGGTATACGAGCAGGTAAGCAAGCAGTTTGAAGGTCAGCCTGTGGGCAACGAAGCGCGTTTTAGAAGCGCTAAACTTTCTTTTTATCAGGGCAATTTCGAATACAGCAATGGCCAGTGTTTGGTTCTAAAGGCTGCTACTTCCCAGCTTATTGCGAATGATGCCCTTAACCTGAGTTTATTGATCAACGATAACATTCAAACACCAGCAGATAGCAATGCGTTAAAAATGTATGCTGATGCAGAAATGTTATTGTTTAGAAACCTGCCCGAACGTGCGGTAAAAAAAATGGACAGTATTGCCATTGCTTTTCCACAGAACAGTTTAACTGATGCCATTATGATGAGCAAAGCCAGGATTTTTATTAAAGCAAACGATATCCAAAAAGCTGCAGATATCCTTAAAAAAGTAACTGAAGATTTTAAAGATGGAATCTGGACAGACGATGCACTCTTTACCCTGGGCGATCTATACGAAAAGAAACTTAATGACATTGCCCAGGCAAAAATTTATTTCCAAAAACTGATTACCGATTATCCGGGAAGTATGTTTAGCGCCGAAGCCAGGAAAAGGTTTAGGAATTTACGGGGCGACGGGGTTTAGTTTAGTGATGGTTATTGCTTAATTGTTGAAATCGGTTAATCGGTGCCAAACGCCTACCTCCAAACGCCAGGCGAACCTACCTTTTCCAGTCCCAAACTACAACATTCCATTCTACCCCGCTAGTATCAGTGTAGGTATAAATTACTTGAAAGCCAATCCGTTTATGTGCATTCATCGATCGTAAGTTGATACTTGCAATCTCGGTGATCGCAAAATCGTATCTAGGCATAAAATATTCTTTGTATGCCTGATAACATTGATCGAATAAACCTTTACCGCGATAATCCTGCCCTACGCAAACCTGTCCAACTACAATATAATGATACGCTGAAACAGGCTTTTCCTGATAGGAAATATGATCAAAGCTTTCGTACATTTCGATAAGCCTGGGGATATCATTTTTCGATTGTTCAGTCATACCAAGTACATAAGCGGCAACTCGTTCGCCATCTTTTGCGATGATATTAGGCTCATATTGTTGCATTTTCTGCAGATCATCAAGCGCGTGCGAAACGGTAACAAAGCCCTGCTCTTTTATCTGTTGGGGCGTTAAATCCTTCTTTAGATTTTGTTGTTGAAGTTCGAGAATGCCTTCCAGTTCTCCGGTAGTAGATGAAGTGCTAATGGTAATCATTTAGGATATGGATAGGATTAGATATCCAATGCAATTATAGTTAAGGTTAGCAAAAAAATGGAACAGATACCCGCCAAAATTAAAATTCTGGCGCCATGTTGCCTATCGCTTAGCGAATAGGAAAACCGTATTTCACCAGAGCGAATTGTTCTTTTCTCTTTCATTAAATCCCAGCCCATTACCAGGCCCAAAATCCCCCCGGAAATTGCGGTGAGATAGCCTGTGTAAATGTAATTGCGCGTAGAGTTATCAATTTTTTGAGAGGCGT
Source organism: Pedobacter psychrodurus (assembly GCF_032678585.1). Lineage (GTDB taxonomy): Bacteria > Bacteroidota > Bacteroidia > Sphingobacteriales > Sphingobacteriaceae > Pedobacter > Pedobacter psychrodurus_A. The sequence goes on along the minus strand of NZ_JAVTSN010000025.1, from coordinate 43,257 downwards.
TGCTTCGTATCATGCTTTAAACAATGGGATTGACAAATTTAAAAGATTGGTACCACTTTAAAGAATAAAATCCGTTATCATCAATTTTTTAACGATTATATATTATTTACCTTTGTCCTATGTTTTTATATAATGTTACCCTTATACTTGATGATGCAGCTGCCGAAGAGTGGTTACAATGGATGCAAGATGTTCATATTCCAAAAGTTATGGCATCTGGAATGTTTGTTTCTAATCGCCTGTTAAAGGTTGTAGATTCTCCAAACGAAGGCGTAACCTATTGCGCCCAGTATGTTGCCGAAACATTGGATAACTACAATAATTATCAGGAAATATTTGCTCCGGCCCTACAGGAAGAGCTAAATGAAAGATATAAGAACCGTTTTGTAGCGTATAGAACCTTGATGGAGTTTATTGGCTAAGCCAAAAAATGATTGAATTTTGAATGATTGAATATTATAGATATTATTCACTCATCCAAAATTCAATCACTCAATAATTTATATAAGCTTCTCATTATTCTTATGCCGGTCTGCATCGCGGATACTCTTTTTCTCCAGATTTTTTTCTAAGGCATCCGTTAGATTTATACCGGTTTGGTTGGCCAAACAGATTAATACGAACATCACATCGGCCATTTCGTCGGCCAGGTTTACCTCTTCATCGCTCTTTTTAAAAGATTGTTCGCCGTATTTACGGGCCATAATCCGGGCAACTTCTCCAACTTCTTCCATCAAAATGGCAGTATTGGTTAATTCATTAAAATACCGGATGCCCGTCGTTTTAATCCAACGGTCTACTGTTTCCTGTGCTTCGTTAATGGTCATTTTTCTTTAAAAGTTATTTTTGCTATCTAAGTTTTGATATATTAGCCACAACGTAATTCTTATTATTAAATAACGCTAATCACAATACTAAATAAAATTCTCTAAATGACCGCTATCTTCAGTAATCAGCAACAAAGAGCTATTCATTCTATCTGGGTGCTGGGCCTCATTATCGCCTTTCTTCAAGTCAGCAATTATTTCATCAATAATTATGGCCCTGAAACTTCATTTTACACCTATTTGTGGGACACGCAAAACTGGTTTTTGGAAAGCCTGGTTTTTTCATGGTACTTCTACAGGAACAAAATGGTTACTAAAGGAGTAATTATCCAGTTATTGTTTATGCCATATTATATTTTCAAGTCAGAATGGGCAGGTTTTTTAGATTACCATATGGAAATCGACAATAGTGAACAAATTTATACCATACTCAATTTCGTTACATTTTTAATTCCCCTTATTTTATTTACCGTTTTTTATTACTGTGCCGAAACCAAACCTGATGGTATATCGAAAGCAAAGTCGCTTATTTCACAGTTTGTTTTTACCATCATTTTCAGCTTTATATTGTCTTCCGATCCAGATTCGCTATATAAATTTATCGGCAGTTTTGTTGGCACTTCCCTATATCAAAAGGATATTGCAGTATGCATCATTTTCTTGTTGATTTCTTTTAAAACCGTTTCTGTTTTAATTGCATTTTTATATTTATCAAACCGTATTTATAACTTAAAACAACTGGTAAATCCAATAGATGTGCAGCCGGTTTCTGTTAACTTCTTTAAGTGGGGCTTTTTAATCAGCTATCCGATATTTCTTTTATTGATTGTAGAAATGGGCGCCTCGGTTTTCACGATGTCGTTCTCATTTTCGGGATTGGAAATTTCAACTGCGATCAATGTGGTTTCTGGCTTAATTTTTCTTTTTATAACAGCGCGGTTTTTTGCCAATCTGATCCAGTTCCGCAATTACACGTTAAAAAAATATTATGGTGTGATAAACGCCTTGTCGGTTTTGCCTGTTTTAAACCTGGCGCCATTTTTCCTGCTTATTTACACTAAAATAAACGGAACATCCATTAGTAATTATATCCAAAGCCTAAAACAGAAACGGAATATACACCTGGCAATTTATTGTGCGTTATTGGTGATGTATTATGTTTATCAATATTTTTCAAAGGAAAAGCAGATGAGGGATTTTTCGGTATTTTACAAGCTGATTGTTTTTGTGGTCTCAATTATCTTATTATCAAGATTTAAGATCAGCACTAAAATTGTTCCTTTTTTGGCTGTGGGTATTTTATACTATTCTGATATTAAAGACCTATTCGATTTCACTGATGGCTTTTTATCATTTCTGAAGCATAAAATAATATCTTTTGTGTGGCTGGGCACCCTTGCTACATTTATATTCTACTATGTTATCGATTATATTCTGCACAAATGTTTTTATACCGAATATTTTGAGCAGCGGAACGAAGATGAATTTAAAGCTTATATCGAACGTTTTCAGTAAACAGAATTAAATGCTTTTTCATTTCCAAAGAAATGAAAAAGCATTATCACTATCTTGTTTTTCTCAATGTGATCAACATATCGTTGTTGAAGAAATCATAGTCACCATCTACAAGTTTGAAATCAAAATTGTACTTGCCATCGCGGGGAATGGTTATCTTTTTATTCTCGATTTCAAATTGTTTTAGGGTATAATGTTTTGTACTATCACCTGCCGAGCTGCTTTCTGTATAAGATTCGGTAGTTTTTTCGGCATTAATGATATGATTACCGTCTGTTACTTTCAAACTATCGAAAATAATGCGTTCACCATTACTTTCGATATTATACTTTACTTTGAAAGGCGCATCATCCTTATCGCTTCTTTCGGAAATTTTAGACCATATAGTGATTACATCACCCTTTTTTAAATCAATGGCATCTGCTGCGCCAATTTCGCCGGCCGATAAGGGTACTTCTGCAACTTTTTCTCCTATCGGATTACAGGATGCCATACCCAAAATAACCAAAGCGGCCAGTAAATTATTTTTAAACATGTGTTTAGTTTTAAGGCGTTATTAATTCAATTTGGTATCAAGCGTATAATTTTTGCTAAAATAACTGAACATCTTAACAAATATATCAGTATCAGCCTCCGGTATTTCATCTGCGGTTTGAATAAAAAAACTGATGTTCTTATACTCCATAGGGCAAATAACTGTTATATCACTTTTGTGAAGTTCGCCACTGAATTTTTTTGATGAAAAATTGATCAGATAACAACCTTCCTGCTCCCTTACACTGTAGTCATTTCCACTGTTGATGTCGTAAATTTCCCGGCCAAAATCGTAATCTTTTAACTGGCTGAGCTGATTGGTTTTCACCGCATCAATAAATTTATAAAAGGCCAGTTCTTTTGGCTTGGTAGCGCGATAAAGTGACACAAATTTATAGTTGCCAGGAGTTTTGGGCGAAACTTTTTCATCATTCGCTAAAAATATTTTTAATTCTTTCTCCAGCTTTTTAAACATGCCCTTTGCTATTTCAATTTCTATTACCGGGCTATTTTTCACATAGTCATCCCAGGATGTAAACTTTGTATTTATATAATTATGGTTTGTTAAATTTTTGGCCTGTTTAAGCAGATGCAAAAAGAGATCGACTTTTTGTTGCTTAGGATATTTTTTACTCCAGCTCATCTCTGCCTTATAAAAAATATAGGCTTTGTTCGCCTCGTCATAATCAAAGTGAATAGTAAAAAAACTATCACCCTGCTCAAAAACGATGCTGTTTTCGTCTTCCAGATAAACAAAATCCATCCTTTCAAAATTCTCTTTTATATCCTTGATGGTTAACCTTTTTGGGTCATTTTCTTTAAAAATCAGGATGTATTCGTCATACAATTCGTCGTGATGGGTAAAAGTATTGTATAACGCCACGGATAAATAGGCCTCGGGTAATTTCGTCAGATCAATTGAGCCAACTTTGCCTATCTTGGTATCTTCCTGGGGTTCAATTTTAGCAAAATCGACCGTAGCAGACTCCGGTATAGTTAAATTATAGCGCTTATCTATCGTAACTGTTTTTAACGGCAACTTTAAAGCCATAATTTCCTGCATCTTTGATGTAGAAACCTCCTCTTTGTCGTCGCTGCCGGCAACTTCTTCTTTATCAACCTTAACTATCCGTTTACAGCTCAGCACAAATAGGCATACTAATGCCAAATAAAATATATTAAGCTTTTTAAAAGTAAACAAGGTGTTTTTTAAATTGAGATTGTTAATTATGTTCATAAAATTTTATTATCTGGATCAAATATATCATTTAACTGATTAAACATGCTTATATCAAAAAGATTAACTAATCTATTCGTTCAGAAAGTAAACAGCAAAAGCTTAATGATCGCTTTTTTCTTCTTCTATTTCTGACTTTATGATGCCACTCACTTCTGTTTTGGCATCTTCGAGCAGAAATACACCCGCGCCTCTTTCTCTTGAATAAGGCGTTTTTATTTCTCCAATTTTGGTAATCTTGCCAAAATACGGCTGCTCCCGCTTACGTTGCGGATCTTCATCGTTCCATCCGGTTATCATAATTAAATCTTTGATCGGTTTATCCATTTTAAACCAATATAGATAATCAGCATTATAGGATACTGCACTTATATTTTTATAGTTCGAATAATAATTGATCGCACCAGCCTGTCCGTAATTATCGGCACGCACCAGCAGGGTTGATTTATCTTTAACCTTTTCGTAGGCAACATCAACAATTTTTGCCAATTCTTTCCAGCCTTGCATATCGGCATAATCCTGTGGCAATGCATGGTTTTGGCCATCTTCCCAGCGCAATGCACCTCCACGCTCGAACCTTTTATGGTGGGCAACGATTTCTTTAGGGCTATAAACCGGCATCAAAAGTGGCAACAGATAAATAAAGGAACCTATGTTAAATGCAAAAAGCAATCCGGTTATTATATATTTCGTTGCTAAAACCCGACTTAAATAAACAGCTCCAAAAACGAGCAATACAGGATATAAACCTAAAGCATAATAGTCTTTTGCTTTAAAATAACTAAATACAATAAGGGTAATGGTGTAGGTCAGGATAATCCAATTGTATTTCCGGAAATCTTTATAAAAAATCAAACTTCCAATCCCAGCAAAAAGGATAAAAATCGAACTGATAAAAAAGAGGAATTGACCAATAAAAAAATCAATCCGGTTGACATGAACCAATTGTGTGGCCTGCAAAATTTTCATGTGGTTGAGTACCGGAAAGTGATTATTAATCTGCCAGATGATATTGGGTGAAATGATTAAAAGTGCGAGTAAAATGGCCAGGTAGAGATGTTTATCGGCAAATATTTTTCGCTTTGATGTGATGAGTATGGCTGGTAATAAACCAATAATCAGAAAAAGGATGTTGTATTTGTTTAAAAAACCTAAGGCAACAAAAATGGAAAAGTAGTACAGATATTTAGCCTCATTTTTATCGAAATATTTTATCAGGTAATAAAATATGGCGGTCCAGGCCAAAACATCAAAAGAGTTAGGCTGGTAAAGCGTATTTAACCGCAACAGAGAAGAACACAGACAAGCAACGGCAACCAAACATTTGGCCAATAAATTGCCCTTTAAAAAATCGACAATTTTCCAGCAGTATAATATGGTAATGGCTCCCATTAATGCGGGAACCAGCTTTACCATAAAAACACCACTACCGAAGGCTTTAATCAACCAGGAAAACAGCGAAGTTAAAGGTGGCACAGAGGTAAAACCTGCCGCCAAATGGTTGGCCTGATCTAAATGGAGGAATTCATCACGGTGCAGTTCGTAAACTGAATTAACCAATACAAAAGATAAAACTAATTTTAAGATCAGAAAAAACACCAGACAACTATATTCCGTTAAACGGTTCGGATTTTTATCGTTCATATCACCTTTGAGTTCAATTTTTCGAAATAGATTGATTATGATTTTTGACAGCTAGTTGCTCAATTAGTTACGCCCTGCAGTTTAAATTTCAACTATTCTTTATTTTTGGTATCTATCATAATCGTAACAGGACCATCATTCAATAGGGATATTTTCATATCTGCACCAAAAATTCCGGTTTTAACTTGTTTACCCAATAAACCTGATAGCTTTTCGATCATCTTTTCATACAGCGGAATGGCCACTTCCGGTCTGGCTGCCCTGGTAAATCCTGGTCGGTTTCCCTTTTTTGTAGAAGCGAATAAGGTAAACTGACTGATCAGGAGGATATCGCCATCAACATCTGCAAGTGCCTTATTCATCATTCCATTTTCGTCGCCAAAAACACGCATGCCGATAATTTTTTGCGCCAACCATTCTAAATCTTCTACAGTATCGGCATCTTCAATCCCCAATAACACCAAAAATCCTGTTTCAATAACACCTGTTATCTGGTCATCAACTGTGCAACTTGCCTGTGTAACTCTTTGTAAAACTGCCCGCATTTTATACTACTTTTGCTTCAATAAAATTGATATGCGCAAGATAAGTATTTTAGTGATTTCTGTATTTCTCTTCTTTGGATGTAAGCAAAAATCAATTGTGCACCCTACTTTTTATTATTGGAAAACAGATTACCAGAACAAAAAAGCAGAAACCACCTATCTCGATCAGTTTAAATCAAAATCTTTGTATGTACGGATTATGGATGTAGATTTTAATCCCGATCTGCAATTACCAGTCCCGATTTCGCCCATTAAATTTTCAGATCCCATTCCCAAAACGGTCGATATTATACCTGTTGTATTTATTGTGAACAACGTTTTTAATCAGATTGACACGATACAAACAAAAGTGATGGCCGATCGGATTGTCAAATTTGTAGATGCAAAGGTTAAACAGGCCGGAAAGCAAAACTATCACGAGCTTCAGATTGACTGCGACTGGACCAAAGGCACAAGAAACAGATATTTCAAATTTTTAGAGCAATTGAGTGCCAACCCACTTTTAAAGGGTAAAAGCATTTCGGTAACCCTTCGCCTGCATCAGGTTAAAAACCTGGTATCGAGCGGGGTCCCTCCGGTAGAAAAGGCGATTTTGATGTGTTACAACATGGGCAATCTACGTAAATACGGCGAACAAAATTCCATATTGGATCAGCGTGAAATGGATCTTTACCTCAAAGATTTTCTCGAACACTACCCCTTGTCGCTTGATGTGGCCCTACCTATTTTTGAATGGGCGGTGGTTTTCAGGAATGAGCAGTATGCCGGCATTTCCAAACGGATCGGTCAAATGCAAATTGCGGATAAAAAACTTTTTAAACAAAGGGGGAATTCTATCCTGTATGATCTCCTGACCGATTATCCCACAGCGGGATTGAAACGCGGAGATGTAATCAGATGGGAACAAATTTCTCCTGAAGATTTACTTGCTACCTCTAAATTTTTATCCCGATATTTAAGCCCCAGAGACCGGAACCTCGTTTTTTACCATTTAGACACCTACCTATTAAAACATTTTACCAATGAACATCTTCAAAAAATTATCGCTAATTTTTAGTGTATTCCTCATTACTTTTTTCGGCGAAATCGCTGTAAACCTGGCCTGTGGCGGGGAAATAGATCCCTATGATTATTACATTTCTTATTTCCACAACAATATTGAGGGTGATGAATATTCGCCATTTGCCTATAATCAGATGGTTTATCTGAACAGTGAAACCGACATAGAAAGTGAGCCAGATATCAATAGCAGGGAGTGGGCAAAATACCTCAATGTGAAAAAAGAAGATGTGCTAAAAGTAATGTATAAAACCGACAGCGCTACCGATGTAAAATTGGTCAGCTTCAACGGCAATATTTCGCAGTTACCCGATAGTTTACAACAGAACAGTTTTATCCAAACACTAAGCAAACGTAAAGAATCATTAAGGTATTATCAATTTGCGAAAAGTTGCGAACCCCTGGCGAACGTCGAATTCAGCCTCTGGGATGCCAAACCACGCGATACTGCAGCAATGGCGCTCAAAGCTAAAGAAGGCTTAAAATTAACAGAAACTGAAAAAGACGATTTTCTTAAATTGCGTTATGCTTATCAGGCGGAGCGGATGTTCCATTTTGCAGGTGACCATGCCGAAAGCAAATCAACTTACGAGAAATACATTAAAACCAGCAAAGTAAACAGTGCTGCCAAGGGCTGGGCATTGGCACTGTACGCGGGCTCTACCCGCAGGTTGGGAAATCCTGAAGAATCGGCCTTTTTGTTTTCGAAGGTTTTTGCAAGCAACCCTGAGCGCAGAGTGCAAGCCTATAAAAACTATTATTACACCAGTTCGCCAGTTAACGGGGCATTAAAATATGCCAAAAGTAATAACGAAAAAGCCAACATCTGGGCTATAAACGGGTTTGGTGATGCCGATTCGGGTTTAGAAAGTCTGAACAAAGTTTATCAATACGAACCAAAAAGCCAATTGAACGGCACATTACTGGTGCGCGAGGTAAATAAATTAGAACAGGATCTTATCGAAGCGAACGACATTGCCAAAATTGGTTACAATTATTACTTTTCGGATAACGAAAAACCTAAATATAAAGACAGCTTAAAAACGGTTAACTTAAAACGTCTCAATGAAATCAGAAATTTTGCGGTAAAACTGGCCACCGAAAAGAAATATCCACAGCCTGAACTGGGTACTTTAACGGCAGCTTATTTATCGTGGATGGAGAATAAAGATTTTCTGGCATCGAATTACCTGGCGATCTTAAAACCCGATAAATTACCTGAAAGGTTACGCGATCAATACCGCATTACCGATTTATTGATCAAAGCCAAAAACATTAAAAAGGGCAATGCTTTTAATGAGAACGATTTGTTACCGACTTTAAAATGGCTGGATGAAAAACGTTTTGCAGAAAACAGCAGCCAACCGAAAGGACAATACGATTATGATACCGATCGTGCTGGTAAACGCTTCAGCAGAACCACCAGAAACTTTTACCAACAGATATTGGCCCCAGCCTATTTAAACATGGGCGATACCGCTAAAGCCGCACTCGCGATGGTGAAAGGCGATATGGAATATAAAACTTTAAAAGAAAATTCGCTTTTTCAGAATATGAGTTACCAGAGTATAAATTTCTGGCAGAAAAACTTAAGTCCGAAGAGTATGCAAGGTTTGGCCGTTTATAAAACCAAATCTACCGGCAATGATGTTACCGCATTATTGGCAACGGCATTAAACCAACTCAAAAACGACGATTTTTATGAATTGTATGGCACTACCTATTTACGTACACATCAGTATGATAAAGCTGTTCAGATGTTTGCAAAAGTTTCGCCAGCCTACAAATATTTCAGCCCTGAGAACTGGTATGGTGATGAAGCCACCTCAAAATTGTATGCCAATCCTTTTATCGAAACGATAAATGATTATCCTAAAAAATATGTTACAGCTAAAGCTTCCATTAGCAAAAAGGCCTTTGCTACAGAAATGCTGCGTTTGCAAAAATTAACAGTTAGCGACAAAAAAAATGCGGCGCTTTACTATTATAAAATGGCCAATGCGGTTTATCAAACCGGTTATTTTGGCAACAGTTGGTTCCTGATCAGTTATGATTGGTCATCATACGACAATAGTAATCCGGCAAAATATGTGTACGATGGCGATTATAAAAAAGCCCAAACGGCAAAAGCCTGGTATTTAAAAGCGAGGGCTTTAAGTACAAATGCCGATTTTAAGGCAAAATGTACCTTTATGCTGGCTAAATGTTTGCAAAAACAGATCATCATGAATGCAAACCCGCTATCATTTTATTATTATGATAAAAAGGATGTGAAGTGGAGAAACTTTATTAAGGCAAATTATAATAATCCTTATCTCAAAGAATTAAGATTTAGCTATGGCAAAACACCTTTTTATGCTGTTGCAGCGGGTGAATGCAGTTATTTGGGAGATTTCATCAGACCGAAAACGCAATAGACCGCCCTTCGACTACGCTCAGGATGACACCAAAAAAAAGCCTTTGAATACACTTCAAAGGCTTTTCTTTTATCTTAACTTGTCTGGCAATTTTCCCTAAACCCTAAACCCTAAACCCTAAACCCTAAACCCTAAACTAAGGCTACCACCTAATCAACGCACTGGCCCAGGTAAAACCCGATCCGAATGCGGCAAGGCAAACCAGATCGCCATCTTTAATTTTTCCTGCTTCCCAGGCTTCGCACAAAGCAATTGGAACAGACGCAGCTGTAGTATTACCGTATTTTTGAATGTTATTAAAAACCTGATCATCCCTTAAGCCTAACAACTGTTGCACGTATTGACTGATCCGTAAATTTGCCTGATGTGGCACCAGCATATCAATATCTTTTTCGGTTAAATTATTAGCAGCCAAAGCTTCTTTAATTACTTCCGGAAATTTAACCACAGCTTTTTTGAAAACCGATGGTCCATCCATATAAGGCAGGGCCGCCCCACTTTCCAAAATCTCCTGCGTCATAAATAATCCGCCTAACTCCTGCTCTGGATAAGCTGGTTTATCTTTTAACCATTTATTGGCATGAGAACCCGGATAATACATGGCCAGAATTTCGGCATCAGCCCCATCGCTATGTAAATGCGTACTCAAAATTCCTTTTCCGGGCGCATCTGTTGGCTGTAGCACTACAGCACCAGCTCCATCACCAAAAATCACCGAAACATTACGGCTACGGGTTTCAAAATCCATCGCAAAGGAATGTTTCTCGCTTCCTACCACCAAAACATTCTTATACATACCGGTTTTTACAAACTGATCGGCCACAGAAAGGGCATATACAAAACCAGAACATTGGTTACGGATATCTAAGGCACCAATTTCACCCATGCCCATTTCGCGTTGCAACAGTACACCGCAACCCGGAAAATAATAATCGGGGCTCAGGGTAGCAAATACGATAAAATCGACATCCTTAACCGTAATTCCTGCTCTTTCGATCGCAATTTTAGCTGCCTCAATCCCCATCGTGGTGGTTGTTTCTTCATTGCGATCTGCAAAACGGCGCTCTTTAATACCGGTTCGCTCCTGGATCCACGCATCGTTGGTATCCATAAAACGGCTTAAATCATCGTTGGTATATATATTTTTCGGAACGTAATAACCTATTCCTGCAATTTTAGACTGGTGCATGCTCGTATTTATATTATCTGGTTAGCAAATGTATTAAAAGAGATGGAAGAATATATATAATGTACGATGTAAGATGTCGAATGGACTTCACCAACCATTAGCACTAATCCATTGAAGATGGTGCATAATAACATAGCAGATAATATTTAGGTGTAAGTCACACCATCATCCATTTTACATATTACATCTTCCATAAAAATAGTTATTTTTGCACCATGTCTACAGAAACCAAAGAAGAGACCTTTACGCTCGAAGAAATTTTAACTTCCTTAAAAACCGTACATCGCCTTATTTTGTGGAATGATGATATCAATACTTTTGATCATGTGATTTACTGCATGATGAAGTATCTGGATTATAACGAATCGCAGGCCGAAAAAATTGCATGGAAAGTACATAATGATGGAAAATGCCCGGTTTTAGAGGGGTCCTTTACCGAAATGGAAGTGTACCGTAAAATTTTACAGCAAGAAGGATTAACCGTTTCTGTTGATTAAACTTACGAGTCGAGATTATTTTCCTCATGAATCGTCATGCTGAACTTGGTTCAGCATCTTTCCAGCAAAACAGACCCTGACCTGTAGCGAAGCGAAAAGCTACGAAGTAAAATAAATCCAATAGCTATCGGATCAGGGTAATGATTATCGGAAATACTCAGAAAGAGATTATCCTTCCAGCCCTTTCAAAAGCTCATTTAATCCAGCCTGAGTAGTTTGCGTTTTATCTTTAGCATACCAGCCATGAAGTTTTTCTGCCAGAACTGGCATTTCAGTACTCTCTTTTCGCCATTCTTTTAATAGTTCCTGCAAAATTTGTGGTCGTGGGCCCCAGGTGCCTAAAACCTGGTCTGCCGATTCATTTAACACAATTAAAACCGGAATAGCTCTTCCACCGTTGGTTAAGTGCGCATCAATTAACGGAAGATTTTTATCGCGTAAAACAAATTTCAAATCTATTTTACCCAATGATGCAGCTGCAATTTTATTAAATATTGGAATAATCTGTGCAGCATCACCACACCAGCCTTCAGTAATGACTAAAAATTTATAATTTTCTTTAAGATGATCAATGGTTGAAGTCAACTCATCATTTAAGCTAATTGTCTTATCCACGCGACTCATCCTTTGCACATTCATCTTTGTGTAGTGCAAATCGTAACTTACATCACCAGTTGCCTTTCCCTCTAAAAGAAGTTGATCAACCAATGCGCGATAGGTTTGATAATCCATTCCTTGTTCGCTGAAAATTTCGCTGTAATTAACCATGATGTTTAAAATTATGGTGCAAAGGAAAGGAGAAATAAGCTGAAAATGATCATCGCTTTGCAAGAATACGCGAGCGGATGATGACACAGATTTTGAGGTTACAGTGATGTTTTCTAAGAACCGTCATGCTGAATTTATTTCAGCATCTTTCTTACTCAACAGAAGATTCATCCATCATGTCCGACTGTAAAACTTTCTAAATTTTACGCTCATGTAACTCTTAAGAAATTAATATTTGGAAATGATCTTTTGCCAAATAGCGCAAATGGAACCCCTATCTATTGATTACAAATTTTGCGCTTCAAAAAAGATCCTGAAATAAATTCAGGATGACGACCGAATCTTAAGCTTCCATTAACTTACTCACATGTTGCGTTAAAGCCACAAAATCAGCCACAGTTAACTGCTCGGCACGTTTCTCGAAATAAATATGATCATCCATTTTATCTTTTGGCATCACTGCCGAAACCGCATTACGCAAAGTTTTTCTCCGCTGATTGAAACCAGCCTTTACCACACGCCAGAATAATTTTTCATCGCAGTCTAAAGTCTCCACTTCATTTCTGGTTAAACGGATTACTGCCGAATGAACCTTTGGTGGTGGATTAAATGTTCCTGGTTTAACGGTAAACAGGTATTCAATTTTATAATAAGCCTGAAGAAATACACTTAAAATACCATATTCTTTACTTCCGGCAGGTGAAGCACATCGTTGGGCAACCTCTTTCTGAAACATGCCAACCATTTCTACAACTTTATTTCGATTATCTAAAATCTTAAATAAAATCTGAGAAGAGATATTGTATGGAAAATTACCAATAATGGCAAACTGATCAGGGAAAATGGCATCAAAATCAAGTTTCAAAAAATCACCGTTAATCAGGCGCTCGCCCAATTGAGGATATTTTTCATTTAAAAAATGGAAAGATTCAGTATCGATATCAATCAGATAAGTTTCTAAATCTTTACGCTGCAGCAAAAAATCAGAAAGGATTCCCATCCCCGGTCCTACTTCTAAAACCTGACTGTATTTGTCGGTACTCACCAAAGCCTCAACAATACGGTTGGCTATGCCTTTATCGGTTAAAAAATGTTGACCTAAATGTTTTTTCGCTTTTACTAAACTCATACCCCAAACCCCTAAAGGGGCTTTTAAAAATTAAAATTGTTAGCAAAGATAGGCTTATTATTTCTTTGCAAATCACTTCGTTCGCTTTGCGGTTTCATTTTTTTTAAAGGGTTTAAACGAAAATCAGTAATTTGCGCTAAAATTTTCCAGTAATTATGAGCGATAAACTTAAAATTGGCATCAGTATAGGCGACGTAAACGGCATAGGTTTAGAGGTAATCATTAAAACATTATCCAATCCTGCTATTTTAAATTATTGCACGCCGGTTGTTTATGGCCATACCAAGGTATCCTCTTTTCATAGAAAAGCAAACAACCTGGGCGATTTTAGTTTTAACGTGGTCAATCATGCCAATCAAGCGCAGCCAAAAAAGGCAAACATGATCAATTGCTGGGAAGAAGATGTAAAAATCGAACTTGGGCAGGTTACTGCAACAGGCGGAAAATATGCACTTTTATCATTGGAGCGTGCAACTGCCGATCTGGTAAATGGTGATATTGATGCTTTAGTTACCGCTCCAATTAACAAACACAACATTCAATCAGAAATCTTTGCTTTTCCTGGCCATACCGAATACCTGCAGGAAAAAAGTGGCAGTAAAGATGTACTGATGTTCCTCATCAGTGAAAATTTAAGAGTTGGTGTCGTTACCGGACATATCCCTGTAAAAGATGTTCCAGCCTCCATTACAAAAGATAAAATCATCAGTAAATTAAGGCTGATCAATGAAAGCCTGAAAAAAGATTTCTGGATCGAAAAACCAAAAATTGCTGTGCTGGGTTTAAATCCACACGCCAGCGATAATGGCTTATTGGGTACTGAAGAAGCTGAAATTATTACACCAGCCATTCAGGAAGCTTATGATAAAGGTATTGTTTGTTTTGGGCCATACCCTGCCGATGGTTTTTTCGGCAATGGCAGCTATAAACAGTTTGATGCAGTTTTGGCCATGTACCACGATCAGGGTTTAATTCCTTTTAAAACTTTGGCTTTCCACAATGGTGTAAACTATACAGCAGGTTTAAACTTCGTACGTACCTCTCCCGATCATGGAACAGGTTATGATATTGCAGGTAAAGATTTAGCCGATTCTACTTCATTTACCGAAGCTTTATTTTCGGCCATCCACATTGTTAAAAACCGCAGGGAGCAGGAAGAAATGCTTGCGAACCAATTACGTTCGGGAGGTAAGGTTGTGGAGACGCAATTTGACATTAAAGATGATGCTTCTTAAGGTAGAAGGTTGAGGGTAGAAAGGTGGAAGGTACAAAGAGCAGAAAGACCAAAGCGGAAAGACTAAAGCAGGAATAAGAAAGGTTATGTACCTCTGACTTTCGGACATCCAACCGTTGACTTTCTAAAAACTAACGTGTACTAAGGTAACTAAGGTGGTTAACCTTTTTTTTGTAAAGCAAGGCTTTGTTTTTCATCGGCTGCGAAAGTCCTGCTATGCGTTTCAATCTTTTCTGCGATGGCGTGCGGAGCTTGTCGAGATATTGCAACAAAAAAGTATTTCCACTACTATCAGGTTTATTTTAGGTAAAATTGTGCATCAAATTCAAAATGAGCGGCACTAAAAAACCCAATTACATCCTTCCTATTATCGTTATCGCACAATTCCTATGCACCTCTTTATGGTTTGCCGGGAATGCAGTACTGCCCGATATCGTTAAAAACTTCCCTACCGAAACCAATCTCCTGGCCAACCTCATCAGCATGGTGCAGTTCGGCTTTATTAGCGGAACATTGGTATTCGCCTTTTTTGCCATTTCGGATATTTTTTCACCCTCAAAAGTGTTCTTTATCTGTGGAATTGCGGCAGCGTTGTTTAATCTGGGCGTATGCCTCGAATTACCCGATGTTCGTCTATTATTGCTGTTCCGCTTTTTAACAGGTTTTATGCTGGCCGGCATTTATCCCGTTGGAATGAAGATCGCATCAGATTACTTTAAGGATGGGTTGGGAAAATCATTAGGCTTTTTAGTTGGGGCTTTGGTGTTCGGCACCGCATTCCCGCATTTATTAAAAACATTTACAGCAAGTTTCCCCTGGCAATATGTAATTTTTGCTACATCGGCTTTATCACTAACAGGTGCAATTGCGATTTTATTGCTTGTACCTAACGGACCATTTAGAACCGTTGGCCAAAAATTCGACTTCCGGTCCTGCCTTAGTGGTTTTAAAAACCCTGGTTTCAGATCGGCCGCCTTTGGTTATTTCGGGCACATGTGGGAACTGTATACCTTTTGGGCTTTTCTGCCTGGTATGTTGCTACTTTATAATAGCAAACATCCTGGTCAAACTTTAAATATCCCATTGCTTTCTTTTTTGGTTATTGCTTCAGGGGGATTATCCTGCATGATAGGCGGTGTATTATCACAAAAGTTTGGCGCAAAACGGATTGCCACTCTTACATTGGCCATTTCGGGGCTATGCTGCCTGCTCTCTCCTGTTTTCTTGTTTAGTGGTTCGGTTTATCCTTTTCTTATCTTTTTATTTTGCTGGGGTTTAGCAGGCACGGCCGATTCGCCATTGTTTTCTTCCTTGATTGCCAAACATGCACCCGAAAGCCTGCGTGGAACTTCGTTAACACTGGTAAATTGTATCGGCTTTGCCATTACGATTATTAGCATTCAGGTGATTAATCTTTTGGCTAAAGAGATAAATTCCCATTATATTTATATGCTACTGGCCATTGGCCCTATTTTGGGAATCTGGGCATTGCTTAAAAAAGCCTAATTACCATATAAAATGAAGAAATTTCAATTGATAATTGCCTTATTAGGCCTAATAAATATACAGGCATTTGCTTGTACATGCTATGAAATAACAACAAAGGAGGCTATTAACGGTGCGCAGATTGTAATGAAGGGTAAAGTTATTTCAAAAATTTTAACACATAACCTTTCTGATATAAGCACAATAAAAACCAGCGATACCACAAACATTCATTATGTAATGGCTCGCAGGGTTTTAATGGCAGTGGTAAAAATCAAAGTAAACATGCTTTACAAAGGAAAAATTTCATCCGATACTATAACAGTGATCACACCGAAAATGAGCGCCAGTTGTGGCTTTAACTTTCAAATCGGCGACGAATATATTGTATATGCAACCAACCACGACACCACATTTATGTCAAGCAAATTTGAAAGAAAATCAAAAGACATCAATACCTATTGGACGGATCAATGTAGCAGAACCATGCTGTCTAACCAATCAGAAGATGATCAGATAAAAAAGACATTAAAAGAACAAAAATCAAAATGAATTCACAATCCCCAATCATAAAACCAGCGGAATTAACCTGGCTAAACCAGGACGAAGAAATCGTAATTATCGATGCCAGTGCCGGATCAAAGGCCCGGTACGATGAGCAACATTTAGCAGGGGCAATTTTTGCGGATGTAAATAACGATTTGGCCAATATCGAAGATTTTGCTGTAGGTGGTCGTCATCCATTGCCCACTTTTGAGCAGTTTTCTACCGTTTTACAAAAATTGGGGATCACCAAGCACAGTCATGTAATTGTTTACGATGACAAAAATGGTGGCAACGCAGCTGCAAGGCTCTGGTGGATGCTAAAAGCCATTGGCCACGAAAAGATACAGGTGATTGATGGTGGCTTTCAGGCGGCTGTTAAAGCAGGTTTCCCAACTACCGATAAAGTGGAGATTCCCAAATCTGTTGAAAATTATGAAATCAGCTCATGGAACTTACCACTTTCGGATATTAACGAAGTAGAAAAAGTGGCCAAAACCGACAATTACATTGTAATTGATGTACGTGATGCCAACCGTTTCGCAGGTTTAACTGAGCCCATTGATTTGATTGCCGGGCATATCCCTGGTGCTGCCAATATTCCATACACCGAAAATTTAGATGTCACAGGCGCTTTCCTTGCCCCCGACATCCTGAAAGAAAAATATTCGGAAGCCTTCGCCCACGTTAGACCTGAAAATGTAATTGTGCACTGTGGCTCGGGCATTACGGCCTGCCATACACTCCTGGCAATGGATTATGCAGGTTTACCTATCCCTAAACTCTATGTAGGCTCATGGAGCGAATGGAGCAGAAATAATAAAGAAATGGTGTTGGCTGAATAGACCTGTTCATACCTTATAGGTTTGAGAAACCTATAAGGTCTAAAAATCAAGAGTTAACATCAACAATTTTTAAAAAAACATTTTTAATCTAATTTTTTTATCCCTACATTTGCAGGCTAAAATTTTACAGTACTTTGAACCCACTAAAACAATTTTCATTACCGTTTACCGGATTAAAATTGGGAACTCATCAGTTTGATTATGAGCTTGATGACGCCTTTTTTAATGCATTTGAGTATTCGTTAATTAAAAGTGGGAATTTAAAAGTAGACCTGGAACTTGAGAAACAAGAGACCATGTTGCTTCTAAAATTCAAAATTATTGGTACCGTAAATTTAGATTGCGATAAATGTTTATCTGAGTTTTCGTTACCGGTAAATCTTTACGAACGTCAGATCGTGAAGTTTGCAGAGGCCGAAATGGAAAGTGATGATGAAGAAATTATTTCGCTTAGCCGTAAAGATACCGAGATTGATATATCGGGCCCTTTATACGAAATGATTAACGTAGCGGTACCTTATATCAAAAACTGCGAACAGGCAGGTAAAGATTGTGATCAGGAGATGATTGATCGCTTAAATCAGTTATCTATCCAAAAGCAGGCTGAAGAAAATGAACAAACAAGCGACCCACGTTGGGAAGCCCTTAATAAGTTAAAAAAATAATTAGATTATACAGCAATGGCACATCCAAAACGGAAGATCTCGAAACAGAGAAAAAATAAAAGAAGAACGCACTATAAAGCTGTTACTCCTTCTTTAGCAACATGCTCGGCAACAGGTGCTATCCACGTACCTCACCGTGCTTACAACGTTGATGGTAACTTATACTACAACGGTAAACTGGTTATCGAAAATACTCAGATAGGGTAATTTTCTTAAAAAATTGTTTGTGTTTTCAGCGGCTTTAGTCATACCTTAGTCAACTGAAAAATTCAGGATTACACCTGACTTAACACAAACAGATTTTTTCTATGAAAATAGGCCTCGACATAATGGGCGGAGACTATGCTCCCAAAGCAATTGTTTTGGGAGCAATAGCTGCTCATCAATCGCTTAACGCCGGAGAGCATTTAGTTCTTATTGGCGATACCGAACAGATTAAACCGGTTCTTGCAGAAGAAGGTTTTAATCCAGATCATTTTGAATACGTTCATACTGATGAAGTAATTGGTATGGGCGAACATCCCACCAAAGCAATCGTTCAGAAACCAAATTCGAGCATAGCAGTTGGTTTCAACCTTTTAAAAGAAGGCAAACTCGACTCTTTTGCAAGTGCCGGTAATTCTGGAGCCATGTTGGTTGGCGCAGTTTTTAGCGTTAAAACCATTCCGGGCATTATCCGCCCTTGTTTATGTACAATTCTTCCAAAAATTAAAGGTGGTACTGGCTTACTGTTAGATGTAGGTGCAAATGCCGACTGTAAACCGGATATTTTATTACAATTTGGCGTTTTAGGCAGTTTATATGCAGAAAATCTTTTGCAGATAGAAAACCCTAAGGTAGCTTTGATGAATATTGGTGAAGAAGATGAGAAAGGAAATATGCTCAGCATGGCTACTTTCCCATTGATGAAAGACACCAACCTCTTCAACTTTGTTGGCAATGTTGAAGGAAGAGATTTGTTTAATGACAAGGCCGACGTAATTGTTTGCGATGGATTTACCGGGAATGTGATGCTTAAACTGGCAGAATCATTTTACGTGCTTACCATCAAAAAAGGGCTAAAAGATGAATTCTTTGATCGTTTTAATTATGAACAATATGGTGGAAGCCCAGTTTTAGGTGTTAACGCTCCCGTTGTTATTGGACATGGGATTTCTAGTCCGCTGGCTGTTAAAAATATGGTTCTCCAATCAAGAGAAATGATTACTACTGGTTTGGTAGAAAAAATTAGAATTGCATTTAAATAATTTATTAAAATTCTTAAAATGAGTAAAATTCACGCTGCTATTACAGCAGTAAATGGTTACGTTCCCGACTATGTGCTTACAAACGCAGAGTTAGAAACCATGGTTGATACTTCGGATGAATGGATTACCAGCAGAACGGGAATTAAAGAACGTAGAATTTTAAAGGGAGAAGGTTTAGGTACATCCGATCTGGCTGTTCATGCCGTAAACGGTTTACTTAAAAAGAGAGGAATTGATGCAAAAGAAATTGAACTGATTATCTTTTGCACCACTACTCCAGATTTTACTTTCCCTGCAACTGCAAACGTTTTAGCGGATAAAATTGGCGCTACAAATGCATGGGGTTACGATTTACAGGCAGCATGCTCTGGCTTTATTTTCGGACTTGCAACAGGTGCATCATTTATTGAATCGGGAAGGCATAAAAAGGTTTTAGTAGTTGGTGGCGATAAAATGTCGTCCATCATTAATTACGAAGACCGTACAACCTGTATCATTTTTGGTGATGGTTGTGGCTGTGCTTTATTAGAACCGAACGAAGAAGGTTTCGGCATACAAGATTCGATTTTAAGAACAGATGGTTCCGGAAGAAATTTCTTAGGCATGAAAGCTGGTGGATCGGTTCTGCCGGCAACCCACGAAACCATTGATGCAAGATTACATTATGCGCATCAGGAAGGCCCTACAGTATTTAAATTCGCGGTAACCAATATGGCCGATGTTGCTGCAGAGATCATGGAACGCAACAGTTTAACCGCTGATGATGTGGCATGGTTGGTGCCTCATCAAGCCAACAAACGTATTATCGATGCCACTGCAAACCGCATGGGCGTTACTACAGATAAGGTAATGATCAATATCGAGCGTTACGGAAATACAACCAACGGAACTATTCCTTTATGTTTATGGGAGTGGGAAAGCAGATTAAAAAAAGGCGATAACATCGTTTTAGCTGCATTTGGTGGTGGTTTTACCTGGGGTTCGATTTACCTTAAATGGGCTTACGATACCAATTAGTCCGAAGTCCTATACTTCGCAGATAAAAAATTAAAACAAAAAAAGTATAACTTAGTTAATTCAATAAACACTATTTTTTACATAACTAGCCTAAAAAATGGATATCAAACAAATACAGGAACTGATTAAATTTGTTTCTCGTTCTGGAGTAAATGAAGTTGCTATTGAGCAAGAAAACTTCAAAATCACGATCAAAACAAACCAAGCACCAACAGTTGTGCATGCTACCGTACCACAAGCTCCGCTTGTACAGGCTGCTGCCCCTGTTGCCACAGCTCCTACTGCTCCAATTGCAGCAACACCTGCTGTACCAGCTGCAGAAGACACTTCAAAATACATTACCGTTAAATCGCCAATGATCGGTACTTTCTACCGTTCAGCAAGCCCAGACAAACCTATGTTTGTTAATGTTGGTGATGAAATTAGCACAGGTAAAGTGGTTTGTATTATTGAGGCAATGAAACTTTTCAACGAGATTGAAAGTGAAGTTTCGGGCCGTATCGTTAAAATCCTGGTTGATAATGCATCACCGGTAGAATACGATCAACCGTTATTTTTAGTAGAACCTATTTAGTAAACTACGCAACATTTACTACTCGGTTCTGTGTCATCACGAACCGAAAACAGTAAATTATTATCTTCAGTATTGTATTTTAACAAACTGAATAAAAATATAAATGGTTCGTGGCGACACGAACCATGGCATTTAATTTAAAATTTGAATATATCGGCTTGTCATTCGCAGATCATCTGTGTAGTCACATCATCCGTGTAATCATCAATTAAAAAATTATGTTTAAAAAAATACTAATTGCCAACAGGGGGGAAATCGCTTTGCGTATTATCCGTACCTGTAAGGAAATGGGCATCAAAACGGTTGCTGTTTATTCTACCGCAGATCGCGAGAGTTTACACGTACGTTTTGCTGATGAGGCTGTTTGTATTGGCCCCCCACCTAGTAAAGATTCTTATTTAAATATCCCAAATATTATCTCGGCTGCAGAATTGACTAATGCCGATGCCATACACCCAGGTTATGGTTTCTTATCAGAAAATGCTAAGTTTTCTAACATCTGCCGCGAGTACAACATCAAATTTATTGGTGCTACCCCAGAGCAGATTAATGGCATGGGCGATAAAGCTTCTGCAAAAGAGACCATGAAAATTGCAGGTGTACCAACCATCCCAGGATCTGAAGGTTTGCTTACCAGCGTTAAAGAAGGTATTGGAATCGCTAACGAAATGGGTTACCCTGTTATCCTAAAAGCAACTGCCGGTGGTGGTGGCCGTGGTATGCGTGTGGTTTGGAAAGATGAAGATTTCGAAAATGCATGGGACAGTGCCCGTCAGGAGTCTGGCGCAGCATTTGGTAACGATGGTTTATATTTAGAAAAATACATTGAAGATCCACGCCACATTGAAATCCAGATTATCGGAGATCAGTTTGGTAAAGCCTGCCACTTATCAGAACGCGATTGTTCTATTCAACGCCGTCACCAGAAATTGGTTGAGGAATCTCCTTCTCCATTTATGACTGATGAGCTTCGTGTAAGAATGGGTGAAGCAGCAATTAAAGGTGCGACAGCTGTAAACTACGAAGGTGCTGGTACAATCGAATTTTTGGTTGATAAACACCGAAATTTCTATTTTATGGAAATGAATACCCGTATCCAGGTAGAGCATCCGGTTACGGAGGAGGTAATTAACTTCGATTTAATTAAAGAACAGATTAAAGTTGCTGCCGGAATTCCGATTTCGGGCAAAAACTACTTCCCTAATATGCATGCGATCGAGTGTCGTATCAATGCAGAAGATCCGGCAAACAATTTCCGTCCTTCACCAGGAAGAATCACCAATTTCCATTCTCCGGGTGGCCATGGTGTCCGTGTGGATACACACGTTTATGCAGGATATTCTATTCCTTCTAACTATGATTCAATGATTGCTAAACTGATCTGTGTGGCACAAACGCGCGAAGAAGCAATATGCACCATGGAGCGCGCGCTAGGCGAATTTGTAATTGAAGGCGTGAAAACAACCATACCTTTCCATCTGCAATTGATGAAAGATCCGAACTTTAGGGCAGGGAATTTCACTACAAAATTTATGGAAACGTTTGAATTTTCAGAATAATATAAACTATTTCTATATTTAACACGTAAATACCATTCTATTCAAATAGAATGGTATTTTTGTTTTCAACATGAGCGACACTAAAGAAAAAACATCACTGACAAAAGCAATCGGGAAAAAAGGTACAACACTAGAGGCAGAAATGTCTTTTTTCGACCATCTCGATGTTCTTCGTAAACATTTAATCAGAGCCGTAATTGCCGTTGCCGTATTTACGGGTATCGCTTTTTACTTCAATGAAGAGATCCTGGATAAAGTAATCTTCGGACCGAAAAAGCCAGATTTCTGGACCTATCGCATGATGTGTAAACTGGTTGAGCATTTCCCATCCCTGGGTAAAGATATGTGCATCACCAAAATTAATGGTGAAATTATCAATACCGAAATGGCCGGGCAGTTTAACCTGCAATTAAATGTTTGTGTGATGTGCGGCATCGTGGTTGGTTTTCCTTATTTGTTGTGGGAAATCTGGCGTTTTATTAAACCTGCATTACATGAGGCGGAACGCAAATCGGCAAGCGGTTTTGTATTTTTCGCATCGATACTTTTTATTATCGGTATCTTTTTTGGATACTTTGTGGTATGCCCTTTATCGGTTAACTTTTTAACAGGTTATACCGTAAGTGCGGAAATCAAAAATACTTTTACTGTTGATTCGTACTTATCATCTGTTGCCACTTTAACTTTGGGCACCGGAATTATCTTTGAGCTTCCTGTTATTATTTTCATCCTTTCAAAATTAGGATTAATGACACCGAAACTGATGAGATCGAGCAGAAGATATGCAGCTGTAATTATCCTGATTATTGCCGCTATTGTTACGCCAACACCAGATATCATGACGATGTTAATTGTGGCTACACCTTTATTCTTGCTTTACGAACTAAGTATTTTTGTTTCAGCTTACATCGAGAAAAAGAAGAAAAAAGCAGAGGCCGCTTTCTATGCTAACTAACAAAAACATTACGAACAGATTTCATAATTCTCTATAAATTTGACAATGTCTGATACAAAGATCAAAATTGCTATTGGAGCAGATCACGCCGGTTTTGAATATAAAGAAATATTAAAAGATTTTTTACAGGATTACGAGGTAAAAGATTTTGGCACCTATTCTGAAAGTTCTGTAGATTATCCGGATTTTGCTCATCCTGTTGCTGCTGCCGTAGAAAGTGGAGAATTCATCTACGGAATTTTACTTTGCGGATCGGCAAATGGAGTGGCCATAACTGCCAACAAACATCAGCACATCAGGGCTGGTTTATGTTGGGAAAATGAAGTGGCATCATTAGTCCGCAAACACAATAACGCTAACGTTTTGTGTATACCAGCAAGATTTGTTTCAGAAGAACTGGCAAAAGAAATTACCACAACTTTTTTAACAACTGAATTTGAGGGCGGTCGCCACCAGAACAGGGTTGAAAAAATTTCGTGTTAACAAGAAACTCAACTAACTATTATCATAATGAACAAAAAGTTTTTAACCCTTGGTTTGGCATCGCTTGTTTCGGCAAGTTGCTTTAGCCAAATCAAGCCCCTTAAGCCTAATCAGGATGCGATAAAATTCAGTAAGGCGATTAATCCTGAGAATGCATATAAACACCTTTCTGTTTTGGCATCAGATGCATACGAAGGCCGCGAAACGGGCACAAAAGGTGCCTGGATGGCTGCCGACTATATCCGCGATTATTTTAAATCATTAGGATTAAAAGCGCCTGTTAATGGAAGTTATTTCCAAAAAATTGATTTAGTTAACGTTACCTTAAAAGAAAGCCAGGTAACTGTAAACGGCCAGCCAAAAGAATATCAAAAAGATTATCTGGTATCGCCTAGCTTAATCAGCGATAAAGGTTTTACCTTCTCAGCAAACGAACTGGTATTTATCGGTTATGGGATAAAAAAAGACACTTATAACGACTTTACAGGCACCGATATTAAAGGGAAAGTAGTTGTTATGTTTAATGGCGGCGACCCAACATTAAAACCGGGTACACGAATCGACAGAGCTGCTTACCGTGCTACACTTGAAGCAAGGACAAAATATTTCGCAGAAAACAATGTGAAAGCCATTATCCTGATCGACCCAGCTGTTGACAGAATAACAGAGAACACCAAACAGACCCTGAAAAATGGCAGAGTAATGGTTAAAACCAATGCCGCTATCGAGGCCCAGAAACAGAATGATATTCCGCGCATCTCTATTTCTGTTGCTTTGGCAAATGAACTGTTAAAAGCGGCGAATACTACTGTTGCTGATCTGCAAAAGAAAATTGTTGATAGCCAGGCCCCAGCTTCTCAGGTATTAAATGTGCCTTTTTCGGCAAGTGCTTCAAAAACAGAAACACCTGTTAGATGCGAAAATGTATTGGGTTATTTAGAAGGTTCTGATCCGGTACTTAAAAAAGAAGTTTTGATCCTTACCGGTCACTACGACCATATTGGTTTGGAAACTGATCCAAATGCAAAAGACAAAGTAAATAATGGCGCTGATGATGATGGATCGGGAACTACCGGTGTTTTATTAATGGCAAAAGCATTTACAGATGCTAAAAAAGCTGGAAAAGGTTCTAAACGCAGTATTCTTTTCATGACTGTTGTTGGTGAAGAAAAAGGACTTTGGGGTTCTGAATGGTATTCGGAGCATCCGGTTTTCCCTGTAGAAAATACCATTGCTGATTTAAATACCGATATGATTGGCCGTACTGGTGAAGAATATCTGGGCAAACCAGATTCAGCAAATTACATTTACTCAGTAGGTTCAAGAATGTTAAGTAGCGATTTAGCGAATTTGAGCGAGCAGGTTAATGCAACCTACACCAAAATGAAACTGGATTACAAATACGATGATCCAAAAGATCCTGAGCAGATTTATTACCGTTCGGATCACTATAACTTTGCCAAATTGGGTATTCCCATTATTTTCTATTACGATGGAATGTTACAACAAGACTACCATAAACCAGGTGATGAAGTAAGTAAAATCAACTTCCCCCTTTTGGCTAAAAGGGCAAAACTAACCTACTTTACCGCATGGGAACTGGCCAATAGTGCTAAACGCCCCGCAGTAGATATGGACGGAAAAGGTAATCCAAAGAAATAATCACTCAAAATATTAAGCCTCGACAGCAATGTCGGGGCTTTTTTATGCTTAATACTTCATGCACCTGTATAAATTCCTATCTTTGAATTTATAACGAAGTGCTTAAAAACTAAAATCAGTTTATATTCGTTACCCTATTACAAAATAAAATTGATGAATATTGCCGAGGAATTTTTAGAGAAATCTGACGAGAAAGCTTTCGATTTACCCCATCGTAAAACCATAAATTATAATATTGGCAAATACAATGTTGCTGTTGAACGCGGCTTATCAAAATTCGAAAATTTAGAGGCATCCAAGAAAAAAGCACACGTCATCAAGTGGCGTGTAATGGAAAACCTCGATAAATTCTTACCAGAGTTTGAATCGAATTTCCAGCGCCGTGGCGGTAAGGTAATCTGGGCCAATAATGCCGAAGAAGCGCAGCAGGAAATCCTCAATATCATCAAAAGAAATAACGGTAAAACGGTTATCAAATCAAAATCGATGACCACCGAGGAAATCCACCTGAACAATTTTCTCGAAAAGAACAATATCGAATCTTTAGAAAGTGATCTGGGTGAATATATTGTTCAGTTACTTGGTCAGGCTCCTTATCATATTGTTACCCCGGCCATGCACTTAAGTGCCACAGATATTGCGCAGTTATTTCACGATAAATTTGGCACCCCTATCGATGCCACTCCCCCACAGCTCGTACAAAAAGCAAGAGAATTGCTTCGCGATAAATATTTAACAGCCGATATTGGCATCAGTGGCGGGAATTTTCTAATTGCCGACACCGGAAGTATTGCCCTCACCGAAAATGAAGGCAATGCACGTTTGAGTACCACCTTTCCTAAAATCCATATTGCTATTGTTGGGATTGAGAAAGTGATCCCTTCTATGGCCGACCTGGACTTGTTTTGGCCTTTACTGGCATCGCATGGAACAGGGCAGAACTTAACGGTTTACAACACCATTTTAAGTGGTCCACGTCAGCCCAATGAAACAGATGGGCCAGAGGAAATGTATGTCATACTGCTAGACAATGGCCGTACCAATTTACTGGCGCAAAAAGACCAAAGACAGGGTTTGTACTGCATCCGTTGCGGTGCATGTTTAAATGCTTGCCCTGTGTATAAAAATATTGGCGGCCATACTTACAACACAACTTACAGTGGACCCATCGGATCGGTAATTACGCCCCATTTAAAGGGCATGGAAGAGTTTAAACACTTAAGTTATGCTTCGAGCCTCTGCGGCAAATGCTCTGAAGTGTGCCCGGTTAAAATCGATATTCACAAAATGTTATTACTTAACCGTAGAGATGCTGCCGCAGGTCATGAAAATGGCAAAAAAGAGGAAATGGGCTGGAGCATGTTCAGCAGAATGATGCTAAAACGCAAATGGATGGATTTCTTCGGCGGAAAGTTTAAAAACTTTATGCTCAAAAGATTTTTCAAAAAGAGCTGGGGCAAATACCGAGAAATGCCAAAAGTTGCTGATAAATCTTTTGCAAAGCAGTGGGAAGAGCTGAAGAAAAGTAAGGAATCTTAAATTGTGAGTCATTAGTTATAACCAACCAAATATGCAATTTCACAGAGGAGATAAAGACGACAAATTCTTATTGAATTTATACAAAAGATTGCTTTATCCTCGGATGGTTGAAGACAAAATGCTCAAACTTTTACGCCAGGGTAGAATTGGCAAATGGTTTTCGGGTATTGGTCAGGAAGCCATTGCGGTTGGTAGTACCTTAGCCATGCAAAGCAATGAATACATTTTGCCCATGCACCGTAATTTGGGCGTGTTTACTTCACGCGATATCCCTTTAAAAAAATTAATGGCCCAATGGCAGGGCAAAATCAGCGGCTTTACCAAAGGCCGCGACCGCTCCTTCCATTTCGGCACACAAGATTATAAAATAATTGGCATGATCTCTCACCTTGGCCCACAGATGGCCCTGGCTGATGGCATTGCACTGGCAGATGTTTTAGCCAATAAACAACATGCTACCCTAGTTTATACCGGTGAAGGTGCAACCAGTGAGGGTGATTTTCACGAGGCCGTAAATGTTGCGGCTGTATGGAGCCTTCCTGTTATTTTCTTGATTGAGAATAACGGATACGGTCTCTCTACTCCAAAATCAGAACAGTTTAGATGTAAAAACCTGGTTGACAAAGCCATTGGCTATGGAATGGAGGGGGTTCAGATCGACGGAAATAATATTTTAGAAGTTTATGATACCATCAATCAGCTGGCCAATGAAATCAGAAAAGATCCACGACCGGTTCTGGTAGAATGTCTTACTTTCAGGATGCGGGGCCATGAAGAAGCTTCGGGCACTAAATATGTTCCACAGGAGTTATTCGATGAATGGGAAAAGAAAGATCCCTTGAGTAATTATGAAGCTTATTTAATAGAACAGGGTATTTTAACTTCAGATATCGTTATCGACATTAAAATTCAGGTTAAAAGAGATATTGAGTTAGACGTTGAAGAAGCTTTTGACGAGACTGAACCAATGGCGAATGCCGCTCAGGAAGAGGAGGACATGTATTTTCCTTATCAGCAAGAAGTTATTCAACCAGATCAATCTGCTACAGAAAAAAGATATCTTGATGCCATAACCGATGGACTGGAACTGGCGATGCAAAAATATCCAAATCTGGTATTAATGGGTCAGGATATTGCCGATTATGGTGGTGCCTTTAAAATTACAGATGGTTTTACCGCCAAATATGGTAAAGGCAGGGTGCGCAATACCCCTATCTGCGAATCGGCCATTGTGGGTGCGGGTTTAGGTCTATCCATCAATGGTTACAAGGCCGTTGTAGAAATGCAGTTTGCAGATTTTGTAACTGTTGGATTTAATCAGATTGTGAATAAT
The DNA here is from genome assembly GCF_032678585.1 of Pedobacter psychrodurus. Taxonomy (GTDB): domain Bacteria; phylum Bacteroidota; class Bacteroidia; order Sphingobacteriales; family Sphingobacteriaceae; genus Pedobacter; species Pedobacter psychrodurus_A. Next base: position 14,755 of record NZ_JAVTSN010000025.1, on the reverse strand, counting down.
CTGGCCAAAACACATTACCGCTGGGGCGAAAAGGCCGATGTGGTGGTACGCATGCCTACTGGCGCCGGAACAGGAGCAGGACCATTTCACTCACAAAGTAACGAAGCCTGGTTTACCAAAACACCTGGACTTAAAATCGTTTATCCGGCCTTTCCAGAAGATGCAAAAGGACTGTTGTTAGCCGCTATAGAGGATCCAAACCCTGTGCTGTATTTTGAGCATAAATTCCTTTACAGAAGTTTAACGTCTTCTGTTCCGGATGGTTATTATACTACAGAGATCGGAAAAGCAGTTAAGTTAACCAATGGTGATCAATTTTCGATCATTACTTACGGTTTAGGTGTTCATTGGGCATTGGATTATGTGAAACAACATCCAGACAGTAACGCTACAATAATTGATCTGCGTACGCTTCAGCCATGGGACAAAGAAACCGTTAGCGAAGCCGTTAAAGCAACCGGAAGGGTATTAATTCTTCATGAAGATACTTTAACCAATGGTTTTGGTGCCGAAATATCAGCCTGGATCGGGGAACATTGTTTCGCTTACCTGGATGCTCCGGTAATGCGCTGTGCGAGTTTAGATACCGCGATTCCGATGAGCAAAGTATTGGAAGAAGATTTCCTGGCCAAGGCAAGATTAGCAGAAACAATTGATAAATTATTGAAATATTGAGGAGGTTAATTGTATAAACTGTTTAAATTGGTTAATCGAGGCATTACGCAACAGTTAACCGATTTGCACAATTAACTGGTTAAACAAAAATAGTATGAGCACTTTTAAAGTCGAAGGAAATATCATTAACATCACAAAGCGGAATATTTTCTTTGGTGAAGTGGAGGTTGAGGGAGGTAAAATAAAATCGGTTACCAAAATCTCCGAACAGCAGGAAGGTACTCATTTTATCTCTCCAGGCTTTATTGATAGCCATGTGCATATCGAAAGCAGCATGTTGATTCCGAGTGAATTTGCAAGGTTAGCCGTTGTACATGGAACAGTTTCCACGATTAGTGATCCCCACGAAATTGCCAATGTATGCGGCATGGAAGGTGTAGAATTCATGATCGACAACGGAAATACCGTACCCTTCAAATTTAACTTTGGCGCCCCAAGCTGTGTTCCGGCTACTATTTTTGAAACTGCGGGAGCTGAATTGAATCATGATGATGTAAAAGCGCTTTTAGAACGGCCAGAGATAAAATACCTCAGCGAAATGATGAATTTCCCGGGCGTACTTTATAAAGACGTGGAAGTATTAAAAAAGATTGCCGCTGCACATCAATTGGGCAAACCAGTTGATGGACATGCGCCGGGTTTACGCGGCGATGCTATTCAACAATATATCGATGCCGGAATTTCTACCGATCACGAATGTTTTACGGCCGAAGAGGCACTCGATAAATTACAGCGCGGTATGAAAATCCTCATTCGCGAAGGAAGTGCAGCCAAAAACTTCGAGGCCTTGATCGATCTGTTAAACGATTGGCCAGAAATGATGATGTTCTGTAGTGATGATAAACATCCCGATAGCCTTGTCGAAAACCACATCAATCAGCTTTGTGCAAGGGCGATAGAGAAAGGAATCGATATTTTCAATATTCTTCAGGCCGCCTGTATTAACCCTATCGTCCACTATAAACTCGATGTTGGTGCACTACAAGTTAATGATCCGGCAGATTTTATCATATTAGAAGATTTAAAACACTTCAAGGTTAAGCAAACCTATATTGATGGCTTATTGCTAGCCGAAAATGGTAAAACAGTAGGCGATTGGGTAAAACATGTTGAAGACAGGGAATCGGTGAATCACTTTGATTGCAGTTTAAAAAAGGAAGAAGATTTTATTTACCCATTCACCGAACAGGAAGAAATCCCGGTTATTGAAGCTTTAGATGGACAATTGATCACCAATAGACTTTCGGCCAAACCAAAAGTTTCTAACAACAACATCATCAGCGATCTGGAAAATGATGTTTTGAAAATGGTTGTAGTAAACCGTTATCATGATGCGCCTGTTGCGGTGTCTTTCGTCAAGAACTTTGGTTTAAAACAAGGTGCTATTGCATCAAGTGTTGCCCATGATAGTCATAACATCATTGCTGTTGGTGCCGATGATAAGAGCATTTGTGAAGCCGTAAATCTGGTGATTAAAGAAACCGGTGGTGTGGTGGCCTTGGGTAATGGAAAAGAAGAAGTTTTAGCACTTCCGGTAGCCGGATTAATGAGCAACCAGAATGGTTATCAGGTTGCAGAAAGTTATACCTCAATAGATCAGTTTGCAAAAGATTTAGGTTCTACTTTACTTGCTCCTTTCATGACGCTTTCATTTATGGCGTTATTGGTAATTCCACACTTAAAATTAAGTGACAAGGGTTTATTTGACGGGGATGAGTTTAAGTTTGTGTAGATAAACTATTGAAAATCGTCATCTCGATCCGATAGCTATCGGATGAAGCGCAGCGAAATGCCTGCCCGTACAGGCGGGGAGAGATCTATCTAGTTAGATTTCTCGGCTTCGTTACACTCCGCTCGAAATGACGACTTTTCGTTATTCCACCACAAAAACCTCTGCCAAAGGATTAAATAAATACAAACGTTTATCGTCCAAACAGATACAACGGTAGCGTTTTCTAATCCTTTCACCTTTGGTAAAACGCCTGCCATCTTTAATTTTAAAGTTAGTATGAATCGGCAACTGCTCTAAATGTAAAGTCTCCGTTTTATTACTGTCGTATTTTTTTAAGGCACGGGATAAATGCAGATCGGAACAGCTTGAGGCGGCCGGATTTGACATATAATTATCAATGGCTTTATGAATATCCTCAGGAAAGATGTTCAGCTCAAAAAAGGGAACCATCATGCGCTGGAAATTTTTTTTCCATTCTGAACCGTGTGGTTTTACCTTATTCTTAAAATCATTCCAGGTGAGTAAATGTGCAAACTCGTGCACTGTAGTTACCAAAAAGGCGTAATGGTTGAGATTGAAGTTTACCGAAATGCGATGGCCTTTGCCTTGATAAGGATGGCGGTAATCGCCCAGTTTTGTCGAACGGGTTTTAGCAATTTTAAATTCACACTGAAAATAATCTATCCACTTTGCAATTAGCGGTGCCGCTGGTTCGGGCATATATTGCGCTAAAACATTAACTTTCTCCACGATTGCTAAGATAAATAATTTTAAGGTTTAACCATAAAGGACATCAATATTTCCTAGAAACAGAATCTTTTGGTTTAACCACAGAGATCACATAGTTTACACAGAGTAAACAGAGGCAATTTTAATAACCATTTACAACTCGTTTAATTCCATCCTTTGACCTCAAGACATTAAAATTTATTAGTAATCCGACTATATCTGCCAATTTCATGTAATTTTAAGATTTAACTACAAAGGAAACAAATATTTACCTAGAAAATAAAATCTTGCGGCTTAACCACAGAATGTCACTGAGCTTACACAGAGAAGACAGCGGCCATTTTAATAACCTTTCACAACTCGTTTAATTCCATCTTTTAATCTCAAGACATTAAAATTTATTAGTAAGCCAAATCTATAGCCGCCCAATTTCATATAAGTTAGCGTTTGTGCTAAATGAATGTCAGTTAAGCATTCAATACTTTTCAATTCTAATACTAATCTACCTTCAACTAAAATATCAATCCGATAGCCACAATCCAATACTACATCTTCAAAAAACAAAGGCATTATCTTTTCCTTTTCAACCAGAAAACCTGCTTTATTAATTTTATAAAATAAACATTCTTTATACGCACTTTCTAATAAACCTGGCCCAAGAGCCGTATGAACATCTATAGCTAATCCGATAATAGTTCTTGTAAATAAATCTTCTTCCATAAAACTTTGTGCTCTCTGTGCCTTACCTCCATTTTCTCTGTGGTAAAAAACGGATTAGTCATCTTTTGGTTAAGCCTAGCCTATTCCTCAGAAGGAAATAAAGATGCCAGCACCAGTTTAATCTCACCAAAAGAATAATCTTTCCCTAAAAACTCCCGTATGGTTGCCATCGATTTTGTTTTCTGACTTTCTATCGCATCACTGATGTTTTTGATTTTATTGGCTTTTACCAATTTGGTAACATCCAGTTGCTGTGTTGAAACATAATATGCCAGATGCCCCTCAATGGTACCCGCAGAAAAACCACGTTCTATTGCAATTTCTTCTATCGTTTTTCCTTGCTCATAAAGTTCAAAGCTGACCAGCTTGGTATCGATTTTGGGTTCTTTTTTCTTTTTCTCTGCTGCTGATTTTACTTTAAGTGTTTCTCCTTTTAGCTGGATGGCTTTTTGAAGTTGATTATTTCTTTCAACCGTGTTTAACAATGCATCGGTATCGGCTTTACTAAACTCTTTACCGGCAATGAGCGCCTGCAATAATGCTTTACTTTTATGTATTTTTTTTAATTGTTCGTAAACCAAAATTTCGAGTTCGAGCAGTTCGGTAACATAGGTTTTAATCTGTTTTTCTTCTTTTATTACTTCAATCTGAGCCAGAAACCGGTCTGAAATCTCTTTAACCAGCGGATTAAAATATTTTAACGCAGCTTCTACCCTCTTCGATACATTAAATAAAGTATGCTCTGTTTGTTGTGCAAACAGGTTTTTTAGTTGATTGACAAAGGTATCGGCTGTTGCGGTTATCTTTTGAAAATCGACATAAATGGTATTGGTCCACTCTTCGTGTCTTTGTTTGGCCGATTTTTCGCTTTTATCAAAAGTTTGTCGGTGTTCTTTTAAATAATACCGGATCAGGTTCAGGTCAAATGCAGCGAGTAGATAACTGCGGATAAAAGTATAACTTTCTATACTGATCTGCTCATTAAGCACCTCTGAGGGCTGTTTCGTTTTAGAAAAATAATGCACATTCTGATCCTGCTGCAAACCGCTGTCGCGAAGATGAGAAGTTAAAACCAGTCCTTTTAGCGAACGTAAACGTGATAAGGCCACATAAGCCTGACCTGGGGCAAAAGCATCGCCAACATCAATAATGGCCTTATCAAAAGTTAAACCCTGGCTTTTATGTACGGTTATCGCCCAGGCCAGTTTAATGGGGTATTGAATAAATGAACCCGCTACATTCTCTTTAATCTCATTCGTTACCTCATCCAGTTTGTATTTCACATTCTCCCAGGTGTACCGGGAAATCTCAATTACTGTTCTATCTTCTGGAAGTTCAATTTCGATTACATCTTTTTCGATGTGGTGCACCACACCGATCTTACCATTATAATAGCGTTTTTCGGCGGTCATATCGTTTTTAATAAACATAACCTGTGCTCCAACTTTTAATTCCAGGCTTTTATCGTTTGGATACGCATATTCATTGAACTCACCCTGAACCTTTGCTTCAAAAAAGTAAGATTTCGTTTTGAGTTGCGTCAACCTTTCGCGGTTTATGCTATCTGCTTTGTTATTATGGGTGGTTAGTGTGATATAATTTTCATCTGCCGAAGGCTTAAAATCCTGCTTAAAATGTTGTTTTAGCAATGCCGTATCTTCCGGGGTGATTTTATTATTCCGCAGGTTGTTCAACAGATCGATAAAAACAGCATCATCCTGACGGTAAATTTTATCCAGTTCGATATAAACAGGTGGATTATCCTGTAAAGCCAGTGCATCGAAAAAATAAATGCTTTTATAAAACTTGGCCATAATGCGCCACTCATCATTTTTTACCACTGGTGGTAGCTGGTGCAAATCGCCGATAAATAATAGCTGTACCCCGCCGAATGGAAGATTTCTATTCCTCCGCACATAACGTAAGGCAAAATCAATTGCATCGAGCATATCGGCGCGTAACATACTCACTTCATCAATTACCAAGAGTTCTAACTCTTGCAACATACGGCGTTTATTGCCCTGCATGTTTAGGTGTTTCACCAGCGTTTTGGGTGTATTGAAGTTGAAATTGATATTCTCGTTAATTAATGCGCCGGCAGCATCAGGAAAAAAAGCGCCAAAAGGCATCTGGAAAAGTGAATGGATGGTTACCCCAGATGCATTAATTGCGGCAATACCCGTTGGTGCTACAATTAAGGCTTTTTTGTGCGTAAGCTGGATGAGTTTTCTTAAAAAAGTTGTTTTACCAGTACCTGCTTTTCCCGTCAAGAAAACGTGTTTTGAGGTATAATTAACAAATTTAGCCGCAATTTCTGCAGGCATAGAAGTTTCTTCTAAAGTTGGCATCGGCATTAAAATTTTAGTTAGCAATAAACGGCGGGATGAATAAAGCTAAACATTTTAGCACAAAATTAAACAATGATTGATGAGAAATTTTAAATTTCTACTGATAATTTTAGTTTAAGCCACAGCTTCACCAAAGAAATCGAGTTAAAAACTCAACCTCTTGAGATTTTCTGCAATGACATCACTACCTTAACAAAAGAACCAAGCCATTGCTTTTCAAAATAATAAACACGCAACCTATTTTCAATTAAACAATTAACCTATTCAAACTTTAAGCAAATTCCTTATCTTTGCGGCCTGATGAAACAACAATATTCAAATCTTATCGCTGTTAAATTCCTTTAACAAGGTTTCATCTCTTTTTACACCCAAAATTTTATTATGCTTAACCCTGAAATAGAAAAACGTAAAACCTTTGCCATTATTAGTCACCCCGATGCGGGCAAAACCACATTGACAGAAAAATTTCTGCTTTTTGGTGGTGCCATCAATACTGCCGGGGCGGTAAAAAGGAACAAAGCGAACCAAAGTAATACTTCCGATTTTATGGAGATTGAAAAGCAGCGTGGTATCTCGGTTGCTACTTCGGTGATGGGTTTCGAATATAGCGGCAAACGTATCAACATTCTGGATACACCTGGTCACAAGGATTTTGCGGAAGATACCTACAGAACCTTATCGGCAGTTGACAGTGTGATTCTTGTGGTCGACTGTGTGAAGGGTGTGGAGGAACAAACTGAAAAACTCATGTCGGTTTGCCGTATGCGTAATACACCAGTGATTATCTTCATCAATAAAATGGACCGTGAAGGTAAAGAGGCTTACGATTTACTGGATGAAATTGAAGAGAAACTAAGTATCAGCCTTTGTCCGCTTTCCTGGCCTATCGGTCAGGGGCACACTTTTAAAGGAGTTTATAGCATATATAACAAACATTTAAATTTATTCAACTCTGATAAAACCAAAGTGACCGATTCGGTTGTAGCGGCCAATGATTTAAATGATCCATCTTTATTAAACTACCTTAAAGAAAACGAGATCAACGCGCTGAAAGATGATGTGGAACTGGTTAATGGCATCTACGGCAACATTGATAAAGATTTATACACTGACGGTTTGGTTGCGCCTGTTTTTTTTGGCAGTGCGATCAATAACTTTGGGATTAAAGAACTATTAGATACATTCATTGATATTGCACCGAGTCCACGACATAGAGAAGCAGAAGAACGTGATGTACTGGTGGAAGAGAAAAATTTCAGTGGTTTCGTATTTAAAATCCATGCCAATCTGGATCCTAAACACCGTGATAGGATTGCCTTTTTAAGGATCTGTTCGGGTAAATTTGAGCGTAATAAATTCTATTACCATACCCGTCAGGATAAGAAACTAAAGTTCTCCAATCCAATGGATTTTATGGCGAACGAAAAAAGTATTGTTGAAGAAGCCTGGCCAGGCGATGTTGTGGGTTTATATGATAGTGGCAACTTTAAAATTGGTGATACCTTGACAGAAGGCGAAAAATTGCAGTTTAAAGGCATCCCGAGCTTCTCTCCGTCGATTTTTAAAGAGGTGGAAAATATGGATCCCATGCGTACCAAACAATTGGAAAAAGGCATTGAGCAATTAACCGATGAGGGAGTTGCGCAGTTATTCGTTATGCAACCTGGAAACAGGAAAGTAATCGGCGCAGTTGGTGAACTTCAGTTTGAGGTGATCAATTTCAGGTTAGAGCACGAATATGGTGCAAAATGTCGTTTCCGTACCTTGAGTTATACCCGCTCGAGCTGGGTAACTTCTACCGACAGAAAAAAACTGGAAGAATTTGTGAAACGTAAACAACAACATATTGGTTTTGATAAAGAAGCTAATCCGGTTTATCTGGCCGATAGTGAGTATATGATCAATTTAACCAAACAGGATTACCCTGATATCGAATTCCATAAAACAAGCGAGTTTAAGAGCTAGTTTTGAATGAGAAAGTGATTGAATGAGTGAATTTATTAGCACAGTTGCCGATTCTCTCGTTCAATCATTAAAAATTCAATCATTTAATATCCTCTTCCTTACTTTCATACTGGTTAAAAGTCCATTCAAGTCTTTTTTTGATCTTAGACACTAACATTCGTGGAGCTAATACCTTAACACATTCTCCAAAGCCCAAGATCTCGCGTTCCAGTTCATAGTTTAATACCACATCGATCCTAAAAATGGTTGTTTTATCGTTTTTAGTCAACACCACTTGTGAGGCGTGCAGGGGTTTGGTAAGCACGTAGGGAGCATGATAGTTGGTAAATTCCAATATTACTTTTTGTGCACGGTCGCGTTCACTTTTGGTTACACCGATTAAATCTTCGTAATAGCGATCAAAATCTACACCCTGGTAGGCTACAAATTCTTCATTGGGCAATTCCTGAAATTCTATAATTCGATCTAAAGCAAGGTTCAATATCCCAGGCCGCTTTTTAGCTTTACAGATTAGAAACCATCTATTGCGGTATTCCTTTAGTAAATATGGATAATAAATGCCTTGCAGTGATTGTTGCGCTTTGAAGGATTTATATTCGATTAGTAAGGAGCACTTATTTAAAACAGCCTGATACAAGGGTGGAATACATTCCAAACCTTTCACCAGTTTATTGCTTTCCAGTTGAATATTATTGCCACTCTGTTTGGTCGATTTGTAGAGGTTATTTTCCAAGCGGGCAATCATATCGCTCATTTCGTCGAAATAATTAAATGCATTAAACTGTTTTAATACGCCAACAATTTCTTTCATTTTATCTACGTCGGCATTATTGATGGGCGCTTTTGTAATACTGAAACCAGGATCATCATAAGCATAAAACCGCTTATCTTTTACCACAATCGGTGCATTATAACCCAATTTATCACTCCGCATGAGTTGAATATCTGCCTGAATGGTACGTTTGCTTACACCTGTGGTAATTCCTTCCAGCTCATATAGCGTTGCCGATACTTTTTCGATAAGATCATCTAAAGTCCATTTTCGATAGCGGTTTCTCAAACAATCGTCGATGGTTTTGTAACGGATGAGCGCTAATTTATTTACGGCCATTTTAAAGCGTATTTAAGTTCCTGCTAAAAATCTGGTGATTTCGCTGATCTAAATATAAGAATTGTTTTATATCTACGCAGTCTATTTGCGCACTTGACCAGAAAAAGAAATAATAAGCAGACAAAATAAATTTTTTTAAACTAATTATCAAATAGTTAAGCGATAATCTTTAAAATATTTCTCACTACGCAAATCTGTCGCGCAGTGGTGGTGGCATCTTTGTAATGTCGCCAGTCGATAAAGTTCTTTGAAAAATATTAACACGAACAATCTGATTTACAAAGACAGTTTATTGTCTTAAATAATACGCGCGCTCAGTGATGTTGCTCCGGATTATCTGGCTCAGCAAGAAACCCCTGTTCCCGGTAGGTGGAACAGGGTAACGTGAGTATAAATCAGATGAAATAAAGAAATTCCGATGAATAATCGGGATGGCAATACTAAATAAAACTTATCCATTGTTGTGGGTTTCGGAATCGCCCCAAAGTATTCGGGCAAATTGCGTAGAATATACTGATAACGATTATGATAGATTGTCTAAACACGTTGTGTGCGTGGGTTCGAATCCCACTTCCGATAGATTCGGAATAACTCAGTTAGGTTAGAGTAACAACCACCAAAGTGCAGGTTCGAATCCTGCTTCCAGCTCAAAATTGGAATCGCATAAGGGTAGTGCAATGGACTTAGGATCCATCTAAAAAGAAGGGCAACTTTTAAAAACGCTCAAAAGAACAGCATTGTAAAACCGCATTCCGCCTTAAGATTTTGACAAATCTGAAATGCAATTTGCCTTTTGCTTTGAAAGTAAAAACGATGAAAGAGAGTATTTAAAAATCAAATCTCGCTGAAAAATTTATTTAAATCTTATGATTTAAGTATTTGCTAAAGCTTGATTTCATTCTTAAGACATCAAGATTCAATTTGCTTCCGCAAGAAAAAAATGAATGTGCTTTTGCAATGCTTTATAAAACTGGAATTAAATAATTATAAATCTTAACATTAAAAAAACATGAAAAGAGTAACTATTAACACCAATTATGTTGGATTGGTGTTTAAAAAAGGAAAACTAAAAAACGTTTTAACAGCAGGATCTTACTGGTTAGGTTTCGGCGAAAGCGTTATGATCTACGACATGGCCAAAGAGTATTATTACTCCGTTGCTGAATTAGATATCTTATTGGAAAATTCAGATTTTGTAAGCTTGATTCACTTGGTAAACGTTGCTGATAATGAGTTGGTTTTGGTTTATCAAAACAAAAATTTCAAGAACGTTTTAACGGCTGGCAGACATGCCATCTGGAAAGGTTTATCTGAATACAATTTTGTTAAGGTAAATATCAGCGATATCAACATTGATGAAACCATTGATAAAAACCTGTTAGAGAAAGCACCGTTATTGAACTACATCAGGGCTTATAAGGTAGAATCTTTCGAAAAAGCCTTGTTATTTATCGATGGGAAATTTGAAAAAGTAATGGAAGCGGGAAACTATGTTTACTGGAAAAACAGTACTACTATTCAAATTTTAAAAACCGATATGAGACAATTGAACATGGAGATCATCGGACAAGAAATCTTAACAAAAGATAAAGCACAATTGAGGGTAAACTTCAGCATCCAATACAAAGTGGATGACATCATCAAAGCCTTATTGGAGAATAAAGAATTTGAAAAACAATTGTATATCACCATGCAATTGGCATTAAGAGAATGTATCGGTTTAATGACCTTTGACGAGCTGATGGAAAGCAAGGAAAAAATTGCTGAAATGGTAATGGCCATCACCTTGGATAAGGTTGAAAACCTGGGGGTAAAATTAATAAACTGTGGTGTGAAAGACATCGTTTTACCAGGTGATATTAAGGATATTATGAACCAGGTTCTGGTTGCCGAAAAAAGGGCACAAGCCAATATCATTACCCGAAGAGAAGAAACAGCCTCGACTAGAAGTTTGTTAAACACCGCCAAATTGATGGAAGACAACAACATGTTATATAAGTTGAAAGAGATGGAATACGTAGAGAAAATCGCGGAAAAAATCAATAACATCAGCCTATCTGGCAGTGGACAAATTGTGGATCAATTGAAACAGATCTTTGTAAAATAACTAAATTTAGAAACCCCTCGGTCAGGTGAGCATTGCCTGCCGGGGAATAACAAAAATAAAATGAAAACAACCATCATAAACAGACTTGCAGAAATAGAAAATGCAAACGATATCAAAATATTGTTTGCTTGTGAATCAGGAAGCCGGGGTTGGGAATTTCCATCACCAGACAGCGATTTTGATGTACGTTTTATTTATGTGCGTCCACTAAATTTCTATCTATCTATTCAGGATAGAGATGATCAATTGGGTTTCCCCATTAACGACGAACTCGATATTTATGGTTGGGATATAAAAAAGGTGCTTAAATTAATTCGAAAATCGAATACCACTCCTTTCGAATGGTTGCAATCGCCTATCATTTACGGAGAATTGGGTGATTTCAGAAATGAATTATGGACATTGTGCCAGTCTTATTTTCACAGGAAAACAAATATCAATCATTATTTGGGGATAGCCTATGGAGCGTTGGAGACCGTAATGAATGGTAATGAAATTAAGATCAAAAAGCTTTTTTATATACTCCGGCCCTTACTTTCGGCAAAATGGTGTTTAGAGAAAAATACGATAGCTCCAATGACTATTGGGCCACTTTTGAATTTAATGCCAGAACATCTTCAAACGCTGGTAAAAGACTTGATTAAGCTAAAGTCTACCTCTGCAGAAGGATATATTATCAAAATACATCCAGAGCTGAGCAGGTATATTGATGATGAATTTAAAGCGTGTAGTGAAGGAGCTAAAGATTTACCAAAAGAAAGTTTTGACACCGAAATGCTCGATACTTTTTTTAGAAATATAGTAAGCCATTATGACGATTAAAGATTTAAAGGATAAAAATCTGCTCTTATTTGAGTGTTTAAGTGGTAGCAAGGCGTATGGATTAGATACGCCACAATCAGACACCGATATTAAAGGGATATATTATATGCCAAAAAAAATGTTTTTTGGACTGAAGTATATCCCGCAGATCAGTAATGACAGTAACGACGAGGTATATTATGAAATTGGCCGTTTTATCGAACTATTGATCAAGAACAATCCGAATATTGTAGAGATTTTAGCTTCACCAGAGGAATGCATCTTGTATAAGCATCCAATAATGAATAAGCTAAATATCGACATGATTTTATCTAAACTCTGCAAAGATACTTTTGGTGGCTATGCTTTAACCCAGATCAGAAAAGCAACAGGATTAAACAAGAAAATTTTAAATCCAATGCCAAAGAGGAGAAAAACAGTGCTGGATTTCTGTTTCGTTACCGTTAATTATTCATCGGTAAAGGTTAAAAGCTGGCTGACAAAAAATGATGTTTCGCAGTTAAATTGCGGACTGGCAAAAATACCAAATACGAAAAATCTTTATGCGCTGTTTCATGATGCAGAAAAGAAGTTTAACTATAAAGGAATAGCAAATAAGGAAATCGCGAACGAAGTTTCTATATCTTCTATACCTGCCGGAGAAAAAGAAATTGCCTATCTCTTTTTTAATCAGGATAGTTATTCGTCTTACTGTAAAGAGCATAACGAATATTGGGAATGGGTAGAAAAACGGAATGAAGTACGATATACGGTAAACAAAAGTCATGGTAAAGATTACGATGCCAAAAACATGATGCATACCATTAGGTTACTTCGGGTAGCGCTCGAAATTGTACGCGATGGAAAACTTACCGTAAAACGGAAAAACAGAGATGAACTGTTATCGATAAAAAGAGGCGAATTTGAATACCATGAGGTATTAAAAATGGCAGAAGACCTGATGTTACAAATAGAAAAAGAGACAACAAAAAGTAAGCTTCAGGAAAAACCGGATGCAAAGCGGATTGAATCTTTACTTGTAGAAATGAGAGCAGAACTTTATGCCAATTAAAAAACAAAACAATGAACAACAACATCACAGGAAAATACCTCATAGAAATAGGTTATTCCGAAGGAAAAGTAGTAGGCCTGGCTTTAGATATCCTGAAAGCAAATTTTGCGGATATTGAAGTAAAAGAATTATTGGCCTTATTTAACAAAGTAAAGGATTACCCGGAAAGTTTTTTGCATGACGAGATATTGAACACACTGGCAACTGCTGTGATTGAAGAAGCGAATCCAAAATCAGACGGAACCATCGAACTGATCAACAATGCGAAAGAGTATTCAATTTTTGGTGCCGGTTATATAGAAGAAGGGGCCAGAAACCAAATGGATATCGCTATGAAACTACCGGTTTCTGTAGCTGGTGCATTAATGCCCGATGCACATCAAGGTTATGGTTTACCAATTGGCGGTGTTTTAGCGACCAGAAATGCAATTATTCCTTACGGTGTGGGCGTAGATATCGGCTGCCGAATGGCTTTGAGTATTTTCGATATTCCAGAGAAATATTATTTTGGAAAGGATGCGATGTACAAAAGAGAACTAATTGCTTTTACCAAATTTGGTGCGGGCCAAAATTTTAAAGGCAATGAAAGAGCTGATCATGATGTTTTAGAAAACGAAGCATTTAATGCGACACCCTTTCTTAAAAACTTACATGGCAAAGCCTGGGCACAATTAGGCACTTCGGGTGGCGGTAACCATTTTGTGGAATGGGGGATTATTGATTTTGAAGAGCGAGACGAAATTTTGAATATTGATAAAGGCCGTTACGTAGCATTATTAACCCACTCTGGTTCCCGTGGCTTTGGCGCAACCATTGCAGGTCATTATACCAAACTGGCAAAGGATATCTGTAAACTCCCTAAAGAGGCCGCAAATCTGGCTTATCTGGATCTAAATTCAGCCGAAGGACAAGAGTATTGGATTGCCATGAACTTAGCCGGCGATTATGCCTCTGCCTGTCATGAGGTGATACACAAAAGATTAACCAAAGCGATTGGCGCAAAGGTTTTAGCCAAGGTAGAAAACCACCATAATTTTGCCTGGAAAGAAATCCTTGATGGTGAAGAAGTAATTGTTCATCGAAAAGGGGCTACACCAGCAGGAAAAGGTGTAATGGGCATTATTCCAGGTAGCATGACTGCACCAGGATTTTTAGTTAGGGGAAAAGGTGAAACCAATGCGATTAATTCCGCCTCTCATGGCGCCGGACGTCAAATGAGCCGAACAAAAGCTATTCAATCGATTACCAAATCGGATATGAAAGCCATTTTGAAAGACCACAATGTTACCTTAATCGGTGCAGGTTTAGATGAAGCACCAATGGCTTATAAAGATATTAACAAAGTGATGGCTGCACAAACCGACCTCGTAGATATAGTGGCCAAATTTGAACCTAAAATGGTGCGAATGGCTGATGATGGAAGCAGGGAGGATTAGTTGGGAGTCTTGAGTCCAGAGTACTTAGTCTGGAGTCTACCCTACAGTCGTCCTCTCGA
>NZ_JAVTSN010000024.1:0-113798 GCF_032678585.1 Pedobacter psychrodurus | reverse complement strand
TACCAGATTGGGGTTACCAATTTGATTATCGGGAATCGGAAAAAGCAGGTACTTGGCTTGGCTTGCTGGTTTTTCCTGCCACGCGGCAAGGAATTTCCCAAAACGGATTAAATCCTGTCTCCTAAAACTTTCCCAATAAAATTCACGGCCACGTTCGTCCAGCAGGATATTCAATGTTAGGCTTGGCAAAACGGAAGCCCCTCTCGCCGTTCTGATTGAATTAACAATGGTAAGGGCAGGTGCTGGTTGCGATGTCCGTAATTGGGCTTCGGCTTTCATTAACAAAACTTAATTTGGAAATTAAAAAGCCATTTTACGTTTCAGAAGCACTGACACAGGAATTTGGGGGAATGAGGCGGTTTGAGAAATCGGTATAACAGCGCTTGGATCTTATTGAAGATGGGCATAAAAAAAGGCTGTACGTTAAAAACATACAGCCTATATCAAGTTATCTTGCGATAGCACCTTTCATCGCGTAATCCTTAGGAGGCTCTGCACCTAAAAGATGTTGTACAAAGTAATCCCAGCGGCGGCGCATCATGTATGGCGAATAAGCACCGTAACCATGTGCGCTGTTTGGAAAAATAACCAGATCGAAAGATTTATTTGCTTTTTCTAATGCCTCTACTACAAGTAAGGTATTGTAAGGTGGCACATTATCATCCATCATACCATGCACCAGCATCAGCTTACCTTTTAGGTTTTTAGCATAGTTCTGGTTGGCCTGTGCTTCATAATCGGCATTTTCTACTAAGCCATTGTAACGTTCGCCCCAATCGTCCTCATAGTTTCTATTGTCGTGGTTTCCTGATTCCGAAATCCCTACCTTAAAGAAATCCGGATAACGGAACATCGCCGCAGCGGTAGCAAATCCACCACCCGAATGGCCCCAGATCCCTACCTTGTTCGTATCGATAGGATATTTTGCCGAAAGCTGTCTAATGGCCGCGATCTGATCGGGCAAAGTATTCTCGGCCATATTGCCATAACTCATATCGTGGAAGCTTTTAGACCGGTCGGGGTTACTGGTGCCTTCTATTACCACCACAATAAAGCCTAACTCAGCCAAAGCCTGGTTATCGCCACGCGAAGCGGAGAAAGCCCAACTGCCTACACTACCCCCTTGTGGACCCGGATAAATATAATCGATTACCGGATATTTCTGGTTGGCATCCATTTTGGTTGGCGTAAAAACCAATCCATAAATATCGGTTTTACCATCTTTTGCTTTAACCGAAACCGGAGTCGGTGCTTTCCATCCGGTAGCAGTTAAACGGGAAACATCTGTTTTTTCTAAACTTGTAATCAGTTTGCCATCTAAACCTCTTAGTACTGTAATCTGAGGCACGTCAGGTTGCGAATAGCTATCAATAAAGTATTTCTCTGAAGGGGATAACGAGACCACATGATTCCCTTCCTCAGGGGTAAGATTACTTAGGTTTTTTCCATCAAAACCAACTTTATAGAAATGTCCGAAATAAGGATTTCCTTTTTCTCGTCCGTTCGCTATAAAGTAAAGTGTGCGTGTTTTCTCATCAACCTTAAGTAAACGGGTTACTACCCAATCACCTTTGGTAATCTGATTTTTTACTTTTCCAGTAGTCGCATCGTACAAATACAGATGGCCCCAGTTATCCCTTTCCGAATACCAGATAATTTCTTTCGATGCCGGAAGATAACGCCAGTTAATCGCACCCTGACCAGATTCGAACTGTGTTTTCACTGTTTCTTCGAAAACTTCGCGAACGGCACCCGTTGAGGTATTGGCAATACGGAATTTTTCGTTTTTGTGATCGCGAGAAGTCGATAAAAAAGCCACCTCAGATCCATCAGCCTTCCAGTCGATATCATCAAAAGTACCACTGCTCGAAATATCATCGCTCAGGGTAGCACGGTGCTGATCTGCCGGAATGTTAAAAGAAATCACTTTAGGATTTTCTACATCAATCACTACCCTTCTGATGGTGGCAATCTGTTTATCGCCAGGCAATGGATATTTCCAGGCTTTTAAAACCGGTGCCCCAACATTGGTAGTCACCAGGTACATATCCTGCGAATTTCGTTGATCTTGTTGAAAAGTGGCTATTTTTTTCGAATCTGGCGACCAGCGCAGAATTGGTGCATCGCTATGTTTCCAACCCGCATTATCGGTGGCATAACCGTAATCTTTAATCCCATCGGTAGTGAGCTGCGTTAATTGTCCGCTGGCTATATCTTTAACAAAGAGGTTATAATCTTTAATTAATATGGATTTTTTCCCGTCGGGAGATAAAACCTCATTACGGCCGCCTCCACGACGCGAAGGCATTGTACCCCCTTTATAATCAGTAGTGAGCGTTTTGGTTTTTTTTACCGGATCTACCAAAAAAGTTTGTTCGGTACCATCGGTTTTGGTGTTATACCAAAATTTATCGCCATCCAGCCAGTTTGGTTGTACACTGGCATGATCGATGTACTTTGCGGTGTTATAGCCCATAAAACTTTCGGCCCGTTCGTAATCTTTAGCCGTTAGGGTTTTATGCTGGGCATTTGCTGTAATGGCCAAAGTACAAGCCGTTACGGTAAGCCAATATCTATTCATCATGTTAGTTAATCTTGCGATAAAAATAATACTGTTTTAGGAAATAGATGGTATTAATCGTGATACAAATTTTGGGAGGGGTGGTTTGTATAAGCACAAGGATATGCAGAGGGCATGGCGCGAAGCGTACAGCGTTGGATTTTCTTCTTGCACAATAAACCCCGGCGGCAGACTTCTGACATCATCCATCTCACGTTTGCCATCTTCCATTTTTAACCACAGAGATCACAAAGAGAAGGAGCAAAGGACACCAAGCTGGGCGCATAGTTAATACAGCCAAATTTAACAACATCATCCATCTCATATTTACATCTTCCGTCTTTAACCACAGAGATCACAAAGAGAAGGCGCAAAGGACACCAAGCTGGGCGCATAGTTAATACAGCCAAATTTAACAACATCATCCATCTCATATTTTACATCTTCCGTCTTCAACCACAGAGATCACAAAGAGAAGGCGCAAAGGACACCAACCTGGGCGCATAGTTAATACAGCCAAATTTAACAACATCATCCATCTCATATTTTACATCTTCCGTCTTTAACCACAGAGATCACAAGGAGAAGGCGCAAAGGACACCAACCTGGTCCGTACTACTCCATTTTACATCTTCCATTTTTATTGTACCAAGTTAACCCTAGGTTAACCTTTTGCTTACCTATTCTCTACCTATCCTTTACCTTTTGCTTACCTTAACGGTTACCTTTTGCATACCTGGAAGGTAAAGAATGGGTATATATACCGTACAGAAAAAGTGAGGCTAGGGTAATGTTAGTCTGCAGTTGGTCGCCAAAACGGATAGAGAGCAGGTTATAATATCTCTACATAACCATCGGTTCCGTTTACCCGAATCAGCTGGCCATCTTTGATCAGTTTCGTTGCATTATCCAAACCAACTACTGCAGGCAGGCCATATTCGCGGGCGATAACCGCACCGTGGGTCATCAAACCCCCAACTTCGGTTACCAGGCCTTTTATTGATACAAACAATGGCGTCCAGCTGGGGTCGGTAAATGTAGTGACCAGTATATCTCCTTCTTCAAGATTGGCATCTGCTATATTTAAAATTACCCGCGCCCTACCTTCAATCAGGCCGGAAGAAACGGCCAAACCTGCGATGGCGCCAGCCGGAAGGTATTTGTGTTTATATTTGCCTGTAACCACCTCACCATCAGATGTGATTACCCGCGGTGGATTTAGTTTTTCAAATAATCTGTGTTCTTCTTTCCGTTTGCCAATAAGTGCTAAATCAAGTTTATGACGCAGTACCACTTCCCTTAACTCTTCAAAAGTAAGGTAGTACACATCATCCCTTTCTTCGATAACCTTGGCCTGTTGGAGTTTTTCTACTTCCTTTAACAAAGCCTGTTTATACACAAAAAAGCGGTTAACAATGCCGTACTTGGGGTATTCGCGATAGCCTGCAAAATTGCGGAGCAGGCCGATCATCTGTTTAGTCTCAATAGCTTTTTGCGCGCCATCTGGCAAAAGCGCCAATGCATCCAACAATGCTTTTTCTTTTTTCGAGACTTCATTTAGTCCCTGTTCAAATTTCCGTTTGCCCGCCTTGGCTTCAAAATTTTTGATATTACTCAGGATGATGGGAATCAAAATTGACGGCTTTTCGCTCCATCGCGTGTTTGTGATATCAATTTCTCCGGCACAACGCATTCCATATTGATCCAGAAACACTTCAATCGCATCACGCGTTTCCTTTCCACCCGACAACTGAAGCAGTTCATCTAAAAAATTATCCGTTTTAATCTGTTGCAAATATTTAACCACCTCCGGATAACGACGGATCACATCGGCAACATCTAAAAGTGCCAATCCCATTTCTGAAGTGATATTATTTGATACCGATTGGGAAAGTACATCTGCTACATTTTTTTCGCCTAACCACTCGCCCATTTGATCATTGAGCCACGATGAGGCGTTCATTGCGGCGATGATTACCCCCATGTGCTGTGAATCAAAGATCATTTTCTTCGATTGCGCGATGTCGTCCAAAATAAAATCGAATAGATCTGTGCCTGATTTGGTTTGGATGTTCTGTTTTAGCAAGGTTACCGATGCCTCGCTCTCTTTGATCAGGTTGGCAACAATTGTGGGGTCGTTTCCAATTTGTGCCAGAATATCAGCAGCCGATAAACCTTTAGTGCTTTTAACGAGTACAAGTGTTTTTTCATCATCAGGCAGTACTTTAATAAAATCACCCCGTTCTGTAATGGTAACCAGAGCGTCTTTAATCAAAGGATCATGTTGTTCCATGGCTTCTAATAAATTGGCTTTGCCACGAGCTGTAACCAAACTATCGGTCACATCAACAAATAACCTTCCGCCAGCCTCAAACATCGGCCTGGCTGCCCTTAATTGCCATAAAGATAAGCCTAAGGGCTTCATAGGGTCAGTCATCATCTGCTGATGACCGACAGATATATAGACATGATTTTCCTGGTCACTTCCTTCAGTTGCGTCTGGGCGCGTGGGGATGGGGTATAAAGTAGTAATCGGTCTGCTCTGAACGATATAAAATGTATATCCGTTTGCCGGGCTGCTGTCCTCAACCAAGCACCACTCGATATCCTGGGGGTTACCAAAATGCGCCTCAATTTTCCGCCCCAATTGCTCCAACTGTAAAATCTGCTCATCCGTAAGTGCTTGCCTGTTCTGCTGCGCAGTCGAAAGCCCTACCGCTTTTGTTCCGCCATCTTTTAAGGCGTAAATGGCCAGTTTCTTTGCCGATATTTTCTTATCGGTGATCACGCTGTCGTGCACCTGATAATTATCGGCATTTACCAAGCCCGAAACCATGGCCTCGCCCAGGCCGAAGCTGGCATCAATAGATAAGGTTTTCCGGTTTCCCGAAATGGGATCTGCCGTAAATAAAATCCCAGCAGCCTGAGGAAATACCATTTGCTGCACCACTACCGCGAGCTGAACTTTTCGGTGATCAAAGCCATTTTGAATGCGGTAGGTTACAGCCCTATCGGTAAACATCGATGCCCAGCACTTGCTGATGTATTTTAAGATGGCCGTTTTTCCAATTACATTCAAAAAGCTATCCTGTTGACCTGCAAAAGAAGCCGTGGGCAGATCTTCGGCAGTAGCGCTCGATCGTATAGCAAAGGCCTCTTGATCAGCAAACCGGCTAAGATAAACTTCAACCTCCCGGGCAATATCCTCAGGAAAAGTAATGTTCTCTATGATCGTCCGTATTTCCTCACTAATCTTATTGAGGTTTAGGCGATCGTCAACCTTAAGATGTGTTAATTCATCCAAAAGGCGGTTAAACTCCAGGTTGTTCTCCGTTATCCTTTTATATGCTTCGGTAGTGATGCAAAAACCATCGGGCACTTGTATGTCATCTATCCTGGATAGTTCACCAAGATTAGCGCCTTTACCTCCTACAATTAAAATAGCCGACTTGTCGGTTTCCTCAAAACCAATTACGTATGTCCTCATATGATTTTTCTTTTTTATCTGGTAGATGTCTGGTCTCTGGTTATTTCATTAAAACGCTTTTTTATACTTTGTTTACCAGCACTTTAATTACAAACTCCATCAAAACGAAAGGCCAAAAGTATTAGCTATAAAACACGAAAACAACGTTTTTAAACTATATTTTTGTAAGCACAATAATGTAGAAAGTATCCACGTTATCCTTACAACAAACAGTCAACCACCAACATAACATTTTATCCACAGAGGAAGTATTGGCTCCGAAATTGGTTATAAATTGAGGTTCAATAAAATCTATTGTACTTAAACATTTCCCACTCCCCAAAATTGTTACTGTCGAGTTAATTCAGGCTACTCACCATCATACAGATCGGCATTTTTGATGATACAAAATAAGTTTGTATTTTAGAATTGAAATGATATGTCATGGCCTTGTATCACATGTTCTCCTATAAGACAAATATGATCAGGAAAGAAATGGCAGATTCATTGACTATCCAAACGCTATGAACATGAATCTCGACCTAAAATTATCCGTTCCCTCATTATTGCTGCTTGTAGCGTTTTTGATTTCGGGCGCCCACGCACAAAACATTTCGCCTGTAGATAGCTTAGTCCTAAAACGTAATTTTTGGGAATCAAAACCCGTTAGGGTTTCAGTTGTTCCTGCTATTCTTCTGGCTGGAAGCGCGGCAACCTGGGCGGTGAGAAAGGATGTAAGAAGTTTTAGAAACCGTTACCTCCCAACCTTCCGTTATCACTACGATGATTATTTGCAGTATGCCCCTGTTGTTGCGGTACTGGGACTTAATGCTGCTGGCGTTAAAGGTAGAAACAAAATGGGCAGGGCTTTGGTTTCTTACGCCTTTTCGGCTGCAATAATGGGAACAGTGGTTAATACCATAAAATATACCGCAAAGGTTGAGCGGCCAGATGGAAGTTCCAGAAACTCTTTCCCATCGGGCCATACGGCAAACTCTTTTATGAATGCGACTTTCCTGCACAAAGAATATGGGCAGTTCCGTTCACCATTATACAGTATTGGTGCCTATACAGCGGCAACAGCTACTGCGGTAGGACGTGAAATGAACAACCGCCATTGGATATCGGATGTGCTTGCGGGAGCAGGGATCGGTATTCTTTCTACAGAAGTTGGATACATCATTGCAGATAAAATTTTCAAAGAACATGGCTTGCACATCAAGGTTGATCACAATCCGGTGCCCATACAATTAAAACCAAGCTTTATAGAAATGAGACTGGGTTATGCCCAGGCCCTGGGAAAAGATTTAACAGATAAATCGCAGGATATTTTTGCCAGGAGCGGCTTTAACCTGGGTTTAGAAGGTGCTTACTTTTTTTCTAAAAATTTTGGTGTTGGTGGAGAATTCGCTTTTTCCAGTTTTCCCATCAACGACGACAACCTTAACTTTAATGATCCCGATATCCCAACCGTTACGGATGGGCACTATACCCAGCCAATGGGCATTCGCTACCTTCATTTAGGGCCGTACTTTAGTTTACCATTGGCCAGGAACTGGTTCATTACAGGCAAATTGGGTGCAGGTTCGTCTGTTGGTGCACAAGGCGACATCATTTTGAGAATAAAGGAGGAATACCAGGAAGACTTTGGAATAAAAGAACTCCCATTCTTTAAATATAAGCCCAAAAATGCTTTCAGCTGGTCGGCCGGGTTAGGGATTCAAAAACAGATCAAGAGGAATATTGGAATAAAGGCATATGCAAGTTACTTTGATTCTGATAATGATTTCGAGTTTGACATTATAGATAAAATTGAGGCCAATGGAAATTATGTATATAGAAATTATAGCGGAGAAAAGGTGCGGTTCGATAATATATCTTTCGGACTTGCACTCACTGCTTTTTTATGGTAGTACTACATATAATTATTTTCAATAGGAGGTTAGCGTTTAAATTAAATTTTGTTTATTTTAGTTAAACATTAAGATCTAAGCACTTATACAAATTCGCAATACATTTTAGTTCAATACCCGATCATCTACTTAAAAAAACAATATGAAAAACCTCTTCATTTTTATCTTTATTGCCCTTCTATCTTTTGGTGCAAGGAGTCAAACAAAAAGTACAGTCGCACTGGATATTGTGCAGAAAACCAACGGAGAAACCCTCAAAGGGAAAGTTATTAAAATCACGGATCAGGACGTTTCGTTTGTTTATTCCGGTGAAACTGCCGAATATGTGATCAAAAAATCAGACATCGCTCAGATTACCCATTCAAGCGGCCGGGTTGAAACCTTTTCGCAACAGACAGCACCTTCAGATACCAGACAGAAAGATCAGGTATCTATGGTGGCAACGCCGGTAGATCACCACAACAAGATTGCCATTCTTCCTTTTACATTCGTGATGGACAATCAGCCTGGAGCAGATGCCATTGGGTTAAAAGCACAACAAGATACCTATGGAATACTTTCGCAACACTCGGCAGGTTACACCATCGTCGATCCGCGTACCACCAATGCGGCGCTGATACAAGCAGGCGCAACAAAGGATAAACTCATGGGCTTTACAATGAAGAATTTATGTGATATCCTCGGTGTAGAGTATATCGTGGATGGCACAGTAACCCAGGCCAAGGGTTATCAAACGAGTTCTACGAGTACTTACGGCAGCGCAGACGTTAAACGCACCGACGGTGACAAGGTAAGTAAGGTTTCGGGCTACGGTGGTGCCAATAGCATGGCTGTACAGCGCTATGATGTGAGCGTAAGTTTGCAAATTTATATGGATAACAACGCCAGCATTTACAACGAAAACCATAAAGCGTTTTTGAGTAATACCGATGGTTCTTACAGTGGACCACTCGAATACCTGTTGAAAAGATGTCCGTTATACCGTAAATAAGCTATACTATGATATCAAAACATTTAAAATATAGTGGCTTGATAATGATCTTTTTATTCATCAGCTATCAATCCTGGTCGCAAAAAGGTGTAAATTTGATTCAGCCTTCCGTTCAGGTAAATATTCCAACAGGCAACCTTGCAGATAATGTAAACACCGGATATGGTGCAGCCCTGAAGGGCATGCTGGGTGTTGGTAAAGTGCCCCAACATTTAACACTGGAAGTTGGTTATAATCGCTTTGGTGTCAAAAACTTACCCTCAAGCGTTGATGCCAGTTATTCGTCAATTCCGGCATACTTTGGCTATCGGGCCAGGTTAGGCGGCTTAACCATCGAATCGCAGGCAGGCGTGGCCTTTAATCACATTGAAGGTTCGGGGCCGTTGGGCACCGTGAAAAGTAATCAAACTTCATTTGGCTGGGCCATAAGTGCAGGTTATGTTTATCGAAATGTAGAATTGGCTGTTCGGTACCAAAATTCCGAATCTGAAAATGATACCTATGTGATTAGATTCGTGGGGGTTCGCCTGGCCTATAATTTTAGCTTGAAGTAGATTATTTCCTAATCTGGTACACCATTAAATCTTGTAAAAAAGACCAAAACTGCCATAAATATTATACATTTTGAAGGAGATCCCGGTAAAGGATGCCGGGAAAGCAGGGATTAATCCCCACTGCAGGTCGAATGAAGCGCCAAAATTTTTATAAATCAGTTTTTCCGTGCCTGCAGATATTCCGAAATCAAACTTTCGTTCTTTATCATTGAAGTTGAAGGTGGCATAATTGATCATTACCTTTTCGCCCAGGGAATTTCCTTTTCTTAAATAACCATCAGATACTGATCCGGAAAAACGGGGGCGTATTAAATATGCAAAATATGCCCCTAGCTTAAACTTCCATTGGTTATTGGTCGTGTACGAAACCTGAACAGGCAGCGAAAGGTAAATATTTCTAACATCGGTTGTATTGGTACCGGTAAAATCGCCTTCTATTGTGGATGCATCCATTGATACCAGCGTATGAAAATATTGAACGCTATCCGAAACTTTCATCGCTTTCCAATCCAATCTTACACCAGTACCTACTGCCCAGTGATCGGATAATGAATAGGAGATTTGATAAGATACGTTTGGAGAAAAGCCCGGTGAAAAACTTTTTATTTTACGGATGTTATTCGGGAAGGATACGGGAGCAAGGCCACCGATGTTATACCCGATGCCGAAAGTATGCGACAAGGTATTACTGTTAGCAGTTGCAGAATTGAGTTCTTGCCCGAAAGTATAACCCGATGCACAAAAGAGAAACAAAAAGAAAATAATTGGTTTTAGCATCACATCTGTTATTTAGGGATTACCGAAAGATTGTCGACTACCAGGCGGCTGCCCAGTGCGCCCCTGTAATGATCCCCCTCCTTGCTCGAAGAGGCAACAATGGCCATCATGAGGTTTTTTCCAGAAGCGTTCCATCCGGCCTTGTACACGAAGGGAATATCAAATTTGGTAAAGTTTGCCTTTGCCGTTCCGTCCGAAAGCCTGGCAACCGCCACTACCCGATCAGATGTATTGATGTTTTTGCCGTTCAAACGCTCGTTACCTTCAAAAAGCACCGCATATATGGAACATTCGTCAACCCTGCCTGGTATTATTTTCTGATTTTCATCCTGAAAACTTGCCCCGGGCGTATACTTGTAATCGCCAACAAATTTATCAGGCAAGCCAATGTATGGTTCACCAAATTCTGTAGCGGCCAAAGGTTCTGCAAGAACATTTTCGCTATTGAAATCGCCAAGAAAAAGGGATCCGGCGTATAAATAAATCCCCACAATAGCCGAAAGTGTAGTGCCTTTAATGGTAACCATTTCGGCGGCTTTAGTTCCCTGATAACCGTCGGTTGTTGAGCGGGTGGGATACGACGATACCAGTGGCGGCACACCAGATAAGGCCACACCCGGATTGCCCGACGACCAGATGGCAGTTCCATTACTTTCAACCGGGAACTCGTATTTATCATTTGCGTTTTGTGCCCAGTTTTCGAATTCGAAATTCCAATCGCCAACATTGATCACTTCAACTGTGTATTTTTTGATATCATCACCCCGTTCGGACGTTACCGTATATTCGACAGCACCTTTATTAAAATGTATTGAATCACCTGAAGCAGGTTTCACCTTTGCATTTTTCGAAATCACAAGGTTTGGGGAAATCCCTTTTTCAAACGCTTCTTTGGTTAAAAAAACCTGTATTTTTCTGTTGGCCTGGTCGATATTCGTTTGCCCGGTTAACTGCCCCTGCGGTACAGTGAAGACTTCAATATCCGCTTCCGGGTTTAGGGGTGCATCTTTAATACACGAAACCAGGCAAACAGCAACGATCAGTAGACCCAAATATCTTTTCATAGGTATTTTATTGATAGACATCCAATTATCAGCACATTATACTGCAAAATAGTTAAAATATTGATAATAAAAATGGATGATGCCCATCTCCAGCTCAATATTCCGGACAGTTGTATTTATGGGATATAGTCATTAATGCCAGAATTAATCAATCATTCCGCTATTAAATCTGGGCATACCAATTTCCACAGAAATTGATAATCATGTATTTTAACAATATATTTAAGCTTAATTGTACGTTACCAGGATGAAAAAAAATATAATTGCTGTCTATTTTATTGTTTTAGCGGGGTTCTTTTATGGTTCTGCCTTAGCACAATCGGCCGGCGACACTATAAAGAACAAGAGTTCAGACAGCACCAATATCGGCTATGTTGCGCGCATGCAAGCCTTCGCCAGGAAATCGGCAAAAGAAAGTGCCAACGACCTTAATGCAGATAAAGCGCTCATGGCGCAGAACAAAACTTTTGAAGACATTAAGCTCACCATACAAAAAGCAGGTATGTATATGCAAAATGGTCCGGATACGGCTATCTCAACAAAACAGCTTAGCGAGATCGAGCGCAATTTTATGGTGGCTGGGGATGGTGTGCTGATCAATCAGGGTAGTGCACAAACTTATAGAAATTTAACAGCAACCTCGAAAATTATTGATGAGTTATTAAATAAAGCCAATACGATTAAAACACGCCTGGATGTTTACCACAATAACCTGGTTAATTTTAGGTACGAGTTAGACTCGTTGATCAGTAAACCTGAACTCTTTAAATTTTCAAACGACTCTACTACCCTATCCAAGTATTTAAAACATCTTGTGGTGATTGCCTATCAGGTTCAACCCACGGACAGTGTGTTAAAAAAGGTATCCGATAATGTGCAAAACCAGTTAAACAATACCAACCTTTTAATTTTGAAACTGCAGACCAGTCTTCAGCAGGTTAATCAATTCAAGGCAAAAATGGCAAACAATGCTTTTCAAAGAGATTTTGGCAACATTTGGGTTAAAAAAGAATATTCAAGACCTCTTGATCAGATATTGGCACAGGCAGAAGCAAAAGGTTGGCTAAATTTATCGTTTTACTTCCAAAACAATACCTTTCTTTTCCTATTTATAATTATTTTGGTCTGTATCGCATTCATTTATCTCCGCTCTTTGAAGAGCATCTACATGGATAACAATTTGATTAATGACAAATATAGTGATCAATTGGTGCTCAGAAGTCCGGTCTTGTCTGCGATAGTGATTGTTATAAACTTATTTCAATTCATATTCTTTTCGCCCCCATTTGCACTTACCGCAATTTTTTCCATCCTATCGGCCTGTTGTCTTTCGATCCTGTTTAGGGGCTTTATTACCAGATACTGGATGAAGGTATGGCTGCTATCGGTAGTGCTTTTTGTTTTGGCTTCAGCGCTTAATTTAGTACTCCAGGCATCAAGGGAAGAACGGTGGTTTATGCTGATATTGGCCACAATCGGTCTATTATTTGGGATATCCGTTACTGCTACGAACCGTAAGTCGGAACTTAAAGAAAAATGGATCGTTTACGCGCTCGGCTTTATGGCTGTTTTGGAAGGCATATCAATCATCGCCAATATTTTCGGCAGATATAACCTCGCCAAAACCCTTCTCATTAGCGGTTATTTAAATGTTGTGGTTGCCATATTGTTTCTCTGGACGGTTAGGCTGGTTAACGAAGGACTGTTCCTGGCCTTTAATGTATATGTACAACAGGACCGGAAACTTTTTTATCTGAATCTCGAGAAGGTAGGCAAAAGAGCCCCTGCATCTTTTTATATCCTGCTTGTATTGGGTTGGATGATATTATTCGGTAGAAATTTTGCCTGGTTCGACTATATCGCCGTTCCTATACGTAATTTTTTCGCCACCGAACGTACCATAGGCGATTATACCTTCACCATCAACAGGCTGTTATTGTTTATCGCCATTTTGGCCATCTCCGTAATGATTTCGAAGATCGTATCGTTTTTTGCATCTGATAATCACCTGGCCGCCACCAACGACGATAAGGGCGGAAAAAAAGGTGTAGGAAGCTGGCTGCTCATCATTAGGATCGTTATTTTAAGCCTTGGCTTTTTTCTAGCCATTGCGGCAGGCGGTATTCCGGTAGACCGCATTGCCATTGTCATCGGCGCGCTTGGTGTGGGGATTGGATTCGGACTTCAAACCCTGGTAAACAATCTGGTAAGTGGTTTAATTATTGCATTTGAAAAACCGGTTAACGTAGGAGATATTGTGGAGATTGACGGGCAGAACGGAACAATGAAATCTATCGGATTTCGGAGTAGTGTGATCACGACATTAGACGGAGCTGATGTGGTAATGCCAAATGGCGACCTGCTCAATTCTCATCTCACCAACTGGACACTGGGTGGGAACAGAAAACGCAGCTCGATAGTGGTTGGCATTTCGTACAGCGCAGACCTGACAAAAGCCAGAGACCTCATCACAGAAATTATCCATAATGACGACAGGATTAGTAAAACAAACGCCCCACTTGTTCACTTTGAGCAATTTAACAATAGTGCGATTGATGTTAAAGTATATTTTTGGGCAAGGAAAATAAAGGATTCAGCAGCCATACGCAGTGATCTTATTTTGCAAATTACGACTGTGTTTGCCAGTAACGGAATTGAAATACCTTTTCCGCAACAGGATATTTATTTGCACCAAGCCCTACCGAGACCAGAAAAAGACAGCACAGAATAAGTCTATTTGAGATTGCTAAGGGTTTAGCGAACAGTATCTACTTTGTTTCAAGCCGGGTATCTATCCGTCATTTATACTACAAACAAACTCAATTCGGCTACGTAGGACGTTGTTGTTTGCCCCAACTTTGTTTTATCAATTTAAAACAATCGAAATGCAAAAGACAATTTTTATTACAGGGGCTTCTACAGGTTTAGGGAAAGCTGCTGCCAAATTATTTCAAAATAGGGGCTGGAAAGTGATTGCTACCATGCGTAATCCAGAAAAGGAAACAGAATTAACCGCCTTAAGTGATGTTACGGTATTGCCTTTGGATGTGACCAATTTAGCCCAAATCCAATCTACGGCAAAAGCAGCTATTGAACAAGGTGTAGATGTGGTATTCAACAACGCAGGTTATGGCCTAATTGGCCCATTAGAAGCGCTTAGCGATGAGCAGATGGTAAAACAGATCAATACCAATCTATTGGGCGTAATTCGTGTTACACAGGCCTTTATTCCTTATTTCAGGGCAAAGAAAGATGGCTTATTCATCAGTACCACCTCTATCGGTGGCTTAATCGCTTTTCCCCTGGGTTCAACCTATCACGCTACCAAATGGGCATTGGAAGGGTGGAGCGAAAGTATGGCCTTCGAGCTGAACACTTTTGGTGTAAACATCAAAACCGTATCACCGGGCGGAATTGCAACAGATTTCTCTGGCCGTTCTTTAGAACTGTCAAGTACTGAAGATTATGATCCATTGGTACAATCGATGATGGCGGGTTTTGGTGACATGATGGAAACAGCTTCATCTCCGGAACAGATTGCAGAAGTAGTATATGAAGCCGCAACAGATGGCAAAACCAAACTGCGTTACGTAGCGGGAGAAGATGCCAAAGCTTTATATGCGCAAAGGTTGGCGCAGGGCGATGAAGCCTTTAGGACAGAATTTGCAAAGGTATTTTTAGGTAAATAATAATTCAGGGCAATACAGACCGAATATTTTGTGTTGCCCTAATATTTGTATTTTTATATAATGGAAAAGAAAGTACCACTCCGAATTTCGACGATCTCTGAAGTACATACCTTGTTGCAGGTACCCAAACCTGTGCATCCATTAATCAGTTTAGTGGATAATTCGCTGATGGTAACCAATACCGACATGTTGGACCGTCCGTTTTTCCTCAACTTTTACAAAATATCCTATAAATATTCCACTACTGGCCGTATGGGTTACGGACAGGGGTATTACGATTTTAACGAGGGTGGTATGATGTTTACATCACCCAATCAATTGATTTCTGTAGATGACGAAGCGAAATATTATGGGGCAACACTGCTGTTCCACCCCGATCTCATCCGAAATCACCCACTGGGAACAACCATCAAAAAATATGGTTTCTTTTCGTATGAAACCAATGAAGCTTTATTTCTGTCGGACAAGGAGAAAAAAATAATCTTAGGGCTCTTCGATAACATTAACGAAGAACTGAATACTTCTATTGATGATATCAGTCAGGATGTACTCGTATCTTACATCGAAGTGTTGCTCAATTATAGCAATCGTTTTTACAAACGGCAGTTTATTACCCGAAAGGTGGTTAACCATGATGTATTAACTAAAATAGAGCATTTATTGGAGGATTATTTTGCTGATGAGAAATCGTTGGTTGATGGGCTGCCCACCGTCGAATATCTTGCCGCTGGAGCAAACCTTTCGCCACGTTATTTAAGCGATATGCTCAGGGCTTTAACGGGTCAAAATACCCAACAGCTCATTCACGAAAAATTAGTTGAAAAGGCCAAAGAAAAATTGTCGGCCACAGATTTATCAGTAAGTGAGATTGCGTATCAACTGGGTTTTGAGCATCCACAATCCTTTAGTAAATTCTTTAAAACCAAAACACATTTATCGCCAGGTGAGTTTAGGCATTCTTTTAATTAAGCTTCACAATGCTAGATAACAAAAAAGCCCGACTAAAAAGTCGGGCTCCAATTTACTGGCGGAGAGGGCGGGATTCGAACCCGCGGTACCTTGCAGTACACACGCTTTCCAAGCGTGCTCGATCGACCACTCTGACACCTCTCCTGTTTTATAAATTTTTTATTGCAAGCATGCAAAGTTTAATTATTAGTCTCTATTTTCCAAGCGTGCTCAATCGTCACTCCCCATAGGGGTCCTTTGCACTGACACCTCTCCAAGGTGGATTGCAAAAGTATATTTTTTATTGATAAAAAAAATGCTCCCAATTAAATCGGGAGCATTTTAAATATGAGATCAGAAATTAATCGATAACCGTAATTTTTAACATATTGGTTTTGCCTTTTGCTTCCATCGGGATAGCAGCCGTATTGATGACAATATCACCTTGTTTAACCAATTTTTTGCTTTTTAAGAATTCATTTACCTCGATAATGGTGTTATCGGTACTTTCCCATTTATCATAGTAGAAACCTCTTACGCCCCATAACAAACTTACCGCGTTTAATAATGCCCTGTTGCTTGTAAAAATAAACGTTAAAGCTTCCGGGCGGTGGCTCGAAATTTCGAAAGCAGTATAACCACTTAAAGTCATCGAAACAATACCTACTGCATTAGTTTGTTTAGCTAAGAAACAAGCCGAATCACAGATTGCATCACTTAAGAAAGATGGAGATTTTGGTTTTAAAAACTTATCAGGATTGAACGGATAATTGTTCTGCTCAATGTTCTGGATAATTTTTTGCATGGTTTCGATTACGATCAATGGAAATTCTCCAACTGAAGTTTCACCACTTAACATCACCGCATCAGCACCATCTAAAACAGAGTTGGCCACGTCATTTACCTCAGCACGTGTTGGGCGAGGTGTAGTGATCATGCTCTCTAACATTTGTGTAGCTACAATTACAGGTTTAGATGCTGCTCTACATTTGGCAACGATCATTTTCTGTAACAATGGAACTTCTTCCATCGGGCATTCAACACCCAGATCACCACGGGCAACCATAATACCATCAGAAACAGCGATAATTTCATCGATGTTAGCGATTGCTTCCGGTTTTTCTATTTTAGCAATTACGCGGGCAGTTTTACCACGTTCTGCAATAATTTTTTTAAGTTCGATAATATCATCAGCCTTACGCACAAAAGATAAGCCGATCCATTCTACATCATTTTCTAAAACAAACTCTAAGTTCTCACGATCTTCTGGAGTTAATGAAGGGATAGAAACTTTAGTATTTGGAAGGTTTACACCTTTTCTGGAAGTTAAAATACCACCGTGAACGATTTCGCAAACTACCTCATCTTTTAAGTTGGTAGAAATTACTTTCATCTGCAGTTTTCCATCATCCAAAAGGATAATTTCGCCTGCCTGTACATCCTGAGGGAAGCTTTGGTAAGTAATATAAATGCGTTCTTCGTTACCTACACATTCGGTAGTGGTAATTACAGTGGTTTTACCATTAATCAGGTTAATACCACCTTCTTTTACTAAACCAATACGGATTTTAGGCCCTTGTAAATCGGCAAGGATACCTACATTATAATCGTATTTTTTGTTTAAATCGCGGATGGTATCCAAAACCGCCTGATGATCTGCTTGTGATCCGTGCGAAAAGTTTAGGCGGCAAACATCTAAACCTGCGTTAAACATACTATATAATACTTCAGGTTTTGCTGACGCAGGCCCAAGCGTGGCAACAATTTTAGTTCTCGAATGAAAAGGTTTCATTTAATTAATTGATTTTAGCAATGCAGTTTAAGAAAGCATAATTATTATCTAAAATAATCAAACTGCATTAAATTTTATATATTTTGTTCTTTTGTTCTTTGTTTGTAACCATCAAATATAGTGTATTTAATACACCAAGTATATAATTTTTATATTACCAAATTCTCCTTACTCTTTAACTTGGTTGGATCTATTTTTGCAGCCACCTGTATATCAGGCAGTTTATTTAATCCGGTGATCAGATAATCCAGATCTTCCTTATCAATAAATTCTTTAATAATAATAAAAAAATCTACTTTGTTCATCTCCGGAATTAAGAAACCATCGCTACTTTTATTGCATATTAAGTAGTATTCTACCTCACCTTGCTCTACAAAAAAGTAATATTTAGAGAAAGACCAGGCTGGTTCGTCGATATTAAAAAATATTTCGTGGTCATCTATTTTTTCAAATTGTGTGTTTAAGCGGGTATTAATTTTGTGGCAAAGCACATAGTCTTTTAGGGGTGCTGTGATCGCAATTAGTATAAAATCAAGGTCTAAGGTAAGTTTTAGGTAAGTTCTATTCAAAGCGAAATAAATTATTTACAGAACGAAATTAAAAAACTAATTCTATATTCGCTGTGTTATTGAGATACCAAAATTACGTATCGAAATAAAAACATTTGAAAATTGTAAGAATTTATTTTTCTTTGCACAGAATTATTTAACCATTAAATTATAAAATTATGTCTGATATTGCTTCAAGAGTTAAGGCTATTATCGTAGAAAAACTAGGTGTTGACGAAAGCGAAGTTACGCCAGAGGCTTCATTCACCAACGATTTAGGTGCAGATTCTTTAGATACCGTAGAGTTGATTATGGAATTTGAAAAAGAATTCAATGTAGCTATTCCTGATGATCAGGCTGAAACCATCGGTACAGTTGGTCAAGCGATTGCTTATTTGGAAAAAAACGTTAAATAGAATTACGCTTTTTCAGTATAAATGGAATTAAAAAGAGTAGTAGTAACAGGGTTGGGTGCGCTCACTCCTATAGGCAATAATGTTCCCGATTTTTGGGAAGGATTGACTAACGGGGTGAGTGGCGCTGCTCCTATTAAGGGTTTTGATACTGAAAAGTTCAAAACCAAATTCGCTTGTGAGGTAAAAAATTTTAATCCGGAAGATTTTTTGGAGAAAAAGGAAGCCCGCAAGCTAGATCCGTTTGTACAATATGCTCTTGTAGCAACAGATGAGGCTGTGAAAGATGGTGGTTTTGATTTTGAAAAATTAGATACCAACCGGATCGGAGTTATCTGGGGCGCGGGCATAGGTGGATTGAAAACTTTCCTGGATGAAATTTCGAATTTCGCCAAGGGAGATGGTACGCCAAGATACAATCCATTTTTTATCCCTAAAATGATTATTGATATTGCTCCAGGGCATATCTCGATCAAATACGGCTTACGTGGGCCAAATTTTGCAACTGTTTCGGCATGTGCTTCTTCTACCAACGCAATGATTGATGCATTTAACTATATCCGTTTGGGTATGGCTGATGTGATTATCAGTGGAGGTTCTGAAGCGATCATCAATGAAGCGGGTATGGGTGGTTTTAACGCCATGCATGCATTATCAACACGTAACGATGATCCGGCAACGGCATCGCGTCCTTTTGATAAAGACCGTGATGGATTTGTAGCTGGTGAAGGTGCAGGAACCATTATTTTAGAAGAACTTGAACATGCAAAGGCAAGGGGTGCAAAAATTTATGCAGAACTTGTTGGCGGTGGAATGAGTGCCGATGCAAATCACATCACGGCACCACATCCCGAAGGTTTAGGCGCTCGAATGGTAATGACCAATGCACTAAAAGATGCTGGTTTAACAACTGCGGATATAGATTATATCAATGTACATGGTACTTCTACACCACTGGGTGATATTAGTGAAACCAAAGCCATTGGTACATTATTTGGTGAAGATGCTTACCGTTTAAACATCAGTTCAACCAAATCAATGACTGGCCACCTTTTGGGTGCAGCCGGAGCTATTGAGGCTATTGCAGCAATTCTTTCTGTTAAAAATGATATTGTTCCTCCAACAATCAATCACTTTACAGATGATCCTGCATTTGACCCTAAATTGAATTTTACTTTTAATAAAGCGCAAAAACGTACCGTTAGAGCAGCTTTAAGTAATACATTCGGTTTTGGCGGCCATAACGCTTCTGTTATTTTTAAGAAATACGAAGATTAATTTAAAACAGCCCTGCTATATAATTTTGTATGCTAATTAAAAATAGATAACTTAGTTCAATATGCTCATTAGCCGTTAATTGTGTTATTTATTTAATGCCGATATTAAAATTATATAAACTTTATCTCTCTCCCCAAAAGGAGTTTGTTAAAAAGCTGAGAAACATTTTAGGCTTTGTTCCAGGCAATGTTACGCTTTATCAAATGGCGTTCAGACACCGTTCTGTAGCAAAGGTTCTAAAAAATGGTAGCAGGAGCAGTAACGAACGCTTAGAATTTTTAGGCGACGCTGTTTTAGGTTCGGTAATTGCAGAATTGCTTTTTAAACATTACCCTTACAAAGAAGAAGGTTTTTTGACCGAAATGCGCTCAAAGATTGTAAACCGGGCTAATTTAAACCAGTTGGCAAAAAAAATTGGTTTCGATAAGCTTATTCAATTCGATCAGCGTTCGGTGAGCATACAAACCAAACACAATTCGATGTTGGGCGATGCTTTTGAAGCCATTGTGGGTGCCATTTACATGGATAAGGGCTACAACTTTACCAAAGAGTTTTTGTTGCGCCGAATTGTAAAACCACACATCGATATCCACACCTTAGAACTAACTGAAACCAACTTCAAGAGTAAGCTAATCGAATGGTGCCAACGCCATGGTAAAGACGTAATGTTCGAACTGGCTGAAAATGGTGAAGGCGAAAGTGCTAAACTGTTTACCATAAGTGCTGTAGTTGAAGGCGAAAAAGTGGGTACCGGAAGGGATTATAACAAGAAAAACGCAGAAAAATTAGCGGCAGAGAAAGCTTGCGAAGCGCTGAGTATTTAGTTCATTGGTCATTGGTTCATTGGGTGAACTGTATAATGGGTTGATCAGATAAGGTTAAAACTCCGCAGGAATTTCCCTCTTAATCTCTGCAATCAGAATTTTCAGCTCCGAACTAAAAACTCCGGACTTTATTCTGCCCCCAATACGCTCAACTCCAAACGCCAAACTCCAAACTAAATCATTTCCCCTTCCCTAATGTATCAGTAAATTTCTTCGAAGATTCTTTAATGTATTTGATATAATCGTAACTGTTCCAATATTGTGCCTTGTCGAATTCAGGGCGACAGTTTAACATGTATTTCTCTAAGGTATCGCCTCTCAGTTCAGTATTGTTCTTAATCATGCTTTGATTAAAGTATACATCAATCTGCGATTGTTTAATTTCATTATCGGCATATCGGCCAAACCTTCTGGCATTTTTAGGATCCGTACCAAATAGGTTATATAAGGCATTTAAGGGACTAAATATAGCGGATAAAACTGTTGTCTTCCCACCATTATATACGCCCTTATTTTTGAATTCACGTTTAATTTCGTCCAGATCCTGTTGTTTTGTATTTCCCCTAATCGTTACATCATCCAAGGTGGTACTTCCCCTAACCAGATAGATCACCAGATCCTTTTCACTATTCACCACCACCCGCTGATCAATCAGATCTCTTTTGATTACCAGGAGTGTATCACCAATTTTAGCTTTTAACTGGAACATACCGATGTCGTTACTGCCCACACCGATTCCGGTGCGCAGGTTGGTAATTTCTGATAGGGCAATCCTGATATTCGAACCTTTTTCGATCACCACACCTTTCACAATAAAATCCTGTGCCTTTGTAATGAAGCCGATTGAGGTAAGAACGAAGAGTATAACGGTAAATTTTAAATTTTTCATTGTGAGTTATTTGTGTTTCTCAAGGTATCGGTATATTTCTTTGCCGATTCTTTGATGTATTTAACAGCATCGTAATTGCTCCAATTAATGGTCGCGCTGCGTGTTGGGTAATAATCGAGCAAAAATTTATTGAGGTCTTTCCCTGTTAATGTTGTATTTTTCGAAACTAGGCTTTTATTAAAAAACTTATCCACTTCGATTAAACTTAATTCCCTTTTGTAATAACGGTTAAAGTTACGGGCTCTGGCTGGTGTTTTGCCAAAAAGCTCGTAAAAAAATGTTAAGGGGCTGCCACCAAAAGGACTGAGCAATACCAACGGTGGTTTACCTTCAAAAAACGAACCATTCCGTTTAAAATCCCTCTTTATGCCTTCCATTTCCTGCTTTTTAGTCTGGCCTTTAACCGTAACCTCCTCGAGCATTGTGCTTCCTCTAACCAAATAGACCACCAGATCATCATCTGTTTTAACCACTACTTTTTGATCGGTCAGATTTCTTTTTTGGATCATCAGGGTATCGCCAATCTGGGCATTTAACTGAAACATTCCGATATCGTTACTCGTTGCGCCCATTTTACTGCGGATATTGGTAATCCCAGCCAAGGCAATCCGCACATTTGATCCTTTTTCGATCACAACACCTTTCAGCACAAAATCCTGGGCCTTGATTTTTAAGCCTTGTGTTAAGATGATCAGTAAAAGAAAGAGTTTCAAATGCTTCATGGTGTTCTTAAAGTATCTAAATATTGTTTTGCTGATTTTTTAATGTATCCAGCGGCATCATAAGTATTCCAATCTTTAATCTGTTTATATTTTGGCCTGTAATCCAACATAAACTTATTCATTTGCTTAGCCGTTAATGTTGTATTATTTTTAACAATTCTAACGTTAAAAAAACGGTCTATCTCCAATTCTTCTGTTTCTTTATCATAATATCGATCAAACCGCCTGGCATTTTTCCGTTCTGCACTAAACAGCTCCATTATGGCTGCTAACGGGTAACGTGCATAATAAAGTGGATTTCTTTTCTTACCATAAAAATAAGTTTTCTTACGGTGTTCTAACCTAACAGCAGATAAGTTTTGTTGTTTGTTTTCTGCTTTAATTGTTACATCTTCCAACAACATATCGGTCCTGAGTAGTTTTATAACCAAATCCAGATCATTGATGAGCACCACAGTAATATTGTCGAAGTGCCTTTTACTGATAACCAGGGTATCGCCAATTTTGGCCTTGATCTGAAAGAAACCCATATCATTACTGCCTACCGATTGTTTGTTACTGATATTGGTTACTACAGCCAATGCAATCCGGATCTGTGTTCCTTTTTCTAAAATAACACCTTTGGCCGAAGTAATTTGAGCGAGCGTTTTTTTAGGCAAAAAGAACAATAGTAATGAAAGTGATAGCGTGATTAAAAATGCTTTCATATCTATAAGATATTTTTTGTAAAATTAA
Source organism: Pedobacter psychrodurus (assembly GCF_032678585.1). Taxonomy (GTDB): domain Bacteria; phylum Bacteroidota; class Bacteroidia; order Sphingobacteriales; family Sphingobacteriaceae; genus Pedobacter; species Pedobacter psychrodurus_A. Next base: position 90,635 of record NZ_JAVTSN010000024.1, on the reverse strand, counting down.
CATTTGTTAACCTTGCAAACTGTTAAAGAAACGTTAATAACCATGAGAAAGCTATTGGGCGGATTTTATTTAGGCTATTCGGCAATCGTATTTTTCATACTCATGGTAATCGTTTGTCCCTTTATTATCATCAGTACAAGTATTTTTAGGGAGAAAACCGGGCGGAAAATCGCTTTCTATTTTCTAAAGTTCTGGGCATGGAGTTTTAGCCTGTTTACTTTTTTGTGGTTTTCTGCAAAAGGTAAAGAAATTGACACTTCACAAGCTTACATCTATGTAGGTAATCACAGTTCATTTTTAGATGCCATAGCTATTGTGATCTGTATTCCACAGGCTTTTAGTCCACTGGGCAAGATCGAAATGCTTAATATCCCCGTATTTGGATGGATTTACAAACGTTTGGTGGTGATGATCGACCGCAGCAGCAGAGAAAGCCGCGACCAATCTGTAGCCGAACTGAGAAAAGATCTGGCCGATGGACAATCAATATTGATTTTCCCCGAAGGAACCATGAATAAATCAGACCAACCATTAAACCCATTTTATGATGGCGCTTTTCGCCTGGCGATAGAAACCCAAACGCCGATATTACCTTTCGCCATTTTAAACAGTAGGGATCATTTACCAAGAACAAATCCACTTTTACTTTATCCAGGAATGATTAGAACTGTATTTGGGGAAGCTATTGAGGTAAAGGATTTAGTAGCAGAGGATTTAGAAGAATTGAAACAAAAAACTTTTAATGCTATTTTGGGGATATTGGAAAAGTAACATCATATTTTTTTTTATTAAGAAATGAATGCTCCGGCACTTTTGGCCAAATCCCTCCTGCTGTCCGTTTTATTCCGATGAAAAATCGGAATGTTCACTTCCATCAGGTTTACGAACAAAGGTTCTGCACCCTGTAGGGATCAGGCCTCGCCAAAAGCAATTCCATGTCGTACATAAACCCGATTGAAATGAAATGAGCGGGGCTGCAATTACCAAGAAATACTGAATGCTGGTTTTCTAAATGTAAAAGTATTTTATGCGATATGCTTTACTGTGGCTCTTGCCCATTATTATTTCTCCTTTCGGCTTAAAACCCTATCTTTGCGCATGATAAAATCCATGACCGGATACGGCTTAGCAACAGCCGATTATGCAAATGCAAAGTATAGTGTCGAAATCAAATCGCTCAACAGTAAATTCCTGGAGCTGAATTTAAAATACCCTAAAGCTTTTTCTGATAAAGAGTTGATCCTGCGTAACATCTGCAGTAAAGATATCGAGCGCGGAAAGGTAAGCTTAAGCATTAATGTAGAACGCACCAATGGCGAGGTTACAGGCGCTACGATCAATACAGCATTATTAAGCCACTATTATAAACAACTTCTTGCTGTTAACGACGAATTGGGTGCTGGAAGCAGCAACCTATTGCAAACAGCGTTAACTTTTCCTGATGTAATCAGTTACAAAGAAGAGAGTGTGAGCGAAGATGAGTGGAACCATTTATTCCAGATTTTCACATCGGCTTTAGCCAATTTCAATAAATTCAGGGAAGATGAAGGTTCGGTTTTAAAGGCCGATCTGGAGTTGAGGATTAAAAACATCCTTTCTTATTTTAAATCTGTTGAAGAGCTAGAACCTAAAAGGATTAGTGCGATCCGCGATAAATTTACCCAGTTTCTGGATGATGCGGTTGGCAAAGTAAATATCGATCAAAACCGTTTCGAACAGGAATTGATCTATTACATTGATAAAATTGATATTACTGAAGAAAAAACACGTTTAAAAAGCCATTGTGATTATTTCTTGCAAACTTTAGCAAGCAAAGAAGCAAATGGAAAGAAAATGGGCTTCATTTCGCAGGAAATAGGCAGAGAAATTAATACCATGGGCGCCAAAGCAAACGATGCCCAGATGCAACAGTTTGTTGTAGGTATGAAAGAAGAATTAGAAAAGATAAAAGAACAATTACTGAATGTGTTGTAGCGTTGGGCGGAAAGCGATAAGCGCTTAACGCCAGACGCCAATCGCAAAATTTTTAAAAATGCAAGGCAAATTAATCATATTTTCAGCACCATCAGGAGCAGGTAAAACCACCATAGTACATCATTTATTAACGAAATTTCCTGAGCTGAGCTTTTCTATTTCTGCAACAACACGCGAATTGAGAGGCGCTGAAACACATGAAAACGATTACTATTTTATTAGTAAAGAAGAATTTTTACACAAAGTTGCCCGTCAGGAATTTGTGGAGTTTGAAGAAGTGTATAACGGCACTTTTTATGGCACCTTACGCTCCGAGATCGAACGCATCTGGGACGAAGGCAAACATGTTATTTTTGATATCGATGTAGAAGGTGGTATCCGCTTGAAAAGAAAATATGAAGAAGATGCTTTGGCTATTTTTGTCCAACCGCCATCATTAGACGTATTAAAAGAACGTTTAAGCGGTCGTGGAACAGACAGTCAGGAGAAATTACAGGAGCGTTTCATCAAGGCCGAAAAAGAATTACTTTATGCCGATAAATTTGATGTAATCTTAAAAAACTACGACCTGGCAACCGCCTGTGCAGAAGCAGAGCAATTGGTGGGAAACTTTTTGAAGAAATAGTTTTCTTAAGAAAGTAGGCTTTTTTTTCAAAACGAATCCGTCATTGCGAACCGAAGCGACGGGAAAGTGCATAAGGGTGAAGCAATCTTTTGCTAAATAGATTGCTTCGGCTCCCTCAATCCGGCCTCGCAATGACGGATCATAAATACTCAAAACCGCAAACATGAAAACTGGCCTTTTCTTCGGTTCATATAACCCTATCCACACCGGACATTTAATTATCGCCAATTATATGGCTAACCATACCGAGCTTGATGAAGTTTGGCTGGTGGTTTCACCACATAATCCTTTAAAAGACAAAAGTGCTTTGACAAATATGTACGACCGGTTGGAGATGGCCAAACTGGCGACAGAAAATGCGGAACATATCCGAGTTAGCGACATTGAGTTTGCGTTACCTCAGCCATCTTACACCATCGATACCTTAACCTATCTGCACGAAAAATATCCTGAAAAGGAATTTGTATTGATTATGGGTGCGGATAATCTGGTATCATTTAAAAAATGGAAAAATTATGAGGTGCTTTTAAAAAATTACCAGATTTATGTTTACCCACGTCCGGGGGCAGATGTAAGCGAATGGTTAAATCATTCTTCCATTACTTTTACCAAAACGCCATTGATGGAAATTTCTTCAACCTTTATCCGTAAAGCCATACAGGAGAAAAAGAATATCCAGTTTTTCCTGCCCGATAAGGTGATAGATTTTATCGAAGGAAAAGGAATGTACAAGTAGCGGACATCAATAATTCCAGACTTTACCGCAGCTAAAAAACAACAGGCTTACAACATATTGTATTAAATCGATTACTTGGATTGGTTTTTGTTTAATTCGCCTTTTGATTATTAATTTAGCGGTAGCAGATACAACAAAACACGTGAGAAAAAACTTATTTATACTTATTGCCTTTTGCGGCACAGCATTTTCTGTAAGTGCCCAACAAAAAACTTATCTAGAATTATTGGCCAATCAACCCAAATGGGTCGATTCGGTTTTTAATAAACTTAACCGTAGAGAACGTATTGCGCAGATGTTCTTTGTTCGGGCACATACCAATCTGGGTAAAAAATATACCGATTCAGTTGGTCAGGTGATTAAAAAGGAACAATTAGGTGGCGTTATCTTTTTTCAGGGAGGTCCGGGCCGACAGGTTTTAGCGACTAATGCCTATCAAAAATTAAGTCGCGTGCCTTTAATTGTGGCCAACGACGGCGAATGGGGACTGGGGATGCGTTTAGATAGTACCATTTCCTATCCTTATCAAATGGCCCTAGGCGCAATCCAAAACAAAGAATTGTTGTATAAAATGGGTCTGGAGGTGGCCAAAGATTATAAACGCATGGGGATGCAGATGAATTTGGCTCCAGATGCCGATATCAACAACAACCCTAAAAATCCGGTGATTAACTACCGTTCTTTCGGAGAAAACAAATACAATGTAGCCACCAAAGCTGCCGCTTACATGAAAGGTATGCAGGATGGCGGCTTATTAACCACATTGAAACACTTCCCTGGCCACGGCGATACCGATGTAGATTCTCACTACGATCTGCCGCAGCTTACCTTCTCTGCTGCCCGATTGGATACCTTAGAAATGTACCCTTTTAAAGAGCTGATTAAACAAGGTGCTTCGGGCGTAATGATTGCACACATGAATATTCCTTCATTGGATAATACGCCAAACTTACCTTCTACCCTGTCTAAACCAATTGTTACCGGCATTTTAAAGCAAAAACTAGGCTTTAAAGGGTTGATTATCTCAGATGCCATGGATATGAAAGGGGTGGTAAAATATTTTAAAGATGGTGAAGCCGATTTAATGGGCATTATTGCCGGAAACGATATTATAGAGCTTTCCGAAAACAGCGATAGGGCGATTAAATTAGTACGTAAGGCTGTAAGGCAAGACCGTGTAAGCATGGCAGAAATTGATCAGAGTGTACGTAAAATATTAACCGCAAAATACTGGGCAGGTTTAGCCAAACGCGATACTATCGTAACCCAGGGCGTGGTTGCCGGTGTTAACCGCAATGCAAGTAATGCTTTGGTACAGGAACTTGCCAATGCCTCGGTAACGCTACTAAAAGGTAAGGATTACATCAAACGGTTGATCCCGATCAGAAGAACAGCGATTATCAGTATTGGTGTGCCTTCGGTAACCACATTTCAAAAAGAGATTTCTAAAGGTTATTATAATTCTGTTTATTATGTATTGGATAAAGATGCAAGTGCTACACAGATTTCGAACATTGCCCGCGAAATCGGTGCATTTGACCAGGTGATTGTGGGTATCCATGATAGCCGTGCAAGGCCCGCAAACAATATTCCCTTAAATGCAGGCGTAAAGAATTTTATTAAAGAATTATCAGCAAAAAATGCAGTATTCGCTTTGTTTGCTAATCCTTATAATTTAGCAGGTTTATCGGGATTGGAAAACAGTAAAGGATTGGTTGTTGCCTATCAGAAAGAAGATTATATGCAGATTTCTGCCGCTGCTGTAATTAACAATAGATTGGTACCAACAGGAAAGTTGCCAGTTGGTGTGGCACCGTTTTATAAATTCGGAGATGGCCAATAGTTATTAAGCACAAAGGCGCAACGAATCATTGTTTATCATTCTGAATTTTTTTCTTAAAACAATTCCCTGCTCAAAACGATTATCTAATCATAAAACTTAAGGTTATGATAGATCCAGAAGACGACAATTATTCGAACGATCCGAACGATGCTTTACGCAGAGAGGATGATGTAGAAAACATCAATGAAATTAGTGGCGATGATACCAGCATTGAGCACGACAAAGATTTGCTCGAGCAAGCTGATGAAGCATCAAGAGCTTCTTACGAGTTAAATTTAGATGATGAAGTAGAAGACGACGATCTAGATGATTAAAAAGAAAGCCGTCCCGATTTTAGATCGGGACGGCTTTCTTTTTAGCTCTAAGGGGTTCACCTTAAGCTCTCAAGCTCTATTTGGCTTTCGCCTTATACGTTTCAGGGCTAACAGCTGTGGTTGTCCATCCTTTTAAAAATGAGGTGATTTTCTTCACATCATGTCCAACTTTCTTTTTACCATTTGCGGCAACTTCTTCAGTTTCTAAGTAAGAAGAATTTTCAATATGTAAGACTTTGCCTTTACCGTCTAAAATTAAAAATACAGGAAAACCAAAACGCTGAGGGTAGCCTAAACTGGCTAGAACACTTTCGTTTTTGTTCTCAGGACTGTAATTCACCAAAACGGTTTCGAAGTTATCGTTAATGTATTTTTTCAAGGTTGCTGTGCTATCAACCAGATTATGAAAAGCGATACACCAGCTGCACCAGTTGCCACCAACCTGTAATAAAACATGTTTATTTTCTTTGGCTGCTTTCGAAACTGCCGCAGCAATTTCGGCTTTGGCATCGGCCTGTGGGTTGTAAATATGTACGCCTTCCTTTTTCGCCTGACTAAAAGCCGCTGTCGACATCAACACAGCCGTTAATAAAATAACTATCTTTTTCATGATTTTTATGAATAATAATGATGCAAATGTAATAAAGTCTAGTAATAACATAGATTATTCGCAAATTCTTTACAGAGGGGAAACAGTCCATAGTCCATAGTCCATAGTCCATAGTCCATAGTCCATAGTCCATAGTCCATAGGATGGAAAGGAAATTGGAAAAAAGGTTTAGTCCTATATGTATTTTTACATTCTCCATCTTCCATTCTCCATCTTCCATTTTTACATATCTTTGTTTGAAATGGATTTTTTAGACATACATAACCATAAAGTTGCTACTCAACCAGGGGTGATCAGCATTCAAAGCCTATCGTTAACCAGCGATATCTTTTTAGCGATGCCTAAAACAAAGCCGATTTCAGTGGGCTTACATCCATGGTTTGCTAAAGTTGAACACCTGGAACTCCAAATGAAGTATTTAACCGTTGTGGCCACTCAAACCAATGTTAAACAGATTGGTGAGTGCGGTTTGGATAGGTTGAGGGGTGAAAAGTTAGAAAATCAGATCCTAATACTAGAGAAACAGATCGAACTGGCAGAAAAGCTCAACAAACCATTGATTTTACATTGTGTTAAATGTTTTTCAGAACTTATCGCCATTAAAGACCAATTAAAAGTCAAGGTGCCGATGATTATTCATGGTTTTAATAAAAATGAAACGCTTGGCCACCAATTACTGGGTAAAGGATTTCTCCTTTCTTTTGGTTTGGCCGTTTTAAAGAAAGACTCTGGTGCCGCAAAGCTAATTCAAAGTACCGACAGCTTCTTTTTGGAAACCGACGATGCTGATATTTCGATTGAAGAAATTTACCAGGCCGCAGCCATTTTAAAAAAATGTACAGTTGATGAACTTAAAGCTCGTATTTTTACCGACTGGAACAAATTGAATTTAAAGAATTAACCACAGATTAGCACAGATACACACAGATAAATAACTATCTGTGTTCATCCTTTTCATCTGTGGTAAAATAATAAATATATGTCTGATGTAACCTGGCTTTCGCGCTCTGCCCTGCTTGTTGGAAACGAGGGAATAGAAAAACTCCAATCAAAACACGTCCTGGTGATCGGTTTAGGCGGTGTTGGCTCCTTTGCTGCCGAATTTATCTGCCGCTCTGGAATTGGAGAAATGACCATTGTTGATGGTGATGTAGTTGATCCAACCAACAGGAACAGGCAATTACCTGCTTTGGCAACCAATCATGGCATGAGTAAAGCGGCAATTATGCAGGAACGTTTATTGGCCATCAATCCCGAATTAAAACTCCATGTGGTCAATACCTTTCTTACGCCAGAGAAATGTAGGGAAATTCTAGAATCGAAATTCGACTACATTATGGATTGCATTGATAGCGTGATGCCAAAAATCACCTTACTCAGTACCGCTTTAGAAAAGAATATGCCCATTGTGAGTTCAATGGGTGCAGGTGGTAAAATGGATCCGACCAGATTAAGAATTACACTACTTCCTGATACGTATCAGTGCGTATTTGCCAGTTATGTACGAAAAAGGCTGAATAAACTCGCCAATGCCAGCAAAATAAAAGCTGTTTTTTCAACAGAAGAAATGGATAAAAACTCCATGATCATGACTGATGGAAGTAATTTTAAACGGTCGGCCTATGGTACAGTTTCTTATTTGCCAGCAGCATTTGGTGGTGCATGTGCATCGGTTGTGATCCGTGATTTGCTTGGACTTCCAATCGAAATGGCCGAACGCCCGGCAAGGATCAGTCATAAAACCCTGGCAAAAAAGAAGATCAAAAAGTCTTAACTTAAAGCAGACTGTTAGTATCATGATTTCGTGAAAATTTTAAATTGTTGTAAGTTTAAAGTTCGAGAGAAATCATATTATGCCCCAACCCCTCAAAATTCTTCAGGCCTCCGCAGGTTCCGGTAAAACGTTCAGTCTTACTGCGCATTACCTCACCCTGCTTTTCAGTGGTGACAATAAATACCGTGAAATTTTAGCGGTAACCTTTACCAATAAGGCTACTGAAGAAATGAAAACCAGGATCCTGGAAGTGTTGCTTGGGCTGGCAAAGGGTAATCCAGCGAAAAAAATTGATGACTATCGGAAGCTCATTTTACAGGCCTATCCGATATTAAGCGCTCAGGAGCTACAGTTTAAGGCAGATAAAATTTACCGTAAAATCCTGCACGATTATAGCCGTTTTTCAGTAAGTACCATTGATGGTTTTGTGCAAAAGGTAATCCGCGGATTTGCTTTTGAACTTGGCCTCAACGCTGATTATAATTTAGAAATGAATTATGATAAGGTTAAAGACGATTTGGTAAATAAACTAGATGAAGCTTTAGACCACAACAAACAGCTTTTACAATGGATCATTGATCTGGCTATCGAACGCATCAGCGATAACAAAAGCTGGAATTATAAATTTGAACTCTATAATTTAATCGGTGAGATATTCTCTGAACGCTTTCAGATTTTCGAAGATGCTGTAAGCGCACTTGGATTGGAAAATATAGATGAATTATTTAAAAAATACATCAGTGTTACCAAGGCAGAAATCAAAAACTTCGAAGATGAACTGATTGCTTTAGCCACCGAAGCAAACGAAGCACTGAACGTAATCGGTGTAGAAACCGAGCATCTGAAAGGGAAATCCCGGAGTGCGCTGGCTAAAATTATCTTGGTTGCCAGAGGTGATTTTTCTAAAATAGAGCCACTTTTCAATTTAATCGACGAACCCGATGAATGGTTCCAGAAAAACGTAAGTTTTCCGGAGGCGTATGACACGGTTAATCCAATACTCCAAAAGTTAAAAACACATTATTTAACACATTTGCCAAATTACAGTCTGGCCATTGCCTTTAACAAAAACCTTTATTATTTAAGGTTGATGCAGGAAATTGCTGTACTGCTGAAAGAATACCGGGCTGAAAATGATAACCTGCTGATCAGTGATGCACAAAAACTGATTTCTGGAATTACTGAAGATGCAGGTGATAATCCTTCCTTTATCTGGGAAAAAGTGGGTAACCGCTACCGCAATTTCTTGTTCGATGAATTTCAGGACACTTCTACCAGTCAGTGGGGAAGTTTTAAATCGTTACTAACAAATGCGATGGCTACGCCTAGTCAGGATTTGATCGATCACCTGATTGTCGGTGATACCAAACAATCTATTTACCGCTGGCGAAATGGCGACTGGAACATTTTACATAAACATGCCAAGTTAGATGTTGGTGCAGAAAATGTACTAGAAGAAAGCTTAGAAGAAAATTACCGGAGTGCCGAGAATATCATCACTTTCAATAATTTTCTTTACAAAGCGATTCCAATTACCCTTCAGAATGAGCTGAACGAAAACCTGGCAACCAAACCTGATAGTATCTCCAGATGGTGGCAGGAACAACATTACCAACAAATTATAACCGACATTTATAGCGGTTCTACCCAGAACTTTGCCACCAATACCCTAAAAGGTGGAACCATCAAGATTAAAAAGTTCGGTAAAGACCACGCCCCTAATGAGGCTCGTTTTACAGAAACTGTTTTTAGGGACATTGCCCTGGATGATCTGGTTGAAGAAATAAAGCATCTCAAAAATGAGCAGCAATATGCGTTAAAAGATATTGCCATTTTAGTCCGTTCGAACAGTGAGGCCCTATTGACCGTTAAAAAATTAATGGGGCATAACTTACCGGTTTTATCGGGCGATGCGCTATTAATCTCAAACAACTCAGCCATACAACTGATTATTAACACTTTAAAAGTGCTGATTGGTTTAGAAACGCAAACGGCATTGTATAAAGCCAATTGCATTGCACTGTATCATTCTTTACAAGAGAAAGATATTGATGCCAATTATTATCTTAACCTCAACAATAAACCTTTAAGCACACTTACAGCCGTTTTACCTGTAACTTTATGCGAAAACTGGCAAAGCTGGTTACAGCTCCCCCTACCCGAGCTTGTGGAGATATTAATCGAAAGTTACGGGTTAAGAAACCTAACCGCCAATCTACCTTATTTACTGGCTTTTAGAGACTTGACGGCATCTGCCGGAAAACTTGGTGAAAAAGGTATTATTTCCTTTTTAACCTGGTGGGAAGAAGACGGAATCAAAAAATCGTTACCCTCGCCTGAAGGTGCGGATGCCATACAAATCATTACCATACATAAATCAAAGGGATTGGCCTTTAGGGCCGTTTTCGTCCCCTTTTGCAATTGGGAGATTAAAGGCAAGCCCAATGGTACTTTCTGGGTATCTTCTGAAGAAACAGTTTACAAAGAGCTTAAGGGTATCCCATTGAAATACAATGAAGCCTTAGCCGACTCGGCAATTGCCAAAGCATATTATGAAGAGCTACTTTACAACAACATGGATGCCCTCAATATGCTTTACGTGGCTACTACACGCTCAAAAGACTATTTGTACATCGCTACGATGGCAAAAAAGGAATTAAAGCTGTCCAACATGGGGGATGTGATCAACTTCACTTGTGACGAGCAGTTTGATGAAAATGGTATTTATGAGATTGTTGATCATGTTACTGTAGAGAATAAAGTTGAGGAATCGAATTTTATCAACTTAAAAAGTTATCCAACCACTACCCGATTATCGGAGCTATACATTCCTTCAGAAGACAAACACCTTACACATTTGGTCAATATTGAAAAATCGGGTAGAAAAGGTTCTTTATTACACGATATTTTGGCAAGTGCAAGTACTGAAAAAGAAGTTAATGATTATAGCACCAATCTGGTTTTGCAGGGCACTATTAAAGAAGAAGAAAAACAAAAATTAATCGATTCGGCACTTGAGGTATTGAACAATCCTGAACTTCAAGCCATTTTGGGTAAAGCAAGCGAAAGTATTGTGGAAAAAAACATCATCGATGCCAATGGAAAATTGCACCGCCCCGATCGGGTTTTGATCAATGCCGATGAAGTGATTATTCTGGATTACAAATTTACTTTAGAAGAAAGCGACAAACACATCGAACAGGTGAATAGCTACAAAACATTACTCTCAGAAATGGGCTATCAGAATATCAAAACTTATCTTTTCTACGCGGTTAAAGGCAAGTTGAAATTAGTATAATATGGAAAAAGCAAACGATTTATACGGCAGTCCCAATGCATGTTATCTTTATCATCAAAATGAATTAATTTGCTACGCAGTGCGTAGCAATTCACAAACAAATCATTATCAGCTGAATAAAATATCATTACAATTAAAAAAACAGGGCAACGATTAAAAACACTAACATGAAACCATTTTTACAAGAAGTTGCCGAAGATTTAGTTGCCCGTTTTGGAAATCACCTGGAAAACTGTGCCATTGTTTTTAACAATAAACGTCCGGCCGCCTATTTGCAGAAACACTTTGCCGATATTATAGGCAAACCTTTTTTCAGTCCGTCTTTTTTTACCATACAAGAATTTTTCGCCAGTTCTACCAGTTATAAAATAGCCGATTTTTACTTACAATTTTTCACCTTACACCGTATCTATAACCAACTGCTCGCAGAGGAAAAACTGGAGCACATTTCTAGTCATAAATTTTTTCCACTAGCCAAAATCATCTTAAGCGATTTTAACCAGATAGATGCCGATCTGGTTGATGCCGAGAAATTATACCGCGATCTTGAAGATATTTCAGTTATCAACAAAGAATTCGATTATCTAAGTCCTGAGCAATATGAATTTCTTTCCCAGTTCTGGACTTCATATTCAGAAGGGAAACATAAAAAACAACAGGAGCTTTTCATCAAGATGTGGCGCAGGATGCCAAAGCTTTACCATAAATTTCATGCTACGCTTAAGGAGCAAGGCTATTTAACCAATGGCTCGGTTTATCGTCACCTGGCCCATGATATTACCAATCATCAGGAATTTATTTCAAATTTCGATACTGGCAAAATCATTTTTGTTGGATTTAATGCATTAAGCAGTGCCGAAGCTAAAATATTTACCCAATTGCAAGAAGCCGATAAAGCTTTATTTTATTTCGATGCCGATACCTATTACTTAGATGATGTATCGCAGGAAGCAGGCTTATTTTTACGCAAAAACATCAACCTGCTTGGCCTCAAAAATGAATTTGCAGCACAGGAAAGCTTGATGAAAACAGCAGCACACCGGGTGAATGTTTTCAAGGTTCAGGGACAATCTGCACAAGCCAAAATCCTGAACAATATTCTGGAAGAAGATTATACCCATTCTGAAACCGTTGGCAAAACAGTAGTCGTTTTAGCAGACGAAAGTTTGTTGATCCCTACTTTACAGACCATCCCAACTACATTTAACGGCAAAGAAATCGACCTTAACGTAACGATGGGTTTCGCATTAGCCACCTCAAGTATTTTTGGCCTGGTTGATTTGTGGTTGACCAGTCAGCTGGAAATTTTGCAACGCGATAAAGTAACCTATAAAAATGTAGAGGCCTTTTTAACGCATCCTTTAACGGGCTTAACGCAGAAAATGCGTGATAAAATATTGACGGCATTACTGGAAGAAAACGAAGTGGAGATTGACCATAAACGTTTATTGCGCCAAAGTGGATTGTTTGAAACTTTCTACAAAAAGATTGATGATCCGCAGCATGTAGTTAGCAATTTACTCGATGTGCTGGATTATGTGTTAACCCGATTATCGAATGCGAAAACATTAAAAAAAATCGATGCAGAATTGTTTGTAAAGACCATCCAGGAATTAAACAGATTGCACGATACTTTTAGCAACCACATTGGTAAAGAAGAGATTCCTTTTGTAATCTACCTCGTTCAGAAATCGCTGCAGGCCATTGCTGTTCCGCTTTCAGGAGATCCGTTAAACGGCATACAGGTAATGGGATTACTCGAAACCCGAAACTTAAACTTCGATAAGGTTGTGATTCTGGGCTTCAATGAGGGTATCATACCAAAATCATCCATCGGAAATAGTTTTATTCCAGATTCTATACGCCGTGTTTATGGACTTCCGGTACTCGAAAACCTCGATGCCATTTCTTCCTACATGGTATACCGTCTATTACAGCGGACAAAGAATATCAATTTTGTCTATAATAGCTTAACCGACGAATCAACGTCGGGAGAGGCCAGCAGGATTTTAAAACAGCTGGAATATGAAAGTGGTTTTGATTTTAGTTATAACGAACTTAATCTCGAGGTAAAAACCGAAGCTTTCAAAGAAGTAAAGATCGAAAAAACCAATAATGCTTTTATTCAGGAAACACTTCAAAAATATCTGGACAAAAAGAAGGTGCTTTCGCCATCCGCACTAACGCAATATATCTCCAACCCGATAGATTTCTTTTTCAATTACATCGCAGGTATAAAAGAGCCTAAAGAAGTAAGTGCAGTTGTTGAAGCAAATGAAATCGGTTCGATTTTGCACAAAGTGATGGAATATTTTTATGAGGACCTGAGATCGGGCGAAATAACTGCTGATCGGGTTAAAGAAAAAAGGAAAAAGGTTCCGGCGCTGATACAGAAAGCCTTTAATGCCGTAATGTTCAAAAATCCGGATAAAGTGATGGAATACAAGGGCATGCAAAAGGTAATTTTATCGATTGTAGATGCCTATGTCAACATCATTTTAAACCAGGATGAAGCACAAACACCTTTTACCATCATCAGTCTCGAACAAAAAGTTGAAGCCGAAATCAGTTTTCCGTTAAAAGGAAAAGAAGCCAGTGTTAAAATTTTTGGTTTTATCGATCGTGTTGATGTTAAAGACGGGGTTACCAAAATCATCGATTACAAAACCGGAAGCGATAAGCTCACCTTTAAAGATATCCCCGAATTATTCAATTCAGATGGAAAACACATCAACAAGGCCCTCATCCAAACGCTATTATATACGTATGCTTATGAACAATTTTCGGGTAAAACTTTTGTCGAGCCCAATCTTTATGTGGTAAAAACGATGAGTGTAGATGGTGTTTGGTTTAAATCAGGCAGGCAAAACCTATCAGGAGCATACCTAGAAGAAATAAAGCCAGAGTTCCTGACAGAACTGAGAAAAAAACTGACAGAACTCTTCGAAGCACCTTATTTTGTAGCCAGCGCAATGGAGGATAACTACAAATATTCTATCTATAAAACTTTGTTTGGGAAATAATTTCAATCGCAAAGAAATAAAATAAGCGCAAAGAACGCCAAGCGTTTGGTAAATACCGCGGAGCACACACAGTAAAACCACGGAACGCACTGAGCTGAATGGAAAACATCAACTTCGTGCCCTCTGTGAAAATCTCTCCGTTCTGTGGTTGAAAAAATTTTGTATGCTTTGCGAAAAACTTTGCGCGCTTTGTGGTTAATCTCTTAAATTTAAAAATGCTAACCTTAAATTTCACAAAATTCCCTGTTCTGGAGACCAAACGTTTAATCCTCCGTGAACATGATCTCGCCGACGCCGAAGCACTTTTCGCCATGCGTACCAATGAAACAGTTATGAAATATATCGACAGGGAAAGGCCCAAAGATATTTTTGAGATCAAAGATTTTATCTCCCGCTTTAGAAATGGTTACGAAAACGGCGACAACCTGGCCTGGGTAATCGCATTAAAAGAAAATCCACAGCACATGATCGGCTCTGTAGGTTATTGGCGGACAGATTTTGCGAACCATAGAGCAGAAATCGGTTACATGCTCCATCCCGATTATTGGCGACATGGAATTATTTCCGAGGCCTTAAAAAGATCAATTGCCTTTGGTTTCGAAGAAGTTAATTTGCACACTATTAGCGCCAACATCAATGTAGAAAATGATGCTTCAAGACAAATGCTGCTCAAGCATGGGTTTATAAAAGAAGCTCTTTTTAAGCAAGACTATTATTTTAGAGGTCAGTTTCTCGATAGTGAGATTTATGGATTATTAAACCCAAATCATTGATCCAATCAGTAGTTTCTAGACTAGCGGCAATGTTATTCATTTTGGAGAAGATATTACAGTAAAATAATTATGAAAACTGATACAGAGCAGAAATTCGACTCCATTATAAACCAGAGTTTCCATAACAAACTTAAGCCCTTGGGCTTCAGGAAAAAGGGGAATAACTTTTACTTAAAAAAAGAGCATATAGGACTTATCATAAACGTTCAGAAAAGTGCGTATTATTCAAAAGAAAAAATTCATTTCACGATAAACATTGGCGTGTTTATCCCGGAATACTACCTTACTTATGATTACCACAAAAACATTCTTCCAGATTATCCTACAGAGCCTGATTGTGCCATTAGAAGCAGAATTGGGCAGCTCAAAAATCGAGACGATATTTGGTACGACATTGATGAAGAAACAAATCCAAATATCCTCATTAGCGAAATGGTTTTAAACCTCGAAGACTGGATTTTACCATATTTTAACAACTTTGAATCAAAGGACAGTTTCGTCAAATGGCTGGATTCTCCTGATTGTCGAATACATCCGCTCACTAAATTAATTATATTCGCTGAATACGGATTATATGATATGGCAAAAGATGAATATGATAGATTGATATCTGAAAAATTCAGAAATCCTTATTATAAGCAAAACGTTATCGACTATGGGCTTAAATACAAGCTTACATAATAAGTTGCACCATATTAAACATTTTGAAGAAGATATTTCGAGAAAAGCACAACCTTTGATACAATTAACCTATCAAAAACACAATCACCCAATATTATTTCTTCTTTTAGCAGATAAACAAAAAATAACGCCTCGAAACAGCTAAATAATTAGTCAAATTAGCTATAATTATTACAAAACATAGGCATTATAGCCTTTGGTTTCAAAGCGATTAATAATTATATTTGCCACCGTTATTAAAATTTACAATGAGAGAAATCCAATTTAGAGAAGCACTACGCGAAGCCATGAGCGAAGAAATGCGTAAAGATGACCGCGTTTTTTTATTAGGTGAAGAAGTAGCAGAATATAACGGTGCGTACAAAGTAAGTCAAGGTATGCTTGATGAATTTGGTGCGAAACGCATTATCGATACCCCGATTGCCGAATTAGGTTTCGCAGGTATTGCAACTGGTGCCGCAACAGCAGGCCTTATTCCAATTGTGGAATTTATGACCTTTAACTTCTCATTAGTAGCAATCGATCAGATTATCAACGGTGCTGCTAAAATTTTATCAATGAGTGGTGGTCAGTTCTCATGTCCTATGGTTTTCCGTGGCCCTACAGGTAATGCAGGCCAATTGGGTGCGCAACACTCTCAAAACTTTGAAAACTGGTT
The DNA here is from genome assembly GCF_032678585.1 of Pedobacter psychrodurus. GTDB lineage: Bacteria > Bacteroidota > Bacteroidia > Sphingobacteriales > Sphingobacteriaceae > Pedobacter > Pedobacter psychrodurus_A. The sequence continues at coordinate 74,326 of NZ_JAVTSN010000024.1, read as the reverse complement.
TGCTAACACCCCAGGATTAAAAGTAGTCGTTCCTTCTACTCCTTACGATGCAAAAGGATTATTAAAACAATCAATTATAGATCAGGATCCGGTTATCTTCATGGAATCTGAAGTGATGTACGGTGATAAAGGAGATGTTCCTGAAGGCGAATATTATATCGAATTAGGAAAAGCAAACGTAACCAAAGAAGGTACCGATGTAACCATCGTAACTTTCGGTAAAATGTTAACACGTGTTGTAAACCCTGCAGTTGAAGAATTAACTAAAGAAGGAATCAATGTTGAAGTAATCGATTTACGTACTGTACGTCCTATCGATTACGATACCATCATCGCTTCTGTTAAAAAAACAAACCGTTTGGTTGTGGTAGAGGAAGCCTGGCCATTGGCATCTCTTTCTGGAGAAATTGCCTTCATGGTGCAAAAACATGCATTCGATTATTTAGATGCGCCAGTTTTACGTATCACTTGTGCTGATGTTCCACTTCCATATTCACCAACTTTAATCGCAGCCAGCTTACCAAATGCTGAACGCGTAGTTAAAGCGGTAAAAGAAGTAATGTACGTTAAAAAATAAATCATTAGTCTGAGCATAGCCGAAGACCAAACATATAAATCCTCCAAAGCAATTTGGGGGATTTTTTGTTTTATAGCTTGTTATACTGAAGCACGAATCATCCACACCCGCAACGTGCAGTTGTTTCATCGCTTGTAGATGTTTCGTGCCTCAGCATGAAAGTATATTAAAGGTTGCTGTACAAAAAAACAATCCCATTTGTCGGATTTAGTTAAACATTATTTTTACGAAAAACACAATTCAGCACCCTGCTAAAACCGGAAACTGGCTGATAATTTTTATATTCGTCACAAAAAGAAACTCCCTATCATGTCCGAATACACAGCTGATCAAACCTTCGAAAAAGCCGATTTTACCTTACGTGCACTCCCAAAAGCAGAATACGAAAACTGCAAATTCATCAACTGCGATTTCTCCAGTTCGGACTTAAGTGGCGTTAAGTTTTTAGACTGCGAATTTATTTCCAGCAATTTAAGTTTGGCAAGCCTAAGCAAAACCTCATTTATTGATGTCCATTTTCAGGATTGCAAAATGCTGGGATTAAGGTTTGATAATTGCAACGATTTCGGTTTGGCTTTCAGTTTCAATAACTGTAAACTTGACCACTCTTCTTTTTATAAACTAAAGCTGAAGAAAACTGATTTCAAAAATTCGCAATTGCATGAAGTAGATTTTTCTGAATGCGATTTAGCCAATTCAACTTTCGATAACTGCGATTTATTGAATGCCACCTTTGATAAAACCATTCTCGAAAAAGCAGATTTTAGAACAGCCTATCATTATACTATAGACCCCGATAACAATAGGATCAAAAAAGCGAGATTCTCAAAATCAGGCATTGCAGGCCTTTTACAGAAATACGATATTCAGATCAGCGAATAGTTTTTTAGATTTTTTGTAAATTCAGCTCACAAAACCAAAAGTTATGGAGCAGTCTAAACCAGAAAATATAGATCAATATATCGCCAATTTCCCCTTAACAACACAAAAACTGTTAGAGGAAATCCGCGAAACCATCCGTAAAGCCCTGCCAGATGCTAAAGAAGTAATCAGTTACGGCATGCCAGCTTTTAAACAACACACTGTACTGGTTTACTTTGCAGGTTATGCCAAACACATCGGCTTTTATCCAACCGGATCAGGAATTGAAGCTTTTCAACAGGAGTTTGACAATTATAAATGGAGCAAGGGAGCTGTTCAATTTCCTTTAGATAAACCTTTGCCCCTGGATCTCATTACCAGGATTACCAAGTTTAAAGCAGAGCGAGATTTGGATAAGAACAGAAAGAAATAATATCGATTGGCGGGTAACTTGTCACGCTGAACCACGAAATATTCCTGCAAGCTGCAAACAAGTGGTCAATAGCCTGCAGATGCTTCGCACCTCAGCATGACACTACTTTTTTCAAAAACTTACTCACAAATTTCGGTGGAAAACTTCATTTTAAAAATCCTGAAATCCCGCAAATCCTGATTAGCTTTGCTTCCTTTAATTTACCTTTAGGATATGTTAACCCACCATAAAATAATTGCAGCCGAATTAAAAGTTGCAGAAAAACAAGTAACCGCGACCGTAAATCTATTGGATGAAGGTGCAACAGTGCCCTTTATTTCACGTTACCGTAAAGAGGCAACAGGTAGCTTAGATGAAGTTGAGGTAGCTGCAATCCGCGACCGGGTTTTGCAGTTGCGCGATCTGGACAAACGCCGCGAAGCGATTTTAAAATCGATGACCGAGCTTGGTAAACTAACACCCGAACTGGAAAAAAAGATCAACGAAGCCGAAACCATTTCGCTTTTAGAAGATATTTACCTGCCTTATAAGCCAAAACGCAAAACACGTGCATCAGTAGCAAAAGAAAAAGGATTAGAACCATTGGCCCTCCAGATATTTGAGCAGAGTGCTTTTGATCTGGATGCATCGGCAGATAAATTTATCGATGTGGAGAAAGGCGTAAATTCACTTGATGAGGCTTTGGCAGGCGCAAGAGATATCATCGCCGAGATGATTTCTGAAAATGTAGAGGCCCGTACCAAAATGCGTATCTATTTTCAGGAAAAGTCTGCCTTTAAATCGGAAGTAATTAAAGGGAAAGAAGAAGAAGGAATTAAATATAAAGATTACTTCGAATGGAACGAGCCTGTTAAAACAGCGGCATCACACCGCGTTTTAGCGATGCGCCGTGGCGAAAAGGAACTGATTTTAAGATTAGACGCACTACCTCCAGCAGAAGATGCCATTGCCATTTTAGAAAACCAGTTTATTTTAGGCAACAATGCCGCAGCTAAACAAGTGCAACAAGCTTTAGAGGATGGTTACAAACGATTGTTAGAACCAGCGATGGAAACTGAACTTCGTGTTTTAACCAAACAGAAAGCAGACGAAGAAGCGATCCGTGTTTTTGCCGAAAATGCCCGTCAGTTGTTATTGGCAGCCCCAATGGGACAAAAAAATGTACTGGCTATCGACCCTGGTTTCCGCACGGGCTGCAAGGTGGTTTGTTTGGATAAACAGGGTCAGTTATTAGAAAATACTGCAATTTATCCGCATACCGGACAGGGAAATGTGAAAAATGCAGAATTTACCATTCAACAACTTTGCGAGAAGCATAACGTTGAAGCCATTGCCATTGGTAATGGAACAGCAGGAAGAGAAACGGAAGCTTTTGTACGTGCGCTGAATTTACCGCATGTCACTATTGTAATGGTAAACGAAAGCGGTGCTTCGATTTATTCTGCATCAGAAGTAGCGAGAGAGGAATTTCCAACACAGGACATTACCGTACGTGGGGCCGTTTCAATTGGCCGCCGTTTGATGGATCCATTGGCTGAACTGGTAAAAATTGATCCAAAATCGATCGGAGTTGGCCAGTACCAGCACGATGTTGATCAAAATAAATTACAGGCCAGCTTAGATGATACCGTAATCAGTGCGGTAAACGCTGTTGGTGTAGAGTTAAACACCGCTTCTAAACAGATTTTGGCTTATGTTTCTGGTTTAGGTCCAACTTTAGCACAAAACATTGTCGACTATAGAAACACCCATGGTGCATTTAAAAACCGCGAAAGCCTTAAAAAAGTGCCCCGTTTAGGCGATAAAGCTTACGAACAGGCAGCAGGTTTCTTGCGCATACGTAATGCAGAAAACGTTTTGGATACCAGTGGTGTTCACCCTGAACGTTATGCCGTGGTAGATAAAATGGCTAAGGATCTTGGTACCACTGTATCTGCGTTAATGAAAGATACACAACTACAAAAACAGATCAAACCACAACAATATGTAACCGATGAAATTGGTTTACCAACATTAACTGATATTCTAAAAGAATTGGCTAAACCTGGCCGCGATCCACGTGAGCAGTTTGAGGCTTTTAGTTTCACTGATGGCGTGAATGAGATCTCAGATTTAAGAATTGGCATGAAGCTCCCTGGAATTGTAACCAACATTACCAATTTTGGTGCCTTTGTTGATATAGGCGTACATCAGGATGGCTTGGTTCACACCAGTCAATTGGCTAACCGCTTTGTGGCCAATCCAAATGATATTGTGAAAGTTCACCAAAAGGTAGAAGTTACAGTTATGGAAGTTGACGCGGCACGAAAAAGAATTTCACTATCGATGAAAACTGAGGCTGGTCCAAAGTCGGAGGCTCGTAGTCGGGAGCCAAAAGAACATAAGCCAAAGCAAGAATACAAATCCAATAACGGCAAAGCTAATTTCAAACCACGCAATGAGCCAAAAGATGCTGATGGCGACTTGCAGGAGAAACTGGCGAAGTTAAAAGGAATGTTTAAATAAAAAAGAAGCCCTTATTGCTAATCTATTTTTAGCGATAAGGGCTTGATAAAATAGTAAAACAGCCCGATTATTGAACAAATAGATTAGTAATCGTATTTGTGGGTATAATCAGTTGTATAGGTAACATTAAAATTCTGGTCATTCGTAACCACCTCACCATCCACCTCAGCTTTGAAGCTAACTTTATAGGATGGATTTGTTGCACCAGGATTTAAACACTGTTGGCTTGTAGTAACTAACCTTAACGGAGTGGTACTCTCAATGATATAAGTCTTAGTTGCACCTATAAAATCATTTTTACCTAAAGATATAGCCGTTTCATTGCTTTTGGTTACCCCATTAACTTTCCATATGGTTTTGGCGTTATCTAATGTTGCACCAACAAAAACAAAAGAAACATAATCTTGATCCTCTACACCGTTGACTGTAACGGTAAACTTAAAGTTTTTACCTTCAGTACCTGCAGGTGTTTCAGGATCATCTTTTTTACATGAAAATAATAATGTTAAAGCCAATAACGGAAGAATAGTGAAAATTACTTTTTTAAAATTTTTCATAAAATGGAATTAGATAAATGATTTTTTTTCGCTAAAAATCAATAAGTATGCCATTTACAGACTGGGAAAAGCCATTTTAAGATGTAAAAATCGAATCAAGAAACCATTCTTTTGATTATCAGTAATATAAAAATAAAATTTATTGGTAAAAAATAACGATGAAGATCTTTTTCAAAGTTTTTGCCTGTGGTTTGAAACTGAACAGATATTTAGACAGGAATAAATTTTTGAAATAGGTTGGTCATACTCACTGCATGGATTGATATAAATTTAAATATTCTTAAACCTATCCTCAAATGCCAATCTTTTCTTTGGCAAACTTTCCGGATAATTTACCTGGATAAATGAAATCATGGCTTCTCTTACATGGCAACGTAAATCGAAAGCCCTGGAAGAGTTTGAGGCGCTCATCAAAAAACGCACTTCAATTGCACCATCTTTTGTACTATCCGTAACTTGTACCACATTTACACGTTTATCCCAAAGCGCATCTGCATTAAGCAGTCGGGTTAATTCCTGCCGCATGGGTTCAATGGGAATGGTATAATCGAGGTATAAAAAAACCGTTCCGAGCAGATCGGCCGAAACACGCGTCCAATTTTGAAAAGGTTTTTCAATAAAATAGGTAATCGGCAAAATTAACCGACGTTGATCCCAGATATTAACCACCACATAAGTTAAAGTAATCTCTTCTACTTTACCCCATTCGCCTTCCACAATTAAAACATCATCAATCCGTATAGGCTGGGTAAAAGCGATCTGAAAACCCGCCAATAGATTCCCTAGCGATTTTTGTGCGGCAAAGCCTATAATAATCCCTCCTATACCAACACCGGTAAGCAGTCCCGCACCAATTTTACGCATACTCTCAAAACTCAGAAGAATAATAGCGGCAGTAATTAGAATAATAAGCGATACGATAAATTTGCGTACAAACTGCAACTGCGTTCTGATTTTGCGCTCCTTAAGATTGTTTTCTTTGTTCAGGTCGTATTTCAGATAAAAATAATCCTCTAAAACATTAATTGTTCGCACCAAAATTAATGCAAAAGTGATGGTCAGGGCTATTTCTGATATTTTGGTCAATGGAAGACGGAATCTGGGCGATATCTCCATCAGCGTTAACGAGAAATTAAGGAACACTAGGGGAATAAAAACTGCAACGGGCCTTCTTAAATGTTTGATGGTTGATTTTATGATAATTGAATCCCACCAGCGCGAAAGCAAAATAAAGGTTTTGTGAATGATAAACTTGATTAGAATACCAAGCAAGACCGCTATTGCTCCAATAATGAAATTCTTCAAAAGCAAAGGAATGGGATAACCGAAAATCTGGTCGATATACTGCATAAAAGAAAATCTCTGGTTAATAAATACGGCGACTAGCCATTGGATATTCTTATAACAGCTATATTTTTGGATTGTTTGACAACAGAAAACCAATAGCCGCAAATAAATTATTTACATTAGCATTTTGTAGATCTTCTAAAAGAAAGAGATGGATTTTTTCGATGCCCACAGTATATTTTTTACGGTTCTTGAATATAAAATGAGCTATCTGGAATTCTTCGCGGTAATTACGGGGATTATTTCAGTTGTTCTTTCGGCAAAAGCCAGTATATGGAGTTGGCCTGCCGGCATTGTTAATGTATTCTTATCCGCCTTTCTATATTACCAGAACCAACTTTATCCAGATATGTTTTTGATGGTTTTCTTTTTTGTAACCAACATCATGGGCTGGTGGCGATGGGCCAATCCCAAACCCGGGGAAGAAGATAAAAATAAAGAACTCAAAATTAGCTTTATGCCGATAAAACAGTTTCTAATCCTACTAGTTGTGGGTATTGTTGGCACATTACTGATGGGCACTTTAGCTAGCCAGCTCCACAACTGGCTTCCACTTCTGTTCAATCTTCCAAGTGCTTATCCTTTTGTCGATTCATTCATTTTTGTGATGAGTGTGATCACCACTTTTTTAATGATCCAGAAAAGGATAGAATGCTGGATTATCTGGTTGATTATTGATGTTGTGGCAACTTACTTATACTTTTTAAAGGGCATTAAGTTTATGGGCGTAGAATATTTGGTTTTTACCATTATTGCTGCATTTGCATTGTGGCATTGGATCAAAGAATATAGAAACTATTCTAAAACTGAATGAAAAGAGGTTTAGTGATTGGCAAATTTATGCCCATTCATAATGGCCATATTGCATTGATCAATTTCGCCGCTACACATTGTGATGAGCTGATTGTATCGATGAGCTTCACTCCTGATGACAAGATTGATCCGGTTTTGCGTTTCGAATGGATCAAGGAGATTTTTAAGGATCAGCCCAATATCAAACCCGCTATTATTGCTGATGATTTTGATGATGAAACACTCCCCTTAAGTGAGCGCACCCTTATCTGGGCAATCAGGATGCGGGAGGTTTATCCCAAAATCGACATGCTTTTTAGTTCCGAGTACTATGGAGCACCATTCGCTCATCACTTACAGGCAGAAGATATCCTGTTCGATGAACCAAGAATATTTATTCCGGTTTCTGCAACTTTAATCAGAAACAATCCATTTCAGTATTGGGATTTTATACCAACAATAGTTCGCCCTTATTTTGTAAAGAAGATCTGTTTTTACGGCCCTGAAAGTACTGGAAAATCGACCATGGCCGAAAAAATGGCCTTATATTATGAGACCACTTTTGTACCTGAGGTGGCCAGAGAATTAATCATATCCAATGATATCACTGTTGATGATATCATCAAAATAGGAACGGCACAAACACAAAGGGTAATAGAAAAAACCAAAATCGCCAATAAGATTCTTTTTTGTGATACCGATTTAATTACCACAAAAATCTATTCACAGTATTATTTAAACGAAGTTCCAAACATCCTCAACGATCTTGAAAATGAAATCAAGTATGATTTATATTTCCTGCTGGATATTGATGTAGAATGGGTTGCTGATCACCTTCGCGATTTCGGAAACCAGCGCTCGGAAATGTTCGAACTCTTCAAGGCCGAACTTGAGAAACGTAACATTAGTTATATCACCATTAATGGGAATTATAGAGAAAGGGAAGAAAAGATAAAAAAAATCATAGATTCAATTTTGGTATAAATAATCTTTTTTTTATCTTTAATTCAAATCCAAAAATGATATGACAGCTAAACAAGCGCTTCCTATCATCCCTGACAATATTGTAGTTAATAAAATTTACGAGCTTAGAGGCCTTAAAGTGATGCTCGATAGCGATCTGGCCGAGCTTTATGGTGTAGAGACTAAACGGCTAAATGAGCAGGTTGGTCGAAATCGCGATAGATTTCCTGAAGATTTCATGTTTCAACTTAATGATGAAGAGTGGTTAAACTTGAAGTCGCAATTTGCGACTTCAAGTTGGGGCGGAAGAAGAAAACTTCCATTTGTTTTTACCGAACATGGCATTTTGATGCTTTCTAGTGTATTAAACAGCAAACAAGCCATTCAGGTGAATATACAAATTGTTAGAATTTTCTCCCGCATCCGTAAATTTATTATTGATAGCGGCGAACTCAAGCTCGAAATAGAAGCCATCAAACAAAAAGTAAGCAACCAGGATAAAAATATCGAATTGGTTTTTACTTACCTCGATAGGTTAATCGAGAAGCAAAATACGCCGAGGAAGAGAATGGGGTATAAACCAGATAATCTGTAAAAGACAATGTTTAATAATGATGCCCTTTACCCCTACCCGTTAATAATTGTACTAACCCGGATTTTTAAAAGGGATTGCAGCGATATCTTTTTTAAATTTGCATTGCCTCCGTTCACAATGTCATGCTGAGGCACGAAGCATCTGCAACCGATGAAAAAGATGCTTCGTACCTCAGCATGACACCAGCATTTAAAAGATTTAGCATAAAGCCCGACTCGAACCAACCGAAGAACTACAGCTTATGCTTTACAAAAAGCCGCAATTAGATTGCCGCATCGCTGCGCTCCTGGCAATGACGATAATTTTATATCAAAAATTTTCACTCCAACTATTTGATAATAAAAGTATTCTATCTATCTTTGCAGTCCCAAATTTAATGGGAATAATAAATTGTTTAATAAATTAAATACAAGCAAGTGAATACGTTAAGTTACAAAACTGTCTCGGCCAATGCGAAAACTGTTAACAAACAGTGGATTGTTGTTGATGCGCAAGGCGAGATTTTGGGGCGCTTGTCATCGAAGATCGCTATGATCATCCGTGGTAAAAACAAGCCTGAGTACACCCCACACGTAGATTGCGGCGATAACGTAATTGTTATCAATGCAGACAAGGTTAAATTGACAGGAAACAAATTCAGCGAAAAGCAATATGTTTCTTATACTGGTTATCCAGGTGGTCAACGTTTTATTTCTCCTAAGGAGTTAATGGCGAAACACCCTCAACGTGTAATCGAGAAAGCGGTACGTGGTATGTTACCGAAAACTAAATTGGGTAAAAAACTTTACACCAATCTTTTTGTGTATGCAGGTGAAACTCACCCTCATGCAGCTCAATCTCCAAAAACCATTAAACTTTAAGAAATGTCAGTTACTAACACTTCAGGAAGAAGAAAAACAGCTGTTGCACGTATCTACTTAAAAGATGGTGCTGGCGCAATTACCGTTAACGGTAAAGATCACAAAGTATATTTCCCTACTTTACCTTTACAATATATCGTAAACCAAAGTTTAGAGGTTTCTGAACTAGTTGGCCGTTATGATATCACTGTAAATGTTCAAGGCGGTGGAGTAAAAGGACAAGCAGAAGCTGTTCGTTTAGCTATTGCTAAAGCGATTGTTGAACTAGATGCGGAGAAAAAACCTGCATTACGTGCTAAAGGCCTAATGACGCGTGATATGCGTATGGTTGAGCGTAAGAAACCAGGACGTGCTAAAGCTCGTAAGAAATTCCAATTCAGTAAACGTTAATCACAGGAGGCAAAGACAATGGCAAGAACAACTTATCAAGACTTATTGGATGCAGGTGTACACTTTGGTCACCTTACCCGTAAATGGAATCCAAAAATGGCTCCTTACATTTTCATGGAGCGTAATGGAATTCACATTATAGATTTAAATAAAACTTTAACTAAAACTGAAGAAGCTGCGGCTGCGATTAAACAAATCGTAAAATCAGGACGTAAAGTATTATTCGTTTCTACTAAGAAACAAGCTAAAGGAATCGTAGCTGAACAAGCTAAAAAAGTAAACATGCCTTTCGTAACCGAACGTTGGTTAGGCGGTATGTTAACTAACTTTGCTACTGTTCGCAAGTCAATCAAAAAGATGTCTAACATCGATAAAATGACTAAAGACGGTACTTATGCGATTTTATCTAAAAAAGAGCGTTTAATGATTCAGCGTGAGCGTATTAAATTAGAATCACTTTTAGGTGGTATCGCTGATTTAAACCGTTTACCTGCAGCTTTATTCTTAATTGATGTTAAGAAAGAGCACATCGCAGTAACTGAAGCGTTAAAATTAAACATCCCAACTTTTGCGATGGTTGATACAAACTCTGATCCTTCTAACATCGATTTCCCTATCCCGGCGAATGATGATGCTACAAAATCAATCTCTTTAATTACTGATGTAATTATCAAAGCTATTGAAGAAGGTTTAGATGAGCGCAAACGCGAAAAAGATGATGAAGCTGAAAAAGAAGCAGTAGCAGCGAAAGTTGCAGCCGATGCTCCTGAAGCAAAAGAACCTAGAGCAGCTGGTGAAAAAAGACCAACTACTAAAAAGGTAACTGCTGAAGCAGAAGTTGAAGCGCCTTCATCAGAAGAAACTAAAACAGAAGAATAGTAATATTTTTTAATTGCAGGTTACTGGTTTCAGGTTTTAAGTTGGCTTAACATGAGTTTAACTTAGTGCTTGTAACTTGTAACCTGTAATTGTTATAAACAAGATTGTAAATTTTAAAAAAGGAAATAAAATGTCTACAGTACAAATTACTGCCGCAGATGTAAATAAACTACGCCAACAAACTGGCGCTGGTATGATGGATTGCAAAAAAGCTTTAGTTGAAGCTAATGGCGATTTCGAAGCAGCTGTTGATTTATTGCGCAAAAAAGGTCAAAAAGTATCTGCCGCCCGTTCTGGTAATGCTACTTCTGAAGGTTTAGTATCAATCGCTGTTTCAGCGGATGGCACAAATGGCAAATTAGTTGCTTTAGCTTGCGAAACTGAGCCAGTTTCTAAAGTTGAAGATTTCCGTAACCTAGCTCAGGCTGTTTTAGCTGCAGCAGTGGCCAACAATCCTGCTTCTGCCGAAGAATTATCAGCAATTACTTTGGAAGACGGACGTACAGTTGCAGAAACCATTACTGAATTAACAGGTAAAATCGGAGAGAAAATCGTTATTCAAGATTACGCAAATATCTCTGGTGAGAAAATCGTTTCATATATCCATTCTAATGGCAAAATGGGCGTTTTAGTGGTATTTGAAGGTGCTAATGGCGTAGATATTACTGAAGCTGGTAAAGATGTTGCAATGCAAATTGCTGCAATGAACCCGGTTGCTGTTGATAAAGAAGGTGTTGATCCAGCTACTATTCAACGTGAAATTGAAATTGCTAAAGACGTAATCCGTGCTGAAGGTAAACCAGAAGAAATGGTTGAGAAAATCGCTGCTGGTAAATTGAACAAATTCTACAAAGACAGTACTTTATTAAACCAGGAGTTTGTTAAAGACAGTTCGGTAGATGTTCGTAAATACTTAGATAATACTTCTAAAGGTTTAACTGTATCTGCTTTCAAACGCGTACAATTAGGTGCATAAGCATTAAAAACATATTTAAAAAGCTCCAAGAAATTGGGGCTTTTTTTATGCATGGTATTCCTACAATTCCCTTCCTCTCTCCGTTCCAATACCATTGCGCATTTCAATAGAAGGCATCGTCATCTTGATCCGATAGCTATCGGATGAAACGCAGTGAAATGCCTGCCCGTACAGGCAGGGAGAGACCCAATTCAAAAATGCTCTCTAGATAGATTTCCCGACTCCGTTGCACCCGATAGTTATCGGGTCCGCTCGAAATGACGACCGCTTAAGTTTTACCTATTTCCTTAAAGCAGTATACGCTCCTACTTCTTTTCCCGAATCATCAAGCATACTCACCATCAATTTATTTTTATCTGCCTTTATCTTCGTAATCGTTCTCGTACCAGTTTTTGGTCCACCCCCTATGATTAATGGATAATGATTTAATGCTTTATCTGGTTGATGCACCATATATTTATGCGTATGCCCACTTAATACCAGATCTACCTTTCCCTGGTTTAATAAAGGTTCAAACAATTCGGTACAATGTTTTGGTCCGTGCGCATCGCCCGAAAAGCGCGGTGGAATATGCATCAGTACAATTCTGAAAGGTGCTTTTTTAAACGCTTTTGAATTGATTTCTGTTTTAAACCACTCTGCCTGTTGAACCCGGTAATCGTCAAAATTTACAATACCCGCATATACGGGATGTGCATCTTCCTTATCCTCACCTGTATCTAAAATTACGAAACGAACTGGCCCTAAAGTAAAAGCTGTATGACCAACATGCATGTAATACTGCGGAAATTCGCGTGCAAATTTACCCCGCGTTTCATGGTTACCCCTTACGTAGATAAAAGGCGTATTTTTAGCGAAATTATCTACACATGGCTGAAGCATATGATCGATAATCTGTTTTTCATCGGTTTGATAATCGAATATATCACCGTTAAAGAAAATAAAATCTTGTTTTTTTTCAGGAACTAAACCTAGCAAATGAGGGATTGATTCCGGACGATCATGTGTATCATTCAACATGAGAAATGAAACTTCTTCCTGCGCCAAATCGGAATTCACAAATTCTTCAACCGCGCTGCTTACCGTTTCCCCATAGGTTAATTTATAAGGCTGAAAATCTTTAATTTCCTTAGAAACTATTTTATAATAATATTTTACTCCGGGTTTTAGATTCGAAAGTGTAACGCCATTCAGTTTACTATTGGCCTGCATTAAACCCAAGTTGGCCTTCCCATAAGCTTTTTGATTCAACTGATCCGCCTGTTCGCCAAACTCGACCCAGCCTGCCGCATTTTTATTGGTTAACCAAAGTACGGTCATCGAATGATTAAAATTGGTCTGTAAGTATGGGCCAACCTCAATTTTAAATGCATCTTCCCTCTCGGTTACATCGGCTATTGCTACAGATGGCGCGACCAGTGTTGCTGCACTCAAGGTTAATCCGGCCTTTAAAAAACTCCTTCTATTTGGCTGATTTACATTCATTTGATTAAGATTTATCTTATTAACCAAATATATAGCGACAATATTTAACTTTGACTGTGTAAGCTTAAATTTACTCAAACGTTTGATATGCCTAAAGTAATTACCAATATATCCTATTTCCGGGATAATGATCTAAAAAAGAACCAAACCATCACAATTGAAGGTGCTATAATTTCAAATATAAAGGATTCTGAGAGTAGAGAAACGGGGAATTCTTTAGTCATTCCCGGATTTATAGACCTGCAGATCTATGGAGCAGGAGAAAGGCTTTTCTCCGCCGATCCAACTGTCGAATCATTAACTATAATGGAAGATGATCTTCTAAAAAAAGGAACTACAGGCTTCTTAGCTTGCATGGCCACTAATTCTGCCGAAGTTTTTAATGAATGTATTAAAGCGGCAAAAGAACATCGCTCGACGGCCAAAAATTGCCTGGGTTTACACTTAGAAGGACCGTTTTTAAATCCAAAACGTTTAGGGGCACACGTGCCAGCATTTGTACGCAAAGCTTCACTAGATGAAATCAAAAAACTGATCGAATTTGGAGATGGCGTAATTAAAATGATGACTATTGCCCCAGAACTTCAGGATGATGTAGTGATTGAATATTTGTTGAATAACGGAGTAGTTGTTTCATTAGGGCACAGCAATGCAACTTTTGATGAAGCAACTGCCGCCTACAACAAAGGTATCCAAACCACCACACATCTTTTTAATGCCATGAGCCCTATCCATCACCGTGAACCGGGCATTCCTACTGCCGTTTTCAGTCATGATAAAGCGATGGCCAGTATCATTGCCGATGGACAGCATTTAGATTTCGAAGTAGTAAAATTTGCACAGAAACTTTTAAAAGAACGATTATTCCTCATTACTGATGCGGTTACCGCTTGTTCTACAGGTCCATACCAGCATATTGAAAAAGACAATAAATATGTGATGCCTGATGGCACACTTTCGGGTTCGTCGCTCACCATGTTAGCAGCTGTTAAAAACTGTGTATCACATTGCAATATCAGCTTAAATGATGCAATCAAAATGGGAACCTTATATCCAGCTAAACTCATTGGGATCGAAAACCTCACGGCCAACATTGAAATCGGACATCAGGCAAATTTATTGGTGCTTGATGAAGAACTGAATTTAAAAGAAGTAATCTTTAAAGGCGAAACGATATAATACATCCGGATATGTTCAAAAAAATCTTGCCCGCATTGATTTGCTTTTCAGTTTTCACCATTAATTGTTGGGCACAGGAAAAAAATACTTCTTTTACGGTTATACCACTTGGTGTAAAAGGAGGTGATGATGAAAGCAATTTATCTTCATATATGATCGCCCCAAAAGGCAGTGAAAATTATATCTGTTTAGACGCCGGGACAATAAACGCAGGCATTCAAAAGGCAATTGATCACAGATCGTTAAAAGGAGTAAGTGAAGAAATCCAGCGCCAGCAGATTAAGGGATATCTGATCTCACACGCACATTTAGATCATGTTTCAGGGCTGATTATCAACTCACCAGCAGATACGGTAAAAAACATTTATGGTTTGGCTTCAGTCTTGAATATATTAAGGGATAAATACTTTACCTGGGATGCATGGGCCAATTTTGCAAATGAAGGTGAAAAACCGCAATTAAAAAAATACACTTATTTTCCTTTAAGCGAGGGAAGCACGTATCCGCTCGAGGGAACAGAGATGAGAGTGAAGGCTTTTGAATTAAGCCACGGCAACCCTTATAAAAGTACCGCATTTTTGGTCAGCCATAACGAAAGTTATGTTTTGTACCTGGGCGATACCGGTGCCGATGAAATTGAAAAATCAGATAAACTTGCCAAGTTATGGCAAACCATAGCACCGATTATTAATGCAGGACAGTTAAAAGCAATTTTTCTGGAAGTTTCATTCCCCAATGAGCAGCCTGATAAACAACTATTCGGACACCTTACACCAAAACTTTTCTTCAGCGAACTATCCAAAATTGAAAGTTTAACTGATGCAAAAGCATTTAAAAAAGTATCTTTTATTATAACGCACACCAAACCGCCAGAAGAAACTGCCAAAAAAGTAAAAAAGCAACTAATTCAAGGAAAATCGAAAGATTTAATGCTGATTTTTCCTGAACAGGGTAAGCACTTAACAATTAATTAATATAAATAGAACATTTGCAGCATTAAGTGCATGTATTTTTGTTGGAAATGCATGAAATATCATAATTTTAATAGGCCAAAAGGGCAATAAAAAATTATAATCGTTTCATCATCAATAAAAAAACATAAACTAATGAAAAAACTACTACTATTATTCACTTTTATGCTTGCAATAACCATTTATGGTTTTGCTCAAGGCGTTACTACTGCATCATTTATTGGCACAGTTAAAGATCAAAAAGGGGTAATACCCGGTGCAACAGTTACTGCTGTGCACATTCCATCAGGCACAAAATACGCAACAATTACCCGGGCCGATGGGCGGTATAACTTGCCCAACGTACGTGTAGGTGGGCCATACACAGTTAAAATAAGCTATATCGGCTACAACGAACTGGTTAAAGAAAATCTGAGCACCACTATTGGAGAAGATTTAAGGGTTGATGCTTCATTAACCGAAACATCACAAAACTTAGCCGATGTTGTGGTAAAGGGAACGCAGGATAAAGTGATCAATTCATCCAGAACCGGTGCAAGAGAAACCATTACCCGACAGCAGATTGATAATTTACCAACCATTAGCCGTTCATTATCCGATTTCACCAAACTAACCCCATCCGCAAATTCGACAACAGTTGGTGGTTTAAGTTTTGGTGGCAGAAGCGGTTCTTATAACAATTTAACTGTTGATGGTGCCTTATTTAATAACTCTTTTGGATTATCTGGTAGTTTGGGCGGACAGGCCAATTCTCAGCCGATATCACTGGATGCGATTGAGCAAATCCAGGTAGATATTGCGCCATATGATGTGCGTCAGGGATCTTTTACCGGCGCAGGTATCAATACCATTGTAAAATCGGGAACGAATGATTTTAAGGGCTCGGCTTATTACTATACTAGAGGTACTGACCTAACAGGTTACTCAGCGGGAGTTACAAAAATACCAGTTGTAGATTTCAAGTATAACCAGCGTGGTTTAAATATTGGCGGACCTATCATTAAAGACAAATTATTTTTCTTTGTTTCGGGCGAACAGGAACGCATCAGTACACCCGCTACCTCTTTCGTAGCTTCAAGACCAGGTTTATCAGGGGCCAATGTTTCTGCGGCAGATGCAGCAACCTTAGATAAATTATCGAACTATCTGATGAGCAAATACAATTATGCTACAGGCCCCTACGAAAATTATCCATACGAAACGAAAAGCGATAAAATAACCGCGAAAATCGACTGGAACATCAATGCCAACAATACGCTAAGTGCAAAATATTTCTACCTAAAATCGAACAGGCAGGTGGTAGCCAGCGGATCGGGTATCCCGGCGGGTTTAAATGGTAGCCGCTCGCCTTCTTCAACCTCTATGCCTTATTTTGGATCAAGTTATACCATCAACAATAACTTTAACATTGGTATCGTAGAGTTGAACACCAGGATTGGCAACAGCATGTCGAATAAGTTAACACTTGGTTATTCTGCCTTGAGAGATTTCCGGGCTTCGAATGGCGCTGAACTCCCAATGGTTGATATTGGCAACGGAAACGGTGGTATTTTAACGAGTTTCGGGTACGAAGTTTTTACGGCAAACAACTTATTAAACTCAGATATCTACCAGTTTTCTGATGATTTCTCCATTTATGCAGGTAAACACGAAATCACTATTGGTACCAGTAACCAACTGAATAAGTTTTTAAATGGTTTTGCACCAAACTATAATGGTCTATATTATTTTAAAACTGCCGATGATTTTATGAACAATGCACCTGCAGTAAGTTATTCTTACCGCAATTCAGCATTGTCAGATGGTGCTTTCCCATTCGCAAAAATGTCGTCTTATAACCTAAGCTTATACGCGCAGGATAAATATCAGGTAAGCGATAATTTCAAATTAACTTATGGTATACGGGCAGATTACACTTATTTCCCTACCAAATTAGATCCCAACCCAAATTTGGCAGCACTAACCTTTCAAAACGGCTTGCAGGTAGATATTTCTAAATTCCCGAACAAAAAGCTATTATTTTCTCCGCGCGTAGGTTTTAATTACGACGTTTTCGGCGATAAAACAACACAACTGCGCGGTGGAACCGGAATTTTTACCGGTCAGGTACCTTATGTTTGGATATCCAACCAGGCCTCAAATACCGGAACATTATTCAGTTCAGCTACCGTTTCAACAGCTGGAGATCCACGCCTGGTTTTCAATCCGAATGTAAATGCTAACCGCCCTGCTCCAGGCACAGTGAATGCCAATACTTCATACGAAGTAGATGCCACTTCTAAAGATTTCAAATACCCTCAAATCTGGAGAACCAATGTTGCTGTTGATCAGAAGTTACCGATGGGCATCATTGCAACCATTGAGGCCTCATATACCAAGGACATCAATGCCGTAAATTTCTCGAATGCAGCATTGCCGAACAATGCTACAGGTTTAATTACAATCCCGGGTATTGAAGGACAACAACGTTATACCTTAAAATCTACACAAACAGGCACAACAGCTGCAAACCCATCCATATCGCCGTTTATTTATATGCAGAATACCAAAAAAGGTTATTCGTACTTCATCACCGGCCAGTTACAAAAATCTTTTTTAAATGGATTTAATGCAAGTGCGGCCTACACCTATAGCCAATCCAGATCTGTGAACGATGGTGGCTCAACAGCGAGCTCAATCTGGTCGCAGAGGGCAATTGCAGGTGATGCAAATTCAGATGTCTTAGCCAACACCAATTTTATTCAGCCTAACAGGGTTATTGCTTCATTAAGTTATAAAAGAGAATATTTTAAACATGCGGCAACTACAATCGGTTTAATTTTCGAATCGGCCAATAATGGTGCATTCAGTTATGTTTCATCGGGCGATATCAACAATGATGGTGGCGCAAATGATCTGGTTTATATCCCACAAAACCAAGGCGACATTACCTTGGTTCCTGATTTCGTTGGCGACACCCGTACGTCGGCACAGATCTGGAATCAACTAAATGCTTACATCAGTCAGGATAGCTACCTGAGTAAACACAGAGGCGAATTTGCCAAAAGAAATGGCGCGATCATGTCGTACTTTAAAAGAGCTGATTTACACATTGCACAGGATTTCTTTGTTGGCCCCAAAGGAAAAAGAAATACTCTTCAGTTTACGTTGGATATCATCAACTTAGGCAACATGTTAAATAGCGACTGGGGTTTATACCAAACACCAAATATCCCTTTATCTACTTATAACACAGCAGTATTGTTAGCCTATAAAGGTTTAGACCCTGTTTCAGGAAAAGCCACATACTCTTTCCCATATCAGGACAAAGCCAATTTAACCCCTTATACCACCACATATAAAAACATTACCGATCAGATTTCGCGTTGGCAGGCACAATTTGGTGTCCGCTATATCTTTAACTAAGTTAAAGGGATCATTATGGCTTGCCATAACGCAATAAATTAATATAATATGAGGAGCAATATTTTAACCTATTGCTCCTTTTTCTTTAAATCAGTATTTCTATTTAAATATTTACATCAATTGTTAAAAAGCATAGCCAGGTATTAAAAAATTGTTAATATTTTTGAAGTCATGAAATACAAACGCATCCTACTTAAGCTTAGCGGAGAATCGCTAATGGGCGACAAACAATATGGAATTGATAATGAACGCGTTAAACAATACGCAGAAGATATCAAAGCCGTACACGATAAAGGTTTAGAAATCGCAATCGTAATTGGTGGAGGAAATATTTTTAGAGGCTTAAGCGCTGAAAAAAGTGGGATGGACAGGGCACAGGCTGATTACATGGGCATGTTGGCTACGGTAATCAATTCTATGGCCTTACAAGATGCTTTAGAAAAAGTTGGTATTAAAACGCGCTTGCTTACTGCAATTAAAATGGAGCAGATCTGTGAGCCGTTTATCCGTAGAAGAGCAGTGCGCCACTTAGAAAAAGGCCGCGTAGTTATTTTTGGTGCCGGAACTGGAAATCCATATTTTACAACCGATTCTGCAGCAGCATTACGTGCGATCGAAATTAAAGCCGATGTGGTTTTAAAGGGAACACGGGTAGATGGAATTTACACAGCAGATCCTGAAAAAGATCCTTTAGCCACTAAATACACTGAAATTTCATTCAGAGAAGTTTATGATAAAGGCCTTAATGTAATGGATATGACAGCTTTCACGCTTTGTGAGGAAAACCAAGTACCAATTATAGTGTTTGATATGAACAAACATGGTAATTTCATGAAAATTGCAAATGGCGAACCTATTGGAACGCTTGTTAAATAAGGAATAAAAATTATATTTTTGTAGAAATACACACAATTATGAACGACCTCATACAATTACAATTAATGGATGCTCAATCTGCAATGGATAGGGCTATCGATCATTGTGAATCTGAATTAACTAAAATCAGGGCTGGTAAAGCATCAGCTGGAATGTTGGATGGAATTTACGTTGACTATTACGGTGCATCAACGGCATTATCACAAGTATCTAGTATCAATACGCCCGATGCCAGAACAATTGTGATCCAGCCTTGGGAAAAATCGCTTTTAACTACAATCGAAAAAGCAATACAGGTAGCCAACATCGGTATCAATCCACAAAATGATGGTATCGTAATCCGTTTGGTGGTTCCCCCGCTTACGGAGGAGCGCAGAAAAGACCTGGTAAAAAAAGTTAAGGAAGAAGCAGAAAGAGGCCGCATTACGGTTCGTAACATCCGTAAAGATGCCAACACCAAAATTCAAAAATTAAAGGAAGAAAGTGTTTCTGACGATGAAATTAAAACAGGTGAAGGCGAAGTGCAAAAATTAACCGATGCTTACATTGTTAAGGTTGATAAACACGCCGAAGCTAAAGAAAAAGACATCATGACAGTTTAAGCTGTTAAAAAGATATTTGAAGAGGGAATGGATTTAAATCTATTCCCTTTTTTATTGTACTATTTTTTCAGGCTCGATGCCCTTATGTTTAATAGCGTTGGAAGTGATACCTGTGTATTTTCGACAGGCCTGCCTGCCTTTTTAAGCTTATTCAATAAAATTTTCATAATGTTCTCTGCAATGGCCTCGAGAGGTTGTGCGATGGCGGTAACAGGCGGATCGCAGAACTCTAAAATTTCAAAATCATCAAAAGAAACAACAGCTAAATCTTTATGGATGTGCACTCCTAGTTTCCTAAAAGTTCTTAATCCATCTAAGCAGATATAGTTAGCGGCAAAAATGACGGCATCAAGCTGCTTTTCTTCTTTAAAAAATTTTACCATTTCTTCGATGGATGCTGAAGAACTCACGTAGTCGATTTTCTTTACAATTGCTGGCAGATGATGTGCCTTTATCGCTGCTTCGTAACCCGATAAGCGGTCTACCATTTGTTGCTGAGCGGTATCTATTGTAACGAAACCTATATTCTTATACCCATTGCTAATCAGGTGTTCAGTGGCTTCAAAAGTACTGTTTTTGTTATCTATAATTACGTAATCGGTTTTTACATCCTGCACATACCTGTCAAATAATACTACCGGCGCATCTGTTTGGATGAGTCTTTTCACTTCTTCTTCCAGTCCCTCCGGTAAAGCCATAATATAACCATCAACATGCCTGTCTTTAAAAATCTGCAATAATTCTATCGCCTTTTCAGTATCGTTGCGCGTGCTGCTAAATAGAATTTTATAACCAAGGCTCGAGGCAATTTCATCGATGCGACGTGCGATACCTGCGAAAAATGGTTCAGAAATGTCATCTACCAGAAAACCTATAATTTTTGTTTTGCCTGTTCTTAAACTCGTGGCAAGGGCATTCGGTTGGTAGTTTAGCTCAGCAACCAGCTCTAAAACTTTTTTGGTAAGCGATTCGCTAATATTTTTTTCTCTGGCCTTTCCATTGATTACAAACGATACAGTTGTAATGGAAATATTTAATTGTTTAGCGATATCTTTTATGGAAACACGTTTCTTCATCACAGGCATTACACGGGTATTATTAATTGAACTGGTAATATAACAATATATCTACAAAAATGTAAAAGCCCTTAAAAAGAAAAAGAGCAACCTATCCAGGATTGCTCAATTAACTAACTTATTATTCATAAAAAATGCTGTTGGGGAAGGAGTCGAACCTTCAAGGGGTAGTTAGCTACAGTTCAAAAAATTAATTTGTGGTCAACCCAATAAACTGCGTTTGTCCCATTATTCCCCACCACCGAGACAAGGAGGCGTGTCTGCCAATTTCACCACCCAACATTATAGTCCTTAGTCCAAAGTCTGCAGTCCTAAGTCTACTAAAGACTATGGACTCTTGACTTAGGACTCAAGTGCTGTAGGGGAAGGAATCGAACCTTCAAGGAGTGGTTAGTACCGAAACCGGTATATTCCCATTATTCTCCGCCACCGAGACAAGGAGGTGTGTCTGCCTGTTTCACCACCCTACATTATGTTAAACAATTTTGAAAGAACGTTTCCTTTTTGTTAATTGCTTGATACAAATGTAAAGGATCAACCGATACCTTGCAAATATTTTAAACATTTAATTTTATTTTTATAATATTGATAAATATTTGTAAATTCGCTTATCATAATTCAAAAATATGCTTAAAAAAGACAATTCCAATTTAGAAATTGACAACCTCGACATCGATATATTGAAACAATTGATGCAGGATGCCACTAAACCTTACACAGAAATCGCTAAGGATCTGATTGTTTCTGGAGGAACGATACATGTAAGGATGAAGAAACTACAGGAAATGGGGATTATAAAAGGTTCGCACTTAATCATTGACCCACAGAAGGCTGGATACGATATATGCGCCTTTTTGGGTATCTATCTCGAGAAAGGAATCCAGTACAAAGATGCAGTTGCCCAGTTGAGCAAAATTAAGGAAGTGGTAGAATTACATTACACTACAGGCTCATATAGCATGTTCGCCAAAATAATCTGTAGAGATACCAACCACTTACGCCATGTTTTAAACGAGGAAATCCAGGCGGTGAACGGAATTCAGCGTACAGAGACATTAATCTCGTTAGAAGAGAGTATTAAGCGCCAGATTGAACTGGGGTAAAGCGGAGAGACTAAAGGTGAAAGCCACAATCTTAATTAATAATATCTGAGCTAAATGATCTGATATGTCTTACATGGTAAATAGGAATTTTATAACGCTTTTATTTTGAAAATCTACGCTCAGTATTGCTTCGGAAACAGAAGTCCCGTTATCCGCTATAGTCCCGATGCTGATTTAGTGCCGATTTATCGGTAAACAATCGGGAGCTATTGCTACTACCGGGTTTAGATACAAAGGCTGGTGCAAAAAATAACAAGCGCACCTCTGTGATAAACCGTAAATAGTAAATTTTCATTAATAGGCATCAAGCCGATAATAGTAGCAGCTATTGGCCACTAGACCCGATCCGATAGCTATCGGATAACGTGAAAACGAACCCGATTTGCGGGGTGAAGTAAAACGGAAAGCGGTAGCAAACCTTGATCATTGTACAGGTACTGCTCTCCCAGCCTCAGTCATTTTGTGGAGAAGGCCCTTCGACGGATCAGGGTGACAATCCAAAAGGAGTAATGTTACTTCAACAACTGATAAGCAACAAGTGCGGCAACGTAAGCCATGGCCGTCATATATGCCAATTGGATAACCGGCCATTTCCAGCCTTTGGTTTCGCGGTAAACGATGGCTACTGTACTCATGCATTGCATTGCAAAAGCATAAAAAAGCATTAATGAAATGCCCGTAGCAAACGTATAAACAGGCAAACCTGTACGGCTATTTCTAGAGGCCGACATCCGCTCTCTGATGGTGCTGGTATCTTCATCGCCACCATCAACACTGTAAATGGTCGCCATGGTACCTACAAAGGCCTCGCGGGCAGCAAAAGAGGTAATTAAACCAATGCCAATCTTCCAATCGTAACCGAGCGGGCGGATGGCAGGCTCAATCGCATGGCCAAGTATACCTACATAAGAGTTTTCCAACTTTTCTGTGGCCACTAAGGTTTTAATGTGATCCGTATTTTTTGTGGTATCGGCCAGTGCAGATTCGAACTTTTTATCGATGTTTTCAAAACGGTTACCTGGCCCGAAAGAAGCCATTACCCAAAGAATAATGGAGATGGCAATAATCACTTTACCCGCTTCGAAAACAAAGGTTTTCGATTTCTCGTACATGGTGTAGAGCACATTTTTCCATCTTGGCATACGGTAAACCGGCAGCTCCATGATAAAATAAGATTTTTCTTTGGTTTTGATAATGAATTTCATTACCCAGGCCACCAATACCGCAGCAATAATACCAACCAGGTACATCACCATTAAGGCCAAACCCTGAAGGTTAAAAATACCCAAAACCGTTTTTGAAGGGATAATCAATGAAATGATTAAAATATATACGGGGAGTCTTGCCGAGCAGCTTACCAATGGCGTAACCATAATGGTAATCATTCTATCTTTCCAGTTTTCGATATTTCTGGCAGCCATAATAGAAGGAACGGCACAGGCCAAACCACCAATCATCGGCACTACCGATTTTCCGTTAAGGCCAACCTTACTCATGATTTTGTCCATCATAAAGGTAACACGGGCCATATAACCTGTATCTTCCAAAATGGATATAAAAGCAAAAAGGATTGCAATTTGCGGGATAAAAACAAAAATACCACCCAAACCTGCAATTACACCATCCAATACCAGATCGGTAAGCATACCGCCGGGCAAATATTCGTGACCAAGGCTGGTGATAAAACCAAAACCGGTTTCGATCCAATCCATAGGATAGGATGACCAGGCGAATATGGCATTAAAAATAACAAACAGGATAAACAAGAAAATGGCAAATCCCCATACTTTATGGGTGAGGATGCCATCCAACTTATCACTGAAAGAGAATTTCTTTTCGTTACCATTATCAACCACCACATCAGACAATATGGTACTGAGGTGTTTATATCTGGCAATGGTTTCAGCTGCCTGGATTTTTGAAGATTCGAAATGATGCGATTGCTCTATTTCCTCAATTTCTTCCTGCTCCTGTTCGGTAAAAAAAGTTAAGTGCTCATGCTGATGCAAAACCTGCAGGGCGTAATAATCGTTATCCGAATTCAGTTTCGATTTTATGGCATTAATGGCCGCAGGAGCTAAAAAATTTACATCTACATCCTGAAATTGTGTGGCAATTTTATTGGTATTGGCGATGGCCTGTTTTAATTTATCAATCCCGATATTATTCCTTGCAGATATAGAAACCACCTGGATACCCAGTTTTTCAGCAAGTTTATCGAGATTAATCTCTATCCCCTGTTTAGCAGAAAGATCGATCATATTCAAGGCCAGGATCATTGGAATACCCAAATCTGCAACCTGTGAATATAAAAGCATGTTACGCTTTAAATTTGAAGCATCGGCAATGAGCACGATCACATCCGGATGGCTATTGTTGTTCTTATCGGCCAGCACCTGAAAAACAATACTTTCATCGGTACTTTTTGGATACAAGCTATAGGTGCCCGGCAAATCGATAATCTCGGCCTCTTTACCGCCTGCAAGTTTCATAAAACCTGTTTTCTTATCAACGGTGATACCTGGAAAATTTCCTATTTTTTGATTTAATCCTGTTAAGCGATTAAATAAAGTAGATTTACCTGTATTGGGATTACCAACTAACGCAACTTTAATATCCAAACCCAGCTTATTTATTGAATAATAATAACATCGGCTTCGCTCTTACGCAAACAAAGCTGATAACCAGCAACACGGATCGCCATCGGGTCGCCTAGCGGAGCAAAGCGCTCAACCTCTACCACCTCGCCCGGCAAACAGCCCATCTCCATTAACTTTACAGACATATCTAAATCTGTAAAAGCTACAATTGTTCCTTTTTCTCCAACTTTGAGGTGCGACAGCTTCATGTGCTAAATTTGGCGCAAGTTACCCTTTCTTTAGATTTATTCCAAATAAGATAGCGGCATGAGCGGTATAATTTACATAGGATTACCTTAAAATGATCTAGTTTCTTTGTCTACCACCGCCAAAGCCTCCACCACCGTTACCATCCCGGTTTCTACCACCTTCTTCACCTCCCCTGATCCTGTTTTTACCGCCCATCCGGTTAAGCGAATAGGTAAATGAAAACATGAAATAACGTTTCAGTACGTTGTAACTTACATCCTGTATGGTATTGTTATTAGCAGTACGGCTTACGCCTTGGTTTTCGTTCAGTAAATCGTTTACCGCAGCTTTAAAAGTTCCCCTGTTTTTGAAAAACTGTTTGCTGATGTAAGAATTCACTAGGGTAAAATGCGTGTCGAAGGCCTCTCCCCTTCCGGTATTTTGGTTGTAATCGGCATCAATAGCCCAGCGGATGCTGCCAGGGAATAAATAACTTACACTGATATTGGGGCTGAAGGTATAAAAACGGGTATTGGAATTTGGCTGAACGGAGTAGGTTGCGCGGTTAATGGAAGCACTTACACCTGCTGTTAAATCGAGTTTATCTAAATTAGAAACCAAACGGTAACCATTGGTGATGGACCAGCTATTGGTTATATTTTTTAAGGAGTTGGTAAAGTTTACATCCCGATCGTAATTGCCGCTTACGTTGATGTGAAAGTTTAATTTATTCTCGGCCATAATTGGCAAACTCAATGAAGATGAGATGGATCCTGAATAAACGCCGCTAACATTTACCGGAGTAACGGCAAGTTTCCCCTGATCTTCGCCACTCTGGATTAAACTGGTGCTATTTGCGATCCGGTTAGAGGTTTGGGTAAGATTTAAATTCACAAACAAAGATCTGTTTTTCCCCACGGTAAAGGTATTGAAGGCTACACGAAGCGTATTGTTGAACTCTGGTTTCAGATCGGGGTTACCAACCGGAATACTTTGTGTATTGGTATTATTTCTGATCGGCTGTAACTGTTGTATGGTTGGCTGGTTGGTGCTGCCCCTATAATTAAATACCAGGCGTTTGCTGTTGCTAAAATTATACCTGAACATGGCCGAAGGGGTGTAATTGAACACATTTTGCTTGAGTACAAATCCCTTACTGATATTGTTATTCGTTCTGTCGGTATTCTGCACCGCCATGCCCACATTCCAGTTGTATTTTTTAGCCATTTTATTAAAGCTAAAACCTGCAGCATTGGTTAAAATGGTATTTTCGTAGGCATTGCTGAAAGTTTCATCCAATAAATCGTAAGCCAAGGTAACGGGATTGAAATTATAGGTAAAACGGTCGGAAGTGTTGTGGTTATAACCGTTCTGGTAATTAAACTCCAGACTTAAGGTTTTATCCAGCGGTTCGGTATACACCAATCTTGTATTCTGGTTTATAGATTCGCTCTCCTGATCGTTAAACTGGTCGGTTGTTTTTTTGGTAGATACCCCATTCTCTGTCCGCGTTTCTGGATTGCTATTGTAATTATCAGCATCGTTGTTGTTGATACTGGTATTAAAGTTTAATGAAAGCGTTCTTCCCCTGCGCATAAATTTTTTACGCAATAAAATGTTGTTGCTAATGGATGGGGCAGTATTGTGATTTCTCAACGATTGCGTTCCTTCAATCATATACGTTTTATAATCGCGTGTATAAACGCTATTATTTAAACTCTCGTTATCGGTATAACTTAAATTCGGCTGTACACGAAGTGAGGTTAATGAATCGATCTTGGTATCGACCATAAAATTTAAACGGTGGTTTAAACGATCGGAACTGTTGGTCTGGTTGTTATTAAAAATGGTGGTTACATCGCCCAATAAGTTTTGCGTTACGCTATTCCTCAGGATCAGGTTATCAGATTTATTAACAAAATAACTCATGCTGATTTCAGTATGATCAGCGTATTCATCCGAAAAATTAAATCCTCCGGCTTTTGTATCAGTAATTCCACCACGACCGCCGTTACCACCACCATTTCCTCCGCCCAAACCACCGCCAAAGTTCTGTTTGTTTACATTATTAAACTGGGCAATTACGCTCAAACGTTTATCCTGATTAAAATGATTGATGTTCGCATTCACATCATAACGGTCGTCAGAGCCATATCCTGCTGTGCTGTTTCCGAAATAACCGTTTTTCTTATCTTTTCTGGTGGTGATATTAATGATCTTGGTTCTTGAACCATCGTCAATACCCGTAAACTGTGCCTGATCGGAAAGTTCGTCGATGATCTGGATTTTATCGATCATATCAGCCGGAAGGTTTTTCGTAGCCAACAGGGGATCGTTCCCAAAAAATTCTTTACCATCTACCTTAACCTTGGTGATGGTTTCGCCCTGGGCTTTAACCGTTCCTGCTTTATCAACCTCAACCCCTGGCAGTTTTTTCAACAGGTCTTCCACTACCGCATTTTCTACTACTTTAAAAGAACTTGCGTTAAACTCCAGTGTATCTTTTTTTACAACAATTGGTGGCACCTCAGCCTTAATCTCGACAGTTTGAAGATCGATTGCGCCCCCCTCCAAAACAATATCAGGCAAAGTGATATCTGCTCTATCAGCTGTTATGGTAAAATCTTTAGTGGTATTCTTTAAACCCAAAAATGCAGCATATAACCGGTAGGTGCCTGGCTTTAGGTTTTTGATCACGAACTTCCCATCTTCGGTGGTACTTACGGCACCAACCATGCTAGAATCGGTTAAGTTTTTCACCGCCAAAGAAGCGTAATCGATAGGTTTTTTGTCCTTTGATTGGATTACCCTGCCACTTACCGAACCCGTTTTCTGGGCGTAAACATAAAAAGATGATAAAATAAATAAGAGCGTAAAAATTCGTTTCATTCGCTTGGTTTGGTTAGCTTGATGTATAGCATAGAGACACCGGACCTTTCCAAAGGTTTATTTTGCTTAGGTAACATTTGAAATACATAAATGTCAGTTGTACATTTAATAATTAACGAATACCTTAAAACAGGAAAATCCCGGTTAAAACCGGGACTTTCCTTTATTGGTTAAATGCTCATTCAGGAGCAATCAATTTTAGCATTTTACAGGCTAGGGATTCTTCACTGCGTTCAGAATGACAGACTACATTCTCGGGCGACCACCACCGCCGCCGCCACCACGTTGACCTGGCATCTGCATATCTCCGCTCATTGTTCTTCCACCGATACGGGTTAAAGAATAAGTGAACGACAACATATAATAACGTTTTAATACATTAAAGTTTACATCCTGGATTGAAGTACCGGTAGCTGTTCTGCTTACTCCTGTATTCTGGTTAAGCGCATCGTTTACCGAGAACTTAAATGTGCCTCTGTTTTTAAAGAACTGGCGGCTGATATAAGGATTGAGAATGGTATATTCCTGGTTATACAGATCGCCACCACCAAAGTTTCTGAAATAATCGATGTCGATGGCTAACCTGATATTGGCGGGCAATACATAACTTACATCAAAACTTGGGTTAATCGTATAAAACTCTGTGTTAGCCGACTGTTGGGCTGAAAACGTAGAATTGGTATAACTACCGGTTATGCCACCTGTTAAATCGAATTTATCAACATTGGTAACCAATTTATAACCATTTGAAATGGTATAAGTATTGGTAATGTTCTTAACAGATGTTGTACCGCCTTGAGGAACAATGTAATTCACATTTCGGTTATAAGCACCGTTTCCAGAAATATTCAGGGTTAACTTACGCTCTGCCATTAAAGGTAAAGACCATGTTGCATTGGCATTACCGGCATACACACCATCAACATTCACATAACTCACCTGTTGTATACCGCTCGGCAGCTGTGCAACACTGTTACCAATGCTATTAAAGGTTTGTGTCAAATTTAATCCTGCAAAGAAAAATCTACCGTTTTCAATATTAAAATTATTGAAGTTTACTCTCAACTGGTTATTGAACGAAGGTTTTAATGCCGGATTACCCACATAAATGGTTTGAGAATTGGTATTATCGGGGATCGGTTGAATCTGATCGATACTAGGTTGTGTAGTTGAACCACGATAGTTGATAAACAAACGCTTACGGTTGCTAAAGTTATACCTAAACTGTGCAGAAGGGGTAATGTTGATAAAATTCTGGGTACGTTTTAAGCCTGTGGTTAAATTGGTATTCACCCTATTGGTTTGTTGTGCGGCCACGCCAATATTCCAGTTGTATTTTTTCTCGGTTGTGGTTAAACTCACACCTGCTGCATTGGTTAAGGTACGGTTGTTATAGATGTTCGAAAAGGTATTGTCTACAAGATCATATTGCAAGGTTAAAGGGTTGTAATTAAATACATCTCTTTGCGAATCACTATTTGAATAGCCATTCTGGTAATTAAATTCCACACTTAAAGTCTTATTTAAAGGTTCGGTATACACCACCCTTGTGGTATTATTAATGGAGTGGCTGCTTGTATTGTTCAACTGGTTAGTTAACGAATCTCTTGTTGCTGCGCCTGTGGTAATCGTTTCATCTCTATAGTTAAGATTGGTACCACTGTTATCGTTAATACTGGTGTTCACGTTCAAGGAAAGCGTACGGCCTCTGCGCTTAAAGCTTTTTCTGACCAATAAATTATTACTAAATGCCGGGGTAGCTGCAGTTGTTGCATTGCGCTGTAAACCGTCTGTTAAGGAAGTGATAAAATTACGGGTATATTTGGTAATACTGTTACCGTCTGTTTCGGTATAGGTTACATTGGGCTGAATCTTGATCGATAATGAAGGGTCGATTTTGGTATCCACCATAAAGTTGAAACGGTGGTTGATCCGGTCTGTTGTATTATCTAAATCCTGATTGATATCGGTTGTACCTGTACCTAAAAGATTTTGGGTATGTGAATTCTGTATCAGTTCGGATGATGCTTTATTAAAGAAATAACTGGCCTGAAACTGGGTGCCATCTTTATAGGTATCCGCAAAGTTTAAACCTGCCGCATTAGTATTTGTAATACCGCCACTTCCATTAGCATTACCGCCACCGCCGCCGAAACTACCACCACGGCCACCGCCACCAAAACCATTACCTACGCCACCACCCTGGCCAAAATTTTGCTTGTTCACGTTGTTAAACTGACCAATAAAACTGATCTGTCTGTCTTCATCAAATTTGTTTACGTTTAGGCTTGCATCATAACGGTCATTAGAACCGTAGCCAGCAGTACTGTTCCCAAAATAACCGTGTTTCATGCCGCTTTTGGTGGTAATATTCAGGATTTTATTTCTTGTTCCATCGTCAATGCCGGTAAACTGAGCCTGCTCAGAAAGTTCGTCGATGACCTGAATCTTATCAACCATATCGGCTGGAAGGTTTTTTGTAGCCAATAGCGGGTCGTTTCCAAAAAACTCTTTACCATCAACCTTTACTTTGGTTATGGTTTCGCCCTGGGCTTTCACACTACCATCTTTTGCCACTTCTACACCTGGGATTTTCTTCAACAGATCTTCTACCACGGCATTCTCACGCACTTTAATCGATTTGGCATCGAACTCCAAAGTATCTTTCTTCACCACAATCGGAATGGTGGCTGTAACGTTAACGGTATTTAAATCAACACCATCATCGCTCATGGCAATATCGCCAGCGTTTACAGCTGCTTTAGCCACTTCTACATCTTTGGTTGCTGTTTTTAAACCTAAAAAGGCGGAGTAAATTCTATATTTACCTGGGGCAATGGCCTTAAAGCTGAAGCTTCCATCCGGATTGGTTTGTCCGGAGGCAACAACACTCGAATCTTTCAAGCTCTTAATGGCTATGGTTGCAAAATCAACCGGCTTTTTATCTTTTGCGTTAATTACCTTACCGCTTATCGAGCCAGTATTCTGCGCCTGAGCGATATAACCACAAAATAGGAGCGCTACAAATATTGCCCTCTGAACGTATCTTTTCATCAAAAAAAATTAGATATTATAATATAAAACTAAGCTATCAGACTGTAGAAAAGCCGAAAGGTTTGTTAAGGTGTGTTAAAAGCTTGGTAACATTTTAAATACAGCCTAGGGAAGGTAGTCAGATCAAACAGGAAGATTGATCAGTAAGAGGATTATTTTTGCTGAGAAGGATAACTTTTGTAATATACTTTTGGGCAGTTACAGTTCTTTTTAAAAATACTGCAGCCGCTTAAATACATGGTCGCGATTAAACAAATGATGCTAACTTTTCTTCTCATTGAAATTTAATTTATGGAGCAATACATAACTAAAAACTGCCATTGATGCGCCTAACATATCACAGCCAAAATCCCACCACTCTGCAGAACGATAGGTAAAAACTTTCCATTGTAATAGTTCAATTCCGCCACCGATGATAGCACAGACAAGTAAAACCTTAAAAATGGTTAAGGTCCTGAAAGCATAGGTATGCTGGTATTTTATTTTACCATAGAAAAGTAATACAGATAAAACAAAGAAAAAACCCATATGGGTCATTTTATCGAAGCCTTCGAAGAAAAAGCCGCTTTTTCCAACGGAATCGGAAATGTGCATATTACAAAACACCAAAACAACAACTGTCCAAAGAATGGCCCATTTTTGCTGTTTTAGTGTTTTGTACAAAATATTAGAATTAAGCACCTACAAGTTCCTGATAAGCTTCTGCTGTTAATAAACCATCTACTTCAGCTAAATCAGCTAAAGATACTTTTACCATCCATCCTTGTCCATATGGATCAGAGTTAACCAATTCAGGGTTATCGTTTAATTCAGCATTAACTTCCAATACTGTTCCGGTAACTGGCATGTATAAATCAGATACTGTTTTAACAGCTTCTACAGTACCAAAAACTTCTTCTTTAGCTACCTCGCTACCTACAGTGTTAATATCAACATAAACGATATCGCCCAATTCGCGTTGTGCAAAATCAGTTACGCCAATATAAGCTTCGTTACCTTCAACTCTAACCCACTCGTGGTCTTTAGTGTATTTTAATTCTGATGGAAAATTCATTATTTATATATATTTTATGAAAATAAGTTATTTAAGTTTATTGCTCTATCAGGCTTGCATGCATAATTGCAAACATTTAAGCATTCCTATCGTTTACACTCCAAAAATACAATTTACTTTCACATATCGCAATGCCCAACAAATTAACTTAAAAATATTAATTGTGTCAGCATTACACGATATAAGCAAAAGGTAAGAATTTCTGGCTATGTGAGCTGAAGCGGTTAGTTACACAAGGGAATTCAATACAGGCTGATTGCCAGCTGCTGGTTCTGTTATACTTCGTTAACTTTAAGCTACGTAATTCCACTCAAAACACCAATGATTGATTTTTCTCAGCAAGAAACACATTATGTTCGGCAGAAAAGTTATGGGGTGATCAGACAGTGCTTGAATCTTGCTTCGTGTAACTACCTGAAAAAACTCAATTATATTCTATTAATAATATGATGTTCTCAAAACCTTCAGTGCTTTAAAGCTAATCACCCTATCAAAATCTTTATGCCCCAACCATAGCGTTTCATTCCATCGTAATTATCCACACCAGTAATGAGATGATAAGTAATAGTGTAAATATTGATCCAATTATATTAAAGTTGCTCATAATATTTGGTTAGTTATAGATAACAAATTAATACATACGAAATGTTTTATAAAATGGTTGTTCGATCTGTTTATTTTTATAATCAGTCGATCTGACCATTAGCATTTTAAATCGGTCGGTATAATTTTATACCTTATTATTCATAGTGGCGTCGCAAATAAAGGTATCTTTCTCAACTTCACAGGAAATAAAACAAGAGCCTCATGAAAAATCTCCTTTTCATATTAATTGGAAATGTAGGTATTTGAGGAACTTTTCTAAGGCACAAGTATATCGCTATTGAGTACATGACTAACCTATACGATTTTAACAATCATCAGATCGGGTTTTCGTATCTAAACTTATAGAAAGAACATTTGACGATCGGCGTAATAACTGGATATTTATCAAAAATCTTTCCTTATGATCCAAAGCCCCAATGTCATAGTCTTTTCCACTTATTTTATTATGCAATTACCATACCGATTTCGGGCAGAAGTTTGAATTCGCTCTGGTGTCTAACTTTTAGGGGCATTATACAACACGTACAGGCATCGTACCTATAGATACGTCACTAGTTCTGATGTGCTATTGTTATCGATTTCTTTCTATCTTGAGCGCGTTTTTTCTGGTAATGGAAATCAAATATCATTAGCATTAGTGCCAAAATCAACAAAGCAATCAATACCCAGTCCACCGTTGGACGGTCTCTCATAAGAAATAATTGGTTAGACTGCAAACATAGTAAAAAACTTAAAGTAACACAACACCGCAGAAGGTATGGGTTTATTAACCTGCAGGAACTTGTGCAGATACATTTACCTGCAGCAGAATCAAGGGCCGAGAGCAATTTAAAGGAAATGTAGCCGTATTTGTGGAACCGCTCCTAATTTTACCGGCTATAAGAAACTCCAAAGGAGTTATTGTTTTTTTGGACTTGTCTGTTCTGACTGGCCATATCGATTAAAACCATAATTAAAGCACAAATTAATAACGAAATTAACATCCAGTCTGTTGTGAACTGCTTTTTCATAATCTGAGTATTTAAATATGTGCAAATTTAGAAAAAAGTGAACCGCAGTTCAAAAAAAAGTAATTGGACAAATCAGAAATATTAAATCCGGCGAATAAGCCCAAACTCCCATTTCAAACAAAACTCTCGATTGTTTAACACAAAAAATAACCACAACAAAAAACTGATTTCCCATTAACAACAAGATTTCGTCACTCCTGACTATTTACACATATACTTTACTATAAAACCTTATTAATACTTTGAAATACAACTATATAGCACCTTTTAAAACGCATGTAAGCTTAAAAAAATAAAAAATTTTATAAAAATAAAACCGGATACATCAAAAAATACGTATATATGTAAATCTAACCATACAAACATCTAACCAAAAACCAAAAATATGAGTAAGCTAATTATTATTGCAATTATTTTTTGCACGCTATTTTGGACAGTTCTTCTGTTCGTGCAACCTATTATTATGGTTGCTTTTATCCTATTGACCAGCACTGTATTTTGGTTGAATACTAGGCATGCAAAAAACATAGAATAAAACTGGGTCGTGAGGCTGTCTAATAAATATAGAATTGTCATCCTGAGCTTGTCGAAGGAACTGTTTTAAATGTCTTACAAGGCGTTTCGATACTTCGTCAAGCTCTGTACAGGCTGAGCTCAACGCGACAAATTTAATTGAATTACGATTTATGATACAGCCTCATGGCTCAAAACAGGCGGCATTTCCGTAGCCGCTATTAATGAACCTTATGTCCGTTGTATATTGCTATATCATGGAAAGAAAAGTACAGCCGATAGCAGTCGTCTCTATGCTGATGAAAATTGACAGATGAGTCTATCGCATGCGTATAAGAAATATGCATCCCAATCCCCATCTGTATAAAGCACGAGAAATTCTTTCAGATTATCTGTATGACAGATATATTTTTAAAAGAAAATCCAAGTGCAACACCTGATCATTTATGCAGGCTTTACTGATCATTAACACTCTGACTCTATCTTCTAACCTCAGTTCGATTAATATTCCTTTAAAGGTATACTACAGACATTTTTCATTCATAGCGTCACCCTGACCTTTAGCGCGGCGGAAAGCTACGCAGTAAACCGAGCCTTAAGCGAGCTCACCGAAGGTAATTTATTTTAGGGTCCATTTAGCAGGAAGATGCTGACCACATAGTAGCTACAAGACGATTGAAAACACTATTTCTACTTGTAAAATAAATCCGATAGCTATCGAATCAGCATGACGATCGCGCTAGTTTCAAGGGCTTAAAATTAGTGAGTATAATATTAATATTAATCGAATTGGCTTTCTAATTTAATGTAAACCTTAAACTAAAACCGAAATTACTGAAAGAAGTATTAAAGGTTTGTGAAGTATAAGGTTTGGTAATGTTCGAATCGTAAAATAACTTGATATTAAACTTCTGGTTTAACACATAATCTACACTTGGCCTAAGCGTAATGTTTTTTGCACCTGAAGAAACTTCGGCTTCAGTAACATCGGCACGGTAAATCACCGTTTTATTATCGCGGATAGCTACATCTAACTTAAAATCCATGTTGTTATCCATTTTCAGGCTTTTAAACCATCCGAAAGGGAAACGGAATTTATTGGTACGGTAACCCAGTCCCAAAACCATATTGTTTTCTGATAACTGTGCCAGCTGACTGTTTGATAAACTCAAGCCCAGCAGCCTCGAACGGTTTAATTCAAAAGAGGCGGTGAGGTTATTTTTAAACCTGGTATCTACCCCAATCAATGGCGAAAAGTATTCGGAAATGGTTACCTGTGCAAACTGGTATTCGGGTAAGAAGTTGTTGTTCACATCCCTGCTGCTTACCCCACCGTTGGTTTCCTGATAACGCAATAATGAATTAAATCCATTGATATTATAGGCAGAGCGATAACCATGCCGGATGTCTACTGACGAAAATTTATCGGCAATAAATGGTATCCTGGTTAAACCGCTATAAGTTAAACTCCAGTTTGGAAGCGGTATTTTAGGGAAGGCATTCATTTTCGTTTTACTGGCATCTTTACCAGAATAGGCAGCCATAAAAGCAGAGATAATTACATCCTGACTTTCTTTACTGTAACCGTCGGCAAAACCTCCATCAGCACCTGATGAATTGGGATTTTGCAATCCCAATCTTCTCGAAATAACAATCCGGTTGGCCATAAACTGATTAAACAAACTGGAAACGGTATTTGAATTGCTTTCTTTAAAGGCTGTACCCAGGGCAATGTAAGAAACGCTATAATCGCCGGTTGTAATGGCACTTAAATTTTCGAATGATGAGGTACTGGCCACATACCTAAAGTTAGTAGAGAAATTCCGCGTTTGCGCTTTATTAGCCTTCAGCGTGATCCGTAAATCTTTAAAAGGTTCTACTTGTCCGGTAAGCTGTAAATCTTCCCTAAGCGTATTTACATACAATTGGTTTTGCAGGGTATCGGTGGTTAACCAGCCATTGTTCAGTGCCATCTCACGGATATCGCGCTGGCTACCAAAAGCAAAGCCTAAACCTGGTGCACCGGTGGCATTATCAATACCAAAATACTTGGTTGTTGGCAGGTAGCCAGGTAGGAAAATACCTTTTGTTTGTACAAAGCTGGCATTCACATTTTTCACGCTCGTTAATAAATTAATGAAAAATTTCTTTGCCCCACCTCCTTCCTGATCGTTTCCTGCATTCCGGATAAAACCAAACTTATTGTATAGTGTAGTCAGGTTTAAGGTTGGGTTGATCTGAACGGTCCTGCTGTTCTGTACGGTATTACCTAAATTGATGTTTGGATCGCGCAAGGTAGAAAGCGGTTCGGTCTGCCAGTTAAAGTTGGTACCGTAACGGGTTTTTACCGTCACCCAGTTTAGTCCGGGTATTTTATCGATAGGCAGATTATAGGTTACATTTAAGTTGTGGTTATAATCGGTTGTACGGCCTAAACGTTTCAAGTTTTCCCAAACAGTATCACGTTTTAATCCTTCAATCCTGCCATCTGGTTCATCAATAATTGAATAGTTGGTTGCGTTAAAATCCAACTGTAACGAACGGGTAAGGTTCCAGGCAATACCATAAATCCTGCTCATGGTAAAGTTTTTATTAAAGGTAGTGCCATAACCGCTTTGGTAAACCCCGATGCTATTGTTCGGATCGTTATTTCTTAGCGTGTTTTCTGAATACAAGCGGTCTACATCAACCCTGAAGTTGATCGCACTAGGAAAAATACTGAAGTTAAAATCTTTCAGTAAAGCGAGCATGTTCGATTTAATGATCTTTTCGAAAGGCGCTATGGTTTTCGCTTCTTTTGAATAGCTGTATTGTAGTGATGCCCTATAGGTATTCTGGATGCTGCTTTGGTTGATAAAATCGCGGTGATTGTACTGCGTGTAAGCATAACTTGCCGAAAAGTTTTCGATGTCCCAAAGGTGAACCGGCTTGCTGTTGTTTACACGGTCTTTCCGGACATTGGTAAAGTTAATGCCCCGTCTTACCGTATAATCCTGCGCAAAGTTTAAAATCGAATCTTTTTGTTCTTTGGTTGATTGGCTTAAAGCATTTTTCAGCTCGATATCCGGAGTTCGCGGGTTATACTGAGGCGTAGAAACCTGTTTCGAATAACTCACAAACATTGGGATTTTTACCCCTGATTTTTGTGGCAGGAATTTACCCAGTTCCATCGCCGAAGACACATCCAACAGTACATTATCGGCACGGTTTCTTTCGCTCACTTTTGAATCGATTGAACCAAAACCAACTGTAGATTTACTGCCTGAAATATTTACATCTGCAAAATCTGCAAGTTTTAAATTTAATCTTCCTGTTGCTGCCCAACCGCCTCTTTCATCAAATTCGGTTAACCTCAATTCGTTAAACCAAACCAAAGCATTTTTATCCTGGCCATCGTCTGCACGTTCATCATTGGCCGCACGCAAAGGGTTTTTAATACCAACCATGTACACCCTAACCTTGCTCATATCCGGTTGTCCTTTTACCACAATGGTTCTTGCCCCATCGGTATAGGTAAAGGGAACATTGGTAGGCCAGGGCTGTCCGTTAGCTTGCTTGGCTACATTACGGGCGAGTTTGGCATTCTGGAAAAGAGTTAAATCAATATCCATCCTGTTGGCTTCCGGCCAGATGGCATCCGGATCGCTGGTGCCTGGATTGGTCACCTTTAATGGCATTACATATTCGTAATAGTTATCCTGATTATCGGTTCCGATCCTTAAAAAGGCCGCAACATCATTATCATTTAAGATCTGATTATTAACCGCCTCTGCGTGAACAAACATCTCTAAATGTTTGTAAGATCTAAAATCGCTATAGGCAGTTTTAAATGCCGCCCTGCCATAACCATCCCTTAAATTTTTTACGGTAACCGATAGCGATTGCTCATTCAATCTGGTATCGCCGCGGTAGTTGCTATAATCGCGTTCACGCAAAATTCCCGGAGGGGTAACGTAAGGGATCGGAGAACGTTTACCGTTTTCTTCAATATTTACGGTAGATACTTCAATGGTAGAATTATCAGGCGTTAAGGCCGGTAAAGATGGATCAACGATTACCTGGGCAGCGATGTTTGAAGCATTATATTCTCTCCATTCGCCACGGATCAACTGCAGCTTGGCGAAACGCATTACGGCCGTATCGGTAAAGTTGGTCATAAACATCCTGAAAAAACGGATCGATTTAAAATCCTGGATTCCGCCAACCTTATCCTGGTACTGACCGATCGGAATCCGGAACTGGTACCAGGAAACAGCCTGTGTATTTCCATTGGCCAATTTTACCTGCGAGGTTACTTTATCGGTGATGAAATTCTGCCCAACGTTTAAATCGCCCGGGCGGATCGAAACTTTATACTGAAAGTATTCGTCGCTTTGGGTCATGTTGTTATCCCGGTTAATATCTTCCCCATCAGGCAGTGACGTAGAAGCTGAATTTTCAAGCCCTAATTCCTCTTGCGACTGCTGAGCAGTTTTAGAGTTTCCTTCAGTTCCATTGTATTTTTCGTAACGCTTCAGAATACCGGCATTGATCTGATCTAAAGCCGGACCTCTGAAATAAGTATAATTATCTGATGATGGATCGGCATCAAGTGCGGTAGAAGCGGTGGCATTCAACTGCCCTTTAATCTGGGTAATGGCCGCAGCAAACTTTACTTTTTCATCAGCATCCGATAGTCCATCTAAACCCACATCCTGTGCCCGGCGCGAACTGGCATTGTTATCGAAAGCCTGTACAACAGGCTGTAACTTTGGTACACGGCCCCAAACGGTTTCATCAAATTTACTTGGATCGTTTGTAGCGGGTAAACCATTTTCTAACGACTTCCTGCCATCCTTAAGAATATCTTCTGAGATATTTCCTAAGTTGAAATACATATCACCACCGGTAGAATTCGGTTTATAGATGAATGGGTCCATTACCCAAAACTCGATAAAGCCAACATTTAAGGCTTCAAAATCGTTGGTTTCAATCTTCCGCTGAAAACCGCCCCAACTATTTTTAGGCTGCAATAAACTTCCATCTGGTCTAAAATCGGTAGTACGGAAATTGTATGGTCCCCTAACGGTTGGGTAATAGGCCACATCAAAAGTGGTAATATTTAAAGCCTGTCCGGTTGCTGTTTCTTTAAATGGAAAAACTTCCTGCTCGATTACTTCCCTTACATAGTGATTGGAAAGCTCTCCCCGGTTGCCCCTGATATTGGCAGGAGTGGTAGATGCCGCCGAATTGTAAAAAGTTGGATCGATGTTATAAAATGCAATTCTTGCCCGGTTATAACCATAAGATAAATCGTTCGACTTATCAGCCTCCGGGAATAACTGTGGCGTGCCGGATAACTGCCAGGCAATGGCACTCTTCAAATCGATTATTGATCGTGAGGCTTCGAAATCATCTAAATAACTTACCCCGTTTTTACTGCCTGCAAAATTCAGTGCCCGCGGGTGACCAGGGATCAATTGGGCAAATTCACCATAAAACGTTACACTCGATGGTGCTTTGGTTGAAATGAAAGGGAGTTTATCAACCAATTTGGTTAAAAACCTTGAAGGCGAGCTATAGTTAATATCTGCTCCCCAAATGGTATTTGAAATGGGTTCTTCACCGAGATTTACCTTTTGCGTTAAAGGTTTTTCGGTTAAGTTCATAATGGTACCGCCAAGGTTCAGTTTATTGTTGACCCGATAATCTAAACGGGTTCCAAAAAGCGAGCGTTGCTGCAGTCCAAAGGTTTCACTGTTTTCTGTAGTAATTCTAATCGGCTGACCAGATACCAAAAGGGCCTGGTTGATGATGCTCACACGGCCGCCCTGATAATCAACGGTAAAATCCACCCCTTCGGTTAACGGCATTGTTCCTGCAAAAACCTTTACCGATCCTTCGGGAACATTGATGGCATTCAAGCTAAACTCAGAAGAAATATCTGACTGGTAACTTACCTTAATGGTATACCTGTTCTGGTTTTGAAACAGCTGTTTAGCGATGGTTTGTGTTGAATCGTAAAGCGCGGT
Organism: Pedobacter psychrodurus; assembly: GCF_032678585.1. Classification (GTDB taxonomy): domain Bacteria; phylum Bacteroidota; class Bacteroidia; order Sphingobacteriales; family Sphingobacteriaceae; genus Pedobacter; species Pedobacter psychrodurus_A. The sequence goes on along the minus strand of NZ_JAVTSN010000024.1, from coordinate 33,929 downwards.
AAAAGTATATTTATTGATCAATGCCTGTTCACTCGGCAAAAACTTTGCAGCCAAATCTTTACCAAAGGGTTCAATCACCGGAAAAATAATCCTTCCATTTGCCGGATCGATGGTAATATATCCCGAATTGGTATTGGTAACCAAAGATGTTTGCCCATTGCTCCCCACGCCGAACAAGCTTGCCTGGTTGGCATTGTTTGCAGTAGAATAAGCACCAAAAGCATTATTTGAGGCTACGAAATCGAAAACCCCATCAGGCCTGCGTTCATTCTGCTGGTTCAAACGGTCGAATTCTGTCAGGGCAATCCATTGTTTGTTTGCCGTATTTTGTCCTTCGGTCATTACCGGATTATCCACACCCGTTTCGTTATCGATGCGGTAAATATCAAGTTTGAAATTCTGGCTGCTGATCTGGTACCCCCCGGTAGAGTAAATATTTTTCATCATCAGATCCCACGTTGGAAGTTGGATCTTAGTAGTTTCATTCTTTAATAATTTTGCATACAGCACTTTGGGATTTGCAGCATCAAAAGAAACATCGGTAGAAAACTCACCCACCTGGTACTCTACACCGTTATAGGTATAACGGTAAGCCACAGCCAAAACTTCATCAGCATTTAAGGGGTTGTTCAGTGAAAGATAACCCAGTTGCGGCTGAAAAGTAAACTCACGCTCGGTCAGTTTTCTGGCATAAACCAGCTTGGCAAAGTTATCGGTATTACTGGTGTTGGCAGGAGTTGTTTGAAAAAAAGAAAGAATGGCATTAGAATTTGTCTGTCTTACCGCCCCTCCCTGATACGCATTTAACTGCGAGATCAGATTGTTCGATTGCTGTGGGAAACCCGTAGCGGTAGTTCCTGCCGGCAGCCCGGATGTTCCTCCCGTAATGAGATTGTTATTGAAGGGAACATTCTCTCCCAAATCCATTAAACCCAATACATCTCTCGAATCGGTTGTATTTCCCGCTTTGTTGGTAATCCAGACCTCAATTTTGGTAATCTGGATCGGCGAGGTAATAATGGGTGCGTTGGCGAGGTTTTTATTATAGTTGTTCCTAAAATATTGTGATAAAAAATAGTGTTTGTTGGCCTCGTAGCTATCGATATTTACCGTCGTGGTATTTTGTTGCGCACCGTTGGTAATTTTAATTTCCCGTGATTGAGATTTCTGTTGCGTGTAAACACTGGTTACGTTTAAACGCCCAAATTTCAACTGTGTTTTAATACCGAAAAGTGCTTGTGTTCCGGTAATTAATGACGTATTTAAAGGTAAACTTACGTTACCCGCCTCAATTTTCTGGATAATATCATCCGGTCCGCCGGTATAATCCAGTTTGATCTGATTTTCAAAATCGAACTGTGCCTCAGTATTGTAATTACTTTTAATCTTCAACTTCGTTCCGATATTTCCCACCAGGTCCATCTGGATCCTCTGATTAAAATCGAAATTGGTCTGCACCCGCTGTCTTTCGTTAAAGAGCGGGTTTTCGTTTTTATTTACCCGGCCTAAAAAAGTAAGTTCAGCTTCTCCGCGGGGCTGTATATCGATGGTGGTCCCGCCAAATAATTTTTCGAAGGCTTTGCTGTTCACCTGGATCTGGGGAATAATACCGGTACTCCTGTAATCGCTTACTTCGGCATTCGAAATGCTGCGCCAGTTCCCCCGTTTGATCTCACTGTTTACCAGGCGCTGGTACTCATCAATGGTTAAATATTGGGTATTTAAAACAAAATTCTCTCCTATGAGTTCTTTAACTATATAACGTTTGTTCTTGGCATCGTATTCTACAACGCGCTTTAAATTACTTGGAGATGGATAAAATGGATTAACAGCGGGACTAAGCCCTAAACGTTCTTTTTCTTTTAAACCAAAATTGTTTTTTGGCATGATCGTATCCGCTTTGCTTGGAACAACTTGAGAGAAAGCGTGTTGAGAAGCAATTAAAATAAGAGGAGTGAGAAACAGAAATGTAGATATTCTCTTCAAAGGCAGTTGGGTCTATAAAGTTTTTAAAGCATGTTTAATTAATTGCTCTACCGAAAGGGTCCCCTCTGTCACTTTTAATATCTGGTCTATAGTTTTTTCGGCGGTTTGTTTGGCGAATCCGAGCATTACCAATGCTGATAACGCTTCATCTTTAACAGTATTGTGTTGAGGCATAGAAATTAATGAATCTACCCCTTCTTTTTTTAATTTATCCTGTAGTTCTAAAACCAGGCGTTGTGCCGTTTTTGCACCCAAGCCTTTAATCCGCTGAATTAAAGGCAGATCTGCCTTAACAATTGCGGTCTGTATTTCCACGGGGGTAATAGACGATAAAATCATCCTGCCAGTATTCGGTCCAATTCCCGATACCGATATCAGGTGTAAAAATAAACGGCGTTCGCCTTCATCAGCGAAGCCGTATAATGTATGTGCATCTTCTTTTACATGCAGCCAGGTGTATAATTTACACCTTTCTGCATCAGCCAAAGCGCTATAAGTATTTAAAGAAATGTTGATATGATAGCCTATACCTCCGGCTTCAACCACAACGTATGCTGGGTTTTTGAATGTCAATTTACCATCTATATAGGCGTACATGTAATGCTACTTTTTAGTTGTTTTTCCAAATATACCTTTTCGTTTTGATGTTGCAATTTCTTCTTTTGCTTGCACATCTACAACAGCAATGGTAACCATATTCACGATTTCGCGCACAGAACTACCTAATTGAACAATATGAACAGGTTTATTCAGTCCTAAAAGGATCGGACCAACTGCTTCGGCACCACCTAACTCTTGTAACAATTTGTATGCAATGTTTCCCGACTCGAGATTTGGGAACACTAAAGTGTTTGCCGGAGCATCCGCCAGGGTGCTAAATGGAAAGTTATCCTGCAAGAGTTCGTTGTTGATGGCAAAGTTTCCCTGCATCTCTCCGTCTACTACAATTTCCGGATGGTTTTTATGAAGCAGGTTTACCGTTTGCCTTACTTTATTTGGGGTTATCCCATCATTTGAACCAAAGTTGGAGTACGACAATAAGGCAATACGTGGTTTGATGTTAAACTGCTTAACGGATTTATCGATCAATAAAGTGATATCCACCAGTTCTTCGGCAGTCGGATCAACGTTTACAGTGGTATCGCCAAAGAAAACAGGACCTTTTTTGGTCATCATCATGTACATGCCCGCAACACGCTTTACGCCTGGTTCTACACCAATTACCTGCAAAGCAGGTTTAATAGTGGCACCATAATTTTTCGTCAAACCCGAAATCATGGCGTCGGCATCACCAAATTCAACCATCGAAGCCCCGTAATAGTTACGGTCTCTCAATAATTTGGTTGCATCACGCATAGAAGATACTCCTTTACGCTTGCGTTTTTCGAAAAGGGATTCTGCATATTGTTTGGTTTTTTCAGGGTTCAGCATCTGATCGATGATCTCTACGCCCTCCAGCTCCAAAGCATGCTCATCGATAATGGCTTGTATCTTTTCTTTGTTTCCTAAAAGAATTGGAATAGCGATATTTTCATCTTTTACAATCTGGGCAGCCTTTAAAATTTTGTAATTATCGGCCTCCGCAAATACCACACGTTTAGGATCCATCTTCGCTTTGGTGGTTACCGCCCTCATAATGGCATCATCCAAACCTAAACGTTTTCTCAGTTCTTCATTGTAGGCATCCCAATCGGTGATGATTTTTCTGGCTACACCACTTTCGATCGCGGCTTTTGCTACGGCTGTTGATACCTCTGTAATCAACCTGAAATCAACAGGTTTCGGGATGATATAATCGCGTCCGAATTTAAGATTACGAGCATTGTAAGCCAGGTTAACAGCTTCTGGAACCGATTTTTTGGCCAGTTCTGCAATTGCCCTTACTGCTGCAATTTTCATCTCCTCGTTAATGCTGGTTGCCCTAACATCCAGCGCCCCACGGAAAATATAAGGGAAACCCAGTACATTGTTCACCTGGTTGGGATAATCAGAACGGCCTGTAGCCATAATAAGGTCTTTACGGGTCTTAATGGCCAGTTCATAGGCAATTTCAGGGTTTGGATTGGCCATGGCAAAAACAATCGGGTTTTTAGCCATTCCCACCAACATATCTGGCGAAATTACATTCGCTGCTGAAAGTCCGATAAAAACATCAGCGCCCTTCATCGCTTCTCCGATATTGGAAATACCTTTTCTGGTGGTTGCAAAGCTCATGCGGATATCATCCAGATCGGTACGGTGGATATCAATTAGTCCATTGATATCGAACATCACCAGATTCTCTTTTTTTACCCCTAAACTCAGGTACATTTTAGAGCAGGAAACAGCCGCAGCACCTGCACCGCTCACTACAACCTGAATTTTATCAATTTTCTTTTTCTGGATTTCGCAGGCATTTAATAATGCTGCCCCAGAAATAATGGCTGTTCCATGTTGATCATCGTGCATTACAGGGATATTCATCTCCTGTTTTAAACGCCTTTCAATCTCAAAACACTCAGGAGCCTTGATATCTTCGAGGTTGATCCCCCCAAAAGTTGGCTCCAATGCTTTAACGATTTTTACAAAATCATCTACATTTTCGGTATCGAGCTCCAAATCGAATACATCGATATCAGAGAATATTTTAAATAAAAGGCCTTTACCTTCCATTACAGGCTTGCCGGCTTCAGGGCCAATATTTCCCAGGCCCAAAACCGCCGTTCCATTACTGATTACTGCAACTAAATTACCTTTTGCGGTATATTTATAAACATCATCTTTATTGTTTGCTATTTTTAAACAAGGCTCTGCAACTCCTGGAGAGTATGCCAGGGTTAAATCCCTTTGCGATGTTGTTGGTTTAGTAGGTACTACTTGTATCTTTCCCGGACGGCCCTGCGAGTGATAATCCAACGCATCTTGCTTTCTATTCGTATTACTCATTAAGTAACTTATTAGTGACCGTGCAAAGGTACAATTCTTTTTATGAGGCTTACAATAAAAAGCCGTTCAAAAAAAGTTAAATAAGACCAATTGAGCAATGAACAGAAATGCATTATTAGCTTATACCCTTCCCATAACCGGATCGGTATAACTTTCCTTGCCTGTTTCTACCCTACCGGCAAAACGTTGTGTAAATAATGGATCAGCATCACTTTTGATCTCGAAATCGTACCAACCGTAACTCGGTTCTAAATCGAGCACGAGAACTGTTTCGGCATTTGCCGCAATACTCTTTTGTTGATGGTTCGTTTTGTAACCTAAATCGTTCAGGTTAATTTTTACTATACCTTTGCCTGTATTTTTAATTGTTAACCTCATGTTTCCAGTCGCACCTTTTGTTAATCGGTTCAGCTCGTTTTCGGCTGTGATGCTGATTAACGGATCCCCGGCAGAACCGATAAATTCGCGGTAAAAACCGTTTGGCCCGTTTAACCGTAAATGATATCGATCATCTTCAAACGCATTTAACGGCCACTGATATTGCAGTTCATCATTTACCTTAACCGCAAAAGACCAATTTTTACAGATTTCTTCCTGCCCGCCATCTGCTTTAAATTTAGCTGGCGCATATACCGTAAAAGGTGAACCCGCTGCCTGACTCCCAAATAACTGGTTGCTGGCAGCCATTCTGATTTGAAAAGCTTTTTTATTTCGATCAAATGATCCATTTGCCGATAATTGATAAGGTATGGCGCAGGATTTCCGGATCCCTTTTTCCTGTTGCGACATTAAATGCTCACTAGCTCCCGATTTATTGATTTCCTGATCTGAAATTACTTTAAAACCTTTTGGTTCCACTTTAAATTTCGCGTTAAAAATCCCTTCAACAAATGTATTGCGGTTAAGGAAGGGTAATTTCTCCGATTTGGGATCGAAAGGAGCAAATGCCGAGGTTAAATTACCTGAAATGGTTCTGCGCCATTCGCTAATGTTATCCAAACGGATGTTCTTTTTATATTTTTTATTTACAAATTCCTCTAAAAACTGTAAAGTAGATGTGTGCTCGAAAAGCTGAGAACATACTTTACCGCCGCGGCTCCATGGTGAGGCAATAACCATTGGTACACGAAAGCCTAAACCGATCGGTGCTTCCCGGGCTCCTTTTTCGGGTACACCCTGTTTAAGCTCATTGGCCAAACGCACGTGTTCAATTTCAGTATCAATTCCCTTCGAAACCTTTCCAGTTTCTGGTTTATTCTCATCGGGAATGGAATATGGCGGAACATGGTCATAATAACCATCATTTTCATCGTAGGTAACGATAAAGACGGTCTTTTTCCAAACTTCAGGATTTTTGGTTAAAATATCCATTACTTCTGAAATATACCAGGCGCCGTACCATGGCGCACTTGGGTGATCAGAGAAATTCTGTGGTCCGGCAAGCCAGGAAACCGTAGGCAGTTTCCCCCTGTTCACATCATCCCTGAACTGATGTAAAATATCCCCCTTTGGTACGGTTGCTTCACGTTTTTCGCCATTATCATCGTATGCAATTGTTGATATATTGCGGAAATGGGGGTCATTTTGATTCACTACAAAGGCATTGTAAAACAAACTTTTTTCCTGTTGGGAGAGTTTATCGAAATTTTTCTTGCTCCATTGCTCAAGCTCTGTTGCAGCATCATCCAGGGCTTTGATTTTATTTTTGAGATCCGTTTGGATTTTCTTTGCAGCAGCATCGCTCGACGGACTTGCTTCCTGCAGCTTATTGATTTCCGCTGGCAGGGTATCAACCAGCTTCTGCAGGTTTTCTACATATCTATCTTTAAACTTAACATTATAGGCTTTAAAGAATTCCAGGAGATTACAGCCGAAATTCGAAAGCCAGGCTCTTTCTTCGCCTTTAAAACCACCTCCGCAACTGGTTTCGTTCTGATAAAATTTCCATGCAATTTTATTCTCCTCCAGTAGTTCAGGAAAAGTTTTCCATGGTTGTTTACCATAGGCAAAATCGTCATTACGGATATTGGCTTTCGGGATTCCATTTTCTTCGTGGGTAATTTTCCCTGTCCAGAAGAAAGAGCGGTTGGGCGTAGTGCTCGTCATTGCCGAACAAAAATTCTGGTCGCAGATGGTAAATGCATCAGCTAAGGCATAATTAAAGGGAAGATCTTCACGGATATAATGCCCCAGGGTCAGTGGCATCGACGCATAATTTTTATTTCCAGATTTCTTTGCCGTTAGCCATTGGTCGTATTTGCCCTGATTGTTGGCGTCCACCTGGCTGGCACGCGAATGCGGCAGAGAGCCCATCCAGGTTACTTTGGTATCTTTAATATTTAAACGGAAAGGTGCGTAAGTATTTCCAGCAGCATCGGTCTGGAACCAAACCGGTTTTTGGTTTGGAAGCATAATGGCCCTTGGATCGTTAAATCCACGTACACCCTGCAGACTTCCAAAAGTATGATCGAATGAACGGTTTTCCTGCATTAAAATCACAACGTGCTCTGCATCCAGAAAAGTACTGCCAGCAACCGGATCGATCGCTAATGCACGTTGAATTGATGATGGCATCACGGTAGCTATACCCGTTGCGCCAGAAAGTAATAAAGATTTACGAAGAAACTCCCGCCTGGTATCCATTTTTTTAATTTAAGGCAAGTTTAGCTTGTGTTAACTTATTTCAAGTTAAGTAAGCGTTAACTAAATGTAAACCAATATTATTGTTACAGGTTATCGTAAATTGTCATCCGGAGTGCAATCCCGAAGATTCGGGAGAGAAATTTGTGCACATCATTTTAAAGATCTCTCCACTGCGGTAGAAATGACGATTACATATATAACTTATCCCTTGCTAATCTTCAAAACCATACCCACTTGCAAGCCCGCTTTTGATAGACGGTTATCTCTTCTGATCGTTTGTACGGTAGCGCCATCGAACTTCTCGGCAATTTCAGATAAGGTATCGCCAGTTTTAACTTTGTAGCTTAAAAATGATGCCGGCGCTTTTAACGGTGTGCGGTTTTTGGCATAGATCTTTAATCGTTGCCCTGGTACTAGGGTTTTACTTTTTAAACCATTCCAAACCCTCAGATCCTGCACTTCCACGCCGTATTTATTGGCAACGGTTGTTAAATTTTGGCCTGCGGTCACTTTATGGTATACTACCGAAGAGCTGGTGATGCTTTTAATTTTTTTCTTTCTTAAATCCCTTACATCATCGGTATTGGCATTAACAACTTTCATGTTTCCTTCAACCTCCTGGTTGTTTAATACATCATAAATACCAGCATAATCGGCATCCCTCAATTTGGGCATCACAATACGCTTGGGTTCATCATCCGTGCCGTTTACAATCTTTTTCTTGTAGGATGGGTTTAATGCCATGATTGCTTCTTCCTCTATGTTGAGCACTTTGGCCAGGGTAGATAAAGAAACAAAACGAGTCGTTTGAACGGTGTCTGTTTTTAAAAACATGTTCGAAGCTTGTGCCGTAATCTGGTGTTTGCCCGAATAGTTCATTACATAAACAGCTGCAATAAATGCAGGCACATAATTTCTGGTTTCTTTAGGTAAAAACTGTCTGATTACCCAAAAGTCCCTCGATCCTGCTTTGTCAATCGCACGGTTTACATTGCCCTTGCCACAATTGTATGCTGCAATGGCCAAAAGCCAATCGCCTAACTCTTCAAATGCATCCCTAAAATAGGCTGCCGCAGCATAGCTGGCCTGGATAGGATCTTTCCGTTCGTCCACAAAATTGTCCATCTTTAAACCATAAGCCTTGCCAGTTCCAAACATAAACTGCCAGATTCCTGTGGCACCCACTCTAGAAATGGCATGTGGGTTCATCTGCGATTCTACAATGGTTAAATATTTTATTTCCTGCGGGATGTTATAATCCTTTAAGGCTTTGTCGAAAATCGGAAAGTAATAACTCGATAGGCCGATCATTTTGCCGAACATATCTTTACGCTTGGCATAAATATCGATATACTGCTGAACATATTCGTTGTAAGGAAGGGGTACTGTTTTTGCGATAGAATCGAGCCTGAGCTTGTAGATAAAGTTCTGCCCCATGGTTAATGGGTTTTCAGAAACTGAAGGTACCGCTACGGTATCGGTATTGATAAAGATGTTGTTTTGTACCTTCGGAAGACTATCTAATTTGAGGGTTTGTTGCGCAGAAGCGGAAGAAATATATCCTAAGCAAGCACAAATTGAAGCAAAAAGTAATTTTTTAATCATGGGCTATTGGTTTATTCAGCACCGCCAGTCCGAACCTGATCCAGAATCTGTTGTCCAGATGCTGAGCCCGAAATATCGGGACAGCATGACGGTTACTGCACACAGCTCAACGAGCTAATGCCTATTTTAAAAAAGCCTGAGAAAAAGCTAAAAGCTTATCTTCCTCAAAATGTTTGGCTGTAAATTGAATACTTAACGGCAAATCCGCTTCATTATTGCCCAAAGGCAAAGCAATGGCCGGGTTTCCGCTTAAAGATGGCAACACGGTAAAAATATCGGCCATATACATGACCAGTGCATCTTGCACATTATCGCCGATTTTAAATGCAGCTGTTGGTGCCACTGGAGAAAGAATTAAATCATAATCCTGGAATAAAACATCCATTTTCTCTCTGATTAAACGGCGTACCTGCTGTGCTTTCTGGTAGTAGGCATCGTAATATCCGGCACTCAGTACAAAAGTACCTAAAAGGATGCGGCGTTTTACTTCTTCACCAAAACCTTCGGCCCTGGATAACTTGTACAATTCGTTTAATGACTTCGCCTCCATGTTGCGGTGACCATAATGTACACCATCGTAACGCGAAAGATTTGAAGAGGCTTCAGCTGTGGTTAAAATATAATAGGCCGGAACCAGATAATCTAAAAGATCGAACGACACATATTCAACCGTATGTCCATCTGCTTTTAGTTTTTCTATTGATGTTAAAATTGCTGTTTTAATTTCAGGATCAAGCGCATCGCTTTCTATCGTTTCCCTTAAAACGGCTATTTTTTGTTTTTTTTGTTCGCCAAGCTGAGCTGGATAATCAGGAACCGATAAAGGTGAAACCGTTGAATCATGATCATCGGCACCGGCCAAAACCTGTAAAAGTATTGCGGCATCGGTTACTGAAGAAGTAATTGGGCCAACCTGATCAAAAGAGGAAGCATAAGCAATCACTCCATATCTCGAAATCCGTCCATAAGTAGGTTTTAGTCCAATCTGGCCGCAAAAAGCAGCTGGTTGACGCACAGAACCTCCGGTATCGGTACCCAGCGCAGACAAACACATATCGGCCTGAACCGCTACAGCCGAACCACCGGAAGATCCTCCCGGAACAAGCTCCGGATTGGCTGCATTTTTAACGGCCCCGTAAAACGAGGTCTCGTTAGAGCCACCCATGGCAAACTCATCGCAGTTTAAACGGCCAATAATAATGGCATCTTCCTGCAATAAACGTTCTACAACGGTAGATGAATATGGCGAGACAAAGCCTTCGAGCATTTTTGACGAAGCGGTAACAATATGGCCTTCATAACAGATATTATCTTTGATGCCAATCACCATACCTGCAAGCTTACCTGCGGTACCTTCTTCTATCTTTTGCTGTATCGCTTTTGCTTGAGCTTCGGCCGACAAAAAAAACACCTCATTAAATGCATTGAGGTGTTCATTTTTTTCAATTTGCTTAAAATAATAAGCCAATAAATCGGGTAAAGTTAATTGCTTTTGCGAAATAAGCGACTGTATCTCTTTAAGAGAGCTGTATTTCTTCAAAACTAAAAATTATTGCAATTAAACGGTTTTATCACGGTTAGATGGATCTACTTGTTCCCCATCAACGCCATCTTTACCATCTTTAAATTCTTTAACACCTTTACCTAAACCTCTCATCAGTTCAGGAATTTTTTTACCACCAAATAATAACAATACCACTACCGCAATAATGATAATTTCTGGTGTTCCAAGCATTGCTGCTATTGTTGTATTTAACATGATTTTTTTGTTTAAACTTTTTCTTTGTCAGTTACAATTTTTTCGTCAGTAGGCTTTGCCAGATCGATATGTGGCGCACTTGCCTCAACCTTTTCATCAACAGGCGTTTCTTCTTCTGTTGGGTGATGACGTTGGCTATGGGTATTTACAGCTGTTTCTTCCGCTTCTTCTTTATCTAAGTCCATAGCATTAATATTTCTGTGAATTTCACGCTTCACACCGTCAGAGGCGTCTTTAAATTCTCTGATCCCTTTCCCTAATCCCCTTGCCAGTTCGGGTAATTTTTTACCTCCGAACAACAACAGAACCACCACTAAAATGAGCACGATCTCGGATCCACCCATGTTTAAAAACTCTAATAACGTGCCTTGATACATCACTAATATAATTTATACAAATATATACATTTTAAAAACTATTCTTTTATTTACTAATCCAGGCCTCTGGATTTAAAGCCGCTTGTCCTCTTCTGATCTGGAACTTCAAAACAGCATCATCTCCTGTATTTGCAACTACTCCAATGGTTTGTTTGGTATCTACAGAATTACCAACACTTACACTAACTGATTTTAAGTTTTGATATACCGTAAAATATTCTCCATGGTTGATCAATACTACGGTTCTGCCCATCACCACCTGAACAGCCGCAACCTTACCTGCAAATACAGCTCTAACGGCAGCCCCGTCAGCTGTGGTAATATCAACACCATCATTGGTGTAACTTGCCTGATCGATCTTATGCAAACCAAACCTTTCTGTTATGGTTCCGGTTGCTACCGGCCAAGGCAACTTGCCCCTATTATTTTCAAAACCTGCAGATAATCTGGCAGCCTCCGGTGTTGCTGTGAGTAATTCTCCTGTCGATTTTGCCTTAGCAGCTGGTGGAGTTGGTGCTGTTGGTACCGGTTTATTTTCAGCCTTAGCTTTCGCTGCTGCAATCCGTGCTTCCTCAGCTGCTTTTCTTCTCGCCTCTTCAGCAGCCTTTCTTCTTGCTTCTTCAATTGCCCGCTGAATTGCCGCACTAATGGCCCGATCTATCTGGGCCTGCTGTTTTTTACGACTGGTAATATCCTGCTTAAACTGCTTTTCATCCTTGCTCAGCTTATTTAACACTGAAGATTGTTCACTTTTATCTTTACCCAAACGCTCGCGCTCTCTTTCCTGTTCTTTTAACAGATCACTTTTTTCCCTGAGCGTTTTATCCAGCACTTTTATCTTGCCATTCAGGTCTTGCTGTGTATTTTCAATATAACCAGCTTGTTTTTTTCTATACTGACTAAACTGTTGTAAATATTTGATCCTTTTATAAGCCTGATTAAAATCCTTGGCCGCAAAAATGAACATCATTTTATCGTATGAGTTCCTGTTCCTTTGTGCAAAGCGGATCATCCCGGCATATTCTTTTTTAAGATCGCCTAGCTGACCCTGCAACGTATGTACGGTATTTGTGTTCTGAGAGATTTGGTTATCCAGATTTTTTATTTCAGAATTGATTGTTCCAATTTTATCCTGGCGCAAACGTATCTGGGCATTTATGGTATTAATCTGTTGTAAAGTAAGCTTTTTACCATTTGCAGTTTTGTTTAAATTCTTTTGAAGCTGTTCGATTTCGCGTTGTATAGCTTCTTTTTTCCTTCTGAGCTGACTTTCAGTTTGTGCAACCGCCGAAAGGGTTAACACGCTTAAAAAAAGGATAAATAGGAGTTTTTGTAGCTTCATTAAGCCAAAAGTATAAAAATTTTACAGTAAAAAGTACTAAAATCGAGATACTAAAGTCATAATCACTTATTACAGAACCGTCTTCACTTAATCTTCATACAATACAAAGATTGCCAAACAGACTGTTGCAGTACTGCAGATCTCTTTGGCAAACCATTATAAATATTGAACTGTAATTGAAGTACTATTTTACAACTGTAAATCTCTTTGGTACATTAAACGGAAAATCGACAGGAACATTGCCATCAATTTTCACAAACTGGAGGTCGATATTTATTTTTTTCGCTTTGGATAGCGTTTTGATCTGTAAGGCACTAGGGAATAAAGATTCGTTTAATTTTTGATAATCGGTATAGGTCACTTTTAAGGCCTGACCGTTTTTCGCATCATTTAAATTTGTTTCTGCAACTTTAAAAAGCGTATTGAAAAGCAGTTTATAATCCAGTTCAGATTTGCTCCCCGAAACGACCCAAACACCATTTTCCTGTTTCACATCCGATTGCGGGGTTAAAAACTCACCCATGGCATTACCGGTTAAAATGGCCTGTAAAGTATTGAAATTAACCTGTTTATTGGTAAAATTATATATATAGCTGAAAGGCTTTTTTAAATATTCGCTTTTCATTCGGTTCATAATCTTAATGCTATCAGGTGTAATTAAAGCCCTTGCAACCTCTGCCATCCCACCTAAAGCCGTGATGCTTACCCAGATGGTCTCCTTGTCTTTCATCTTGAAATTCATGGTTACATCGTTCGCATCGCCAGCAATATCCAAAGTGGCTTTGGCTTTTAACGAAAGGGTATTAAATTTCAGTTGTTTGTTATTTAATAACGTTAGGGCTTCTGCTTTGGAGTTATCCGTTTTGGTTTCCACTTTTGTTGGCGGCACTACCACAATTTCTTTTTTAGGTTTACATGCCGAAACAAAAACTACAGCCCCGAATAGGATTACGCTATTTAAAATACTTCTTTTCATTTATCTTTTTAATTAATACTTCTGATCCATTTCCAGCTTCCTTTGCCTTTTGCCATTGGATTAACGCGGCATCCTTTTCACCTTTCATAAAAAGAATATCTCCATATCGCTCCAGGTAAACACCGTTTTTATTGCTATTGTTTTGCAAGGCCTTTTCTATCCACGTTATTGCCAGATCGTACTTCTGTTGCTTAAACAGAATGAAGGCATACGTATCGGTAACCGATGGATTATTGGGCATTCCGTTGGCCGCTGTTTCTGCATATTTTGCCGCCTTTGCCAAATCATCATTTCTTAACGCTAAATAGTAGGCATAATTATTCATGATGAGGTAATTATCCGGCTCCAATGAAATGGCTTTTTCGAAGGCCGTTTTAGCGGATGCAAAATTATTCTGACTGATGTAGATATCGCCCTGTAAGGCATAAATCTGCGCCTGAAGGCTCTTGTTCTCCACATCCAACTGCAGCGAGGTTTTCAGATTGCTTTGAGCAGGTTCATATTTGCCTGTTTTAAAAAGGGCATAGGCCATATAATAGTACAAACTGGCCTGGTTGGGATAGATGGTTAAGGCCTCATCGCCCACTTTTATGGCTTCATCATAATGTCCAAGCAAGGTTTGAATATTAATGACCTGTTCCCAAACCACGTAAATTTGTTCATTGAGTTTTAGTGCGGCCTGATATTGTATTAAAGCATCCTTTAAATTATTCTGCTGATACAACACGTCGCCATAAAGCGCCAAAGCTTTGGCATCACTAGGATTTTTTTCGGCAACCAGTTTACTCAGTTCGGTTACATTTTTAGCTACAACGGGCTGATTGAGTTTTGGAAAAAGGGCCGCTATGATCTTCACTTTTTCTGTCAATGGCATTTCAGCGCTCTCGAAAGCAAGTTTTAATGAGGCAAAGGCCGCATCGTCATTTTTTTGCCGGCGGTAAATGTCGGCCAGGGCTAGGTTTACCTCAAAATTATTAGGCTCTAACTGCTGTGCTTTGCTTAATACTTTTAAAGCTTCAGGATCATTTCCTTTCTGCAAAAGCAGGCCTGCCGCATAAAGATAATTTTTTACATCGGCCTGGTTGCCCTCCAACAATTTCACAATATCACTTTCTGTGGCGCTCCCGTTGGCCTGAAAGCGTTTTTTCGCATTCACCAGGTCTCTCGATTCGCCAAATTTAACCCCGATTTCATCGTAGGTCTTTTTTGCAGCATCGAGCTGGTTGGCCAAAAACTGAGCGTTGGCTTTATCAAAATAATAGGCGTCGTTTTCCGGGTCTAGGCGGATCAACTGATTAAACACTTCAATAAGCTCAGGCATTTTATTATTGCGTTTATATACCTCTCCAAGCAGGCGCCAGTACCATAAGTTGCCTGAATTTAATTTGATGGCCTGTTTTATGTTTTGCTCGGCTTCTGTAAGTTTATCCAGACGCAGATTTGCGTTGGCCAACTCGAAATAGGCCGCATGGTTATTAGGATCTAAACCTACAATTTTGTTGAAATTGGTTGAGGCAACAGTATAGTTTTCAGACATTTTCTCGCGCAGGCCAGCAAAAAACAATTGTTTTACCATATTGCTATCGCGGTTGGTGGCTGGTGTAACTACACCCTGACCAAAGGCCTTGAAACTAAATAAAGTAGCTCCGATAAGAAAATGTATTTTGTATTTCATATCATTTTATCACTCCAAAAATTAACTCGAACTGAAAACTGCGAACTCCAAGCTTATTTACCTGTATGTCCGTAACCACCTTCACCACGTGCCGTTTCTCCCAGTTCTTCAACAGATTTCCAGCTCACGGTTTCGTGTTTGGCCACAACCATTTGCGCAATCCGATCGCCGTTAATAATTTTAAAATCTGTGTCTGATAAATTTACCAATAAAACTTTTATTTCCCCACGGTAATCGGCATCAATTGTACCCGGTGAGTTTACAATACTAATGCCATATTTATAAGCCAGGCCGCTTCGAGGTCTGATCTGTGCCTCGTACCCAATTGGTAGTTCGATAAACAATCCCGTTGGCACCAACAACCGCTGTAAAGGTTTTAATACGATTTCTTCAGTTAATGCAGCCCTCAGATCCATACCAGCCGCATGTGCGGTTTCATATTGTGGAAGTGGATGTTCGGAGATATTGATAATTTTTATTTCCATTTTTATTAGATGTGAGATTGGAGATATGAGATTTTAGACAAAATCAGCAACCTGAAATCCTTTATTTTTTTAAGATTTTCATTAAATCATTCTTTTCAAAATAGGCTATCCCAGCCACAAAAGCGACTAACATGGCATTGCCAATATAAATGTTCCGGTTAAAGATAAAAAATGAAGAGAACACCAGTATGATTGAAATGATTAAATAAGCTAAAATCTTTTTGAGGTTATAAGGGATTGGATAATATTTCTGCCCTAGGATGTAGGAGATAATCATCATTGTTCCATAAGTTGCCATCGAAACCCAGGCAGAACCCATGTAACTAAATTTTGGAATCAGTATAATATTGAAAACAACGGTGATCACCGCGCCCACTAATGATATATATAATCCGAACCTGGTTTGGTCGGATAACCTGTACCAAATGGAAAGGTTCATATAAATCCCTAAACATACGTATCCTACCAATAAATAGGGTACTGCAGGCAAACCTACCCAATACTCGGCCAGATGTTTGGCGTCACGGCTAATAAAATATTTAAGAATTTCGATATTTGCTGTGAGTGCCACAAAGAGGATGGAGAGGGCAATTACAAAATACTCCAAAATTTTTGCGTAGGTAACTTTTGCATTTTCGTTTTTTGCATAACTGAAGAAAAATGGTTCAGCGCCTAACCTGAAAGCCATATTGAAAATACTCAGGAATATGGCCAGTTTACACACCGCTCCGTAAATACCTACTTCAGCCTCTGTAGTATAACGGTCTAAAAGTATTTTATCCAAGTTTTCATTAATGATAAAAGATAAATTTGCAACCAAAACAGGCCAGCTGTAGGAAAGCATCTTTTTAAACAGATCTTTATCGAATTTAAACTGAACCTTTAAAAATTCGGGGACCAAAAGCAAAAAGGTAAGTCCGCTAGCGGCCAGGTTGGCGATAAATACATAACCAACCCATTTATCGCGAAACCAGCTTTGAAAAAAGGCAGCCCCCGGCAGATCATGTTTGATAATCAACGGGATACCATAAATAAAAAACAGACTTAAGAGTACATAACTTAATATGTTTACAAATTTAATGATGCTATATCTAAAAGGTTTCCCGTCTGCCCTGATCCTGGCAAAGGGGATTACACAAATGGCATCTGAAAACAGGAGCCAAAGAAAATACTGAACATATCGCTTCTGATCCTGATAGTGTGACATGTTACTGTTTAACAGCCATTTGGTTATCGGCTCGGTAAAAACCAGACCACTGATTAAAAATAACGTAGAAATAAAAGCAACAATCAAAAAAGAATTATTGTAAACCTGCTGTTTTTTATCTTCGTGTTTATTGAGGTACCTAAAAAAAGTGGTTTCCATTCCAAAGGCCAGTATGGCATTGATCATGGAAGCATAAGCGTACATTTTGGTAAAAACACCCAGTGCGCTTGCACCGTAACTTCTGGTAAATATTGGCGTTAGGATGAAATTGAGCAAACGGGAGGCAATGGTACTGATACCATACACCATGGTTTGCCCAAGAAACTTTTTATATACAGACATTCGTTATAATCAAGGATAAAAGTATCAAGATATGAGAACATTATTGAGTCTCGCTACGTACTACTTTCTTAAGATTTCAAAATTACGATAGTTTTTTACTTCACCTTCGGTCACCGCAACATTTTCTACCCGCGAACGATCGGGTCCTTCTTGGCACCAGTTTACAAATTCCTCGAGAAAAATAGCTTCTCCCTCGGCCTCGATGTATACCGAACCGTCTTTTTCGTTCCTAACAAAACCGGTTACCATCATCTGGTTGGCAATAATTTTGGTCGTTTCCCTAAAACCAACTCCCTGTACTTTACCCGTTACGATTATATTGAGGTGTTTCACCTCTAAATCCCCTGAAGGGGACTTTACATTTCTTTCGCTCATGTTAAAATTTATTGTTGCAAAGTTAGTAAAGCAATTGTGTTTAGGAATGTTTAAAAATCCAATTCATTATGTAAACTGTTAAATCTTGCCAATTCAGATTTAAAATCTGTCCATATCTCCTCAAGAATTTCTTTTGCTGGCCTGATTGCGTTGAGCATTGCCGATACCTGGCCGATTTCTAGTTCTCCGCCTTCCATATCGCCTTCAAACATCCCTGCCTTTGCCCTCGCCCGGCCCAAAAGCTCCATCAAGCGGACTCTGTCTGCTCCCCCAGCTTCTGCGATCGATACTGCATCAGCAAATTCGTTTTTCAACAACCTTACCGGAACCAGCTTTTTCATCGCCAGTTTGGTATCGCCTTCAACAGCCGAAATAATTTTATTTTTAAATGCAGGATGGGCAGATGATTCTTCAGCCACAGCAAAGGCCGACCCGATCTGAACAGCATCAGCCCCTAAAGCAAAAGCAGCCAACATCGATTTTCCGCTTCCAATGCCACCAGCAGCAATAACAGGAATGGTAACTGCCTGCTTTATCATGGGGAGTAAACACAAGGTGGTGGTTTCTTCTCTACCGTTATGTCCGCCGGCTTCGAAACCTTCGGCAACAATAGCATCAACGCCAGCCTCCTGCGCCTTTAAAGCAAATTTTGTATTCGCAATTACATGTACAACGGTAATTCCTTTTGCTTTTAAAACGCTGGTCCATGTTGCAGGGTTTCCGGCAGAAGAAAACACAATTTTCACTCCTTCCTCAATTACTACATCAATAATTTCCTGAATATTCGGGTAAAGCAAGGGAATATTCACGCCAAACGGTTGATCAGTAGCCAATTTACATTTTTGAATGTGTAATCTTAAAACATCAGGATACATAGATCCCGCGCCAATAATGCCAAGGCCACCGGCATTAGAAACTGCCGAGGCTAATTTCCAACCGCTGCACCACACCATTCCGGCCTGAATAATTGGGTATTTAATATTTAAAAGTTTAGAGATTGGGTTCATAAGGAAAATATAATAATTTAACCTCAAAATATCTCTTTTTTAAGGTCAAGAGAAAAAATCACCTTAAAGAGCTAGAGATAAACAAGGTATACATTAAAAAAAAAGCTTGTTTAATGTATACCATATGATTTTTCATGCTGCTTGATCATAAAAAGTTTAGATTAACATTAAAATATGTAATTTTTAAGGTATTAAGTTGTAACATTATTTAAATTAACCGATGTACCTTATCGCTTTCAATCGCAAATTCGGCAGATAGCTGAATCAGGTTCAATCCTGGCTTTTTACCTGGCTCTATTGTACCAAGTTGTTGATCAAGCGCCAAAAATTCAGCGCCGTTAATAGTAGCCCAGCTTAAAAGCTGCTCGAAACCTACCTGTTTGTGTTTCTGTAAAGTGATCATTTCTGATAAGATGTTAAGTTGATGATTACTCGCCAGGCTATCGGTCCCTAAAGTAATTTTAACATCCTCTGCTATCAGCAGATCTACATCAGGTAAAGTATTTTCTATGTATAAATTAGCTTGTGGACAAAGGCACCAATACAGATTACTGTTGTTCTGTTTTGCAAATTCGATATCAGCTTTATTGGAAACGGTGTTGTGTACCAGTAAAGTTTTCTGTTCCTTAATATAAGGTAGCCAGCTTTGTAAGGATGTTTTTTTTGTGGGTTCGAAGAAAGAAATATCCAGTCCTAAAAATTGATATAGATTTAAAAATCCACCGGTTTTATTTTCAAAGAAAGCATTTTCATTTTCTGTTTCCTGATTATGCACACTAAGGAAGGTATTTTCTTTTTCGGCTTCCTGCGTAATCAAACTGAACAGCTCAGGAGATACCGAATAAGGTGCATGTGGCACAATAGATACCGGTAAAGGAATAAAGGCTTGCTTAATTTCTTTAACATATTCCATTATGGCATCAGCGCGTTCAGGGTTGAAGCCCATGGCCTCTATAAAAGTGTGGTAATATATTTTACTATTTTCTTTTACTTCTTTTGAGGAGACCTGGTTGGAAATATCGCCAACGGCCACTATCCCATTATCGAACATTTTTTGGTCAGCATTGTACATGGCGACTTTGATTTCCGCTACATCCCCCTGTCTGATTTTAATAATGCTTTGTACAAATTCTACCAAACCCGTTTTTTCGGGAATTTGCCCCAATAGGTGCGAAAGTTCCAAATGGCAATGGGTATTGATAAAACCCGGAACGATGGCCCCTTTATATGTAGTAATCTCTACATCAAGGTTTGAGGCTTCTTGTATGGTCAATACTTCTTCAATTGTGCCTTCTGGATTTACGGCTACTACTCCATTTTTGATCGGAGGCGAAGAAACAGGAAATATCCAATCGGCTGAATAATATTTTAGCATCCCGCAAATTAGCGCAATAAAGGAGCAAATAAAAATATTTCTCTATACCTGCGCTATTTTGATTGGGAAATGATTTTTGAAAGATTTTCTGAGAGAATAGAAAAGAAAAAGAGCCTCCTATCGGAATCGAACCAATGACCTACTGATTACAAGTCAGTTGCTCTACCAGCTGAGCTAAGGAGGCTTTTAATCGGGCTGCAATGATAGAAAAAAATCTTCTTTTTTCAAAAATTGAAAATTATTTTTTTGCTTTTAGATATTTCCATCTAATAGTTAGGTATCCTTAAAGGTAGTGGTTAAATATCAACTGTTTGTAATTGCCAAGCTCATCGGCTACCCAGTAGGATGATATCTGACAGCATATGAAAAACTTAAATATATAAATCGTATCTAGAGCTACGGACATCAAATAGAATATATACAAAGCTTCGATTTACTGAGTTATTTTGAGATAAAATGATTAAATTTGTACTACTATAGTATTAGAATTGTTAAATATTTAAGTATTACTACTACAATGATATCACTTATATCACCTTCAAAAGCTCAAGATAAAATAGCCAAAAATATTCGGGCCAAACGTTTGTCTATAGGATTTACACAAGAGGGCTTGGCCGAGCGGTCGGGCGTTCCCTTAGCAACGCTCCGTAAATTCGAGCAGAAAAGTTTAATTTCCCTGGAATCCTTTTTAAAGCTCCTAATGGTTATTGGCGGTCTGGAGGAAATGATCGAGGTATTAAAACCGTCGAAGCCAACTTTCAATTCAATTGATGAGGTGCTGCAAAGTCCAGAGAAGATATCCAGGAAAAGAGGGCGTAAAAAATGACACAAGCGATTAAAGAATTAAAGGTCGGATTGGATTTTGGCAACAAAATTCAGGCTGTTGGCCGACTGGCAATACGCGATCGCATTATTTATTTTGAATATAATGATGAGTTCTTACAAAATGGCATCGAAATATCACCGTTTCGCCTACCATTGCAGCGCGGTCTTATAGAGTTACCTCAACGTCCATTCGAAGGACTTTCTGGCGTATTCAATGACAGCTTACCAGATGGCTGGGGACGGTTGCTTTTTGACCGGCTGTTAATATCTCAAGGTATCTTGCCTGGCAGCCAATCCTCACTAGATCGTTTGGCGCATGTGGGCCTAGCGGGTATGGGGGCTTTGGTTTATGAACCTGATAACAGCCCTTCAGATCATATAGAGCCGATAGACCTTGATAATCTGGCATTACAGACAGAAGACGTTTTACAGGGCAATGCTGAAGAGGTTATCGGAGAGCTGTTGGTATTGAACGGCTCGTCTGCAGGTGCCCGGCCAAAAGCGGTAATTGCAGTAAGCCAAGACTTTAGTCAGATCCACTATGGTGCAGGAACACTAAGCAAAGGGTTTGAACCCTGGTTGGTTAAATTCCCCAATTCAATCGATGGTCGCGATGCCGGTGCGATTGAATATGTCTATTCGATAATGGCAAAGGAAGCAGGCGTGGCCGTGCCAGATGTACATTTATTTCCATCACAAAAAGGAGCTGGTTATTTTGCTGTAAAACGCTTTGACAGGGATGATAATAAGCGCCTGCATATGCATACAGCAAGCGGCTTATTGCATAGTGATTTCCGAACGCCATCTCTTGAATACGAGGATCTGCTTAATCTGACAGGTGTTTTAACCAAGGATATAAGAGAAGTAGAAAAAATGTATCGCCTGGCTGTTTTCAATGTTTTGGCACACAACAGGGATGATCACGCCAAGAATTTCAGCTATCTTATGAATGAAAACGGGGAATGGAAAATGGCTCCTGCTTACGACCTTACTTTTTCAAGTGGACCTAATGGAGAACAGAGCAGCATGGTTATGGGTGAGGGCAGAAATCCTAAAACCAGCCATTTGATTAAACTTGGCCAGGAAGCAAAGTTGTCCAAGAAGCTGATAGATGAAATTATTGAACAAACAAACCGTTCTTTAAGCCAATGGGGTAACCTGGCAAAAAAATACAACGTGACTAGTACCAATACTGAACTTATTAAAAGCGCTATCAAAGGCAATAAGTAACCAATCGATAACATCTTTGGTAGGCTTTGAATCCCATGAACCTTCTACCTTTTCCCCTATACAAGCACTTTAACAAATTCGGATAATAAGGCTTGGGATCACCGCCATACTTCTGGCATCGAATCAGAAAACAGTCCTTTTATAGAGATTAGATCATAAAAAAGCAGCCGACCTTCTTTGCGCTGTCGTAAAAATTTAAACTCGTCTGGAAAATCTGTTGCCCTAACCCACAAAGTGTGGAGTTTCTCCACACTATCAAAACTTTGGCGAAAAAACAAACAACTGTAAATCAATCACTTAAACAAATAATTCCGTTTGGCATCATTATGAAACATTAGCAAGTATCGTAACACAAATTAAATTTTAAAATATATACTATGAAAAAGTTCATTTTAGCAGCAACAGTATTAGCATTAGCCGGATTCTCAGCAGTACAAGCAAGTGAAGTAAATACAATGAAAAATGCTGCAATTGTTGCAGTTCAAGACAGTGCAGTAAAAACTCCGGTTAAATTGGAAGAATTACCTGAGCCAGTAACCACCGCATTAAAATCTGATGCTTATAAAGGCTGGACCGCTACCGAAGCCTGGTCCGTTAAAGAAGGCGCAAAAGAATACTACTTAATCAATGTTAAAAAAGAAGCAGAAACCAGTTCTGTTAAAATTGACAAAGACGGTAAACCAGTTCAATAATCAAAACATAATTTAATTAGCGCTCCATTAATTAACGAGTAATTACATATTAAAACATAACATCATGAAAAAGTTCATTTTAGCCGCTACATTAGCATTCGCAGGATTCACAGCAGTTCAAGCAAGTGAAGTAAATACAATGAAAAACGCTGCAATTATCGCAGTTCAGGATAGTGCAGTGAAAACTCCAGTTAAATTGGAAGAATTACCTGAGCCAGTAACCACCGCATTAAAATCTGATGCATATAAAGGTTGGACCGCTACTGAAGCTTGGTCCGTTAAAGAAGGTACAAAAGAGTACTATTTAATCAATGTTAAAAAAGAAGCAGAAACTGGTTCAGTTAAGATTGACAAAGACGGTAAACCAGTTCAATAATCTCAAATAAATACGCCGAAAGGCATAATCAATATAAGCGTGGCCTTCGGGCTGCGCATCACTAAAATTTAAATACCATGAAAAAATTAATTTTATCAGCTGCGTTCTTAGCTTTTGCAGGATTCTCAGCAGTACAGGCAAATGAAGTAAATACCATCAAAAATGCAGCAATTGTTGCAGTTCAGGACAGTGCAGTAAAAACTCCGGTTAAATTGGAAGAGCTTCCTGAACCAGTTACAACAGCATTAAAATCTGATGCTTATAAAGGATGGACAGCCACTGAAGCTTGGTCGGTTAAAGAAGGAACAAAGGAGTACTACTTAATCAATGTTAAAAAAGAAGCAGAAACTGGTTCGGTTAAAATTGATAAAGACGGTAAGCCAGTACAATAAAAACCCAAATATTACATCTACCTATTACAAAGAAAGCCGGATTATGTCCGGCTTTTCTTATTTTTGTTAAATGGCGAGAATCCTGATTTTAGAAGACGACACTACATTTGCTCAATTACTTGAAGGTTTTTTAACTAAAAACAGTCATGAGGTTACCCTTGTAACCCATGTAAAGCAATCTTTTAAACTGATTGAGCACAACGAATTTGATCTGCTTTTAATTGATTACCGCCTTCCCGACGGGATAGGCTTTGAAGTACTTACCCATGTTAGGGATTTAGGCCTTTCTATTCCGATCATTATCATGACCAGTTTTAATGACGTCCGTACAGCTGTAAAATCTATCCAGTTGGGTGCTTTCGATTACATTACCAAACCGGTTAATCCTGATGAACTATTGATGGTAATTAAAAATTCTTTATCAAAAAAGGATTTAAAAAGCATTGAACCTAAAGAAACGAACAGCGATTTTATCAAAGGTAAAAGCGCAATTGCCGATAAATTATATGAACATATTAACCTGGTAGCGCCAACTGATATGTCTGTGATTATACAGGGCGAAAGCGGAACTGGAAAAGAATTTGCAGCCAGAACGCTTCACCAACAAAGCAAACGTGCCGATAAACCCTTTGTGGCTATTGATTGTGGCGCATTATCAAAAGATCTGGCAGCCAGCGAATTATTCGGACATGTTAAAGGTGCTTTTACAGGTGCGTTAAACGATAAAAAAGGGCAATTTGAGGCCGCAAACGGTGGGACATTATTTTTGGATGAGGTGGGTAACCTGAGTTATGAAGTACAGATTAAACTACTCAGGGCCCTACAGGAAAGGATAATCCAGCCTTTAGGCAGTACCAAACAGATTCCGGTCAACGTTAGAATCATTACCGCAACCAATGACGACCTTTCCAATAGCATGCAACAGGGCGAATTTAGAGAAGATCTGTACCATAGGTTGAACGAATTTAAAATACAACTTCCACCCTTACGAGATAGGGGAAGTGATTTAGAACTGTTTATCAATCATTTTATACAATTGTCAAACCGTGATTTACAGCGGAATGTTAAGAGTATATCAGCTGATGCAAAAGCACTCCTGCTCAGTTACGATTGGCCAGGCAATTTGCGTGAGCTCAGTAATGTGATTAAGCGTATGGTTTTATTAAGCTCGGGTGATGTTGCCCAGGTAGAAGCATTGCCAGATGAAATGATGATCTCAGTTCATCACCAAACGGCTCCTGGCAATTCATCTGATCTGAAAGCGGTAAACGAGCAGAACGAAAAAGCACTGATTACCGAAACGCTGATCAAAGTAAGGCACAACAAATCAAAAGCAGCTAAGATTTTAAACATCGACCGTAAAACATTGTATGCAAAAATGGAACGCTACGGAATTGAGTAGGAGATTTCATCGTCCATTTCACATCATCCATCTTACATCTCACATTAAATAGCATTAGCATAATCCATTTCTGCCATAAATGCGATTAAACTATCTAATTTTCTGATCTGTAATAAAACTTCAGATTTAATATGCTCAGTCAAACCTTTCTCCGCAATTTCTATTTCTAAGGTTCTAAAGGCATTGGCCAATGTTTTCGATCCCATCTGCGCTGTACGGCCAGCAAGGCGATGAACCAATAACCTGCTTTTATCCTGATCGTTTTCGTTCAGGCAATTTTTAAGTTCGGTAGCATCATCAATCGAATCCTGTTTAAAACGGTTCAGTATTTTTTCCAACAGCTGCTGATCCCCAAAAGTCATCTTTTCGATAGAAGAGAAATCGAATTCAGGTTGCTCTGTTAATATTTCGGTTTTATCAAAAATGGATAAGATATCAACTGCCCTAAACGGTTTCATAATCAGTCCGTCAAAGCCTCCACTTAACACCATTTCGCGTTCTTCTGGCAAAACCTGTGCGGTAATGGCATAAAATTTAATGTGTGCGGGCAGTTTCTTTTTCAATAAATGACAAAGTTCGAAACCTGTCATTTCGGGCATGCGCATATCAACCAGTACATATTTTAAATCGGGTTCAGGATCTGTACGTAAAATATCGGCCACCTGCGTAAAACTTTGATATGGAATTTTGTTTTTATGAAAAATCATTCCACATAAATCAAGGATCAGTTTATCATCATCAATCACCCACACTGTTCCCGGGTTTACAATGGCGTAATGTTCCAGATCCAAAGCGTCGTTAATCCGCTCAGTGGTATTTTCAAATTTCATGTAAATATTAAAGGTGGTTCCAATGCCAGGTTTACTTTTAACATAAATCCGTCCGCCTTGTGTTTCAATCAGCGATTTAACAATAGGCAGCCCCAGGCCTGTACCCGTCTGATTGATAATATATTTTTCGGGAGATTCTATCTGTTCAAATTCGTTAAAGATTTTAGGAATATCTTTTTCCTCAAAACCAATTCCGGTGTCTTTTATCGTAAAATGAAAATGCAGGTCATCTCCCTGTTTTTTATAAGAAGCTGATAATTTAATTTCACCTTTTAGGGTAAACTTAACCGCGTTGCCCAATAAATTGAAGAGAATCTGTTTTAACCTGAACACATCACCTTTTACAAATTCGAGATCAACCAGATCGAATGTTGCCTTTAGCTGAAGCGATTTCTGCTCTGCCAATGGCCGCATTACCGATACTACCTCATCCAAGGCCTTTTTTATATTAAAAACCTGATTGTTAAAACTAAATTCTCCCGAAATAATCCGGTTATAATCCAGTACTTCGTTAACAATCTGAAGTAAATGGATAGAAGACTGATAAATCGCATCCACATCCTTTTTACTGGGAACATCCTGTTGGGTAATCAGTTCCGCATAACCTAAAATAGACTGTAACGGCGTCCTGATTTCGTGGCTCATATTGGATAGGAACCGCTGTTTCGCTTTACCATGATATTCAGCCTCATCTTTGGCCAACTCTAAAGCCCTTCTGTACCTGTTACTTTTAGTAATATCTGCCAAAATTAGATACAAAAGAATAACCGTTAACAAAAAGAAAATAATGATAATGGTAGTAATCTGTGTGATACCGTCATTCACCACCTCTTTGGCCTGTATACCGTTTAGATCGACCTGTGCCACGGCTTCTCCTTCCACCTCACGTAAAATTTGCAACATTTTGGCGGTCAAGGCATTACTTGCATTTGATAGATCAGCCTCGCGCTTTAGAAATTTCTGACTTTTCTGCCGTTGTTCCAGTTCGATATTTTTTAACGAACCTGTCATGCTTTTCATGATACTGTCTTCAGCCTTTGCATTTAAGGTATCACGTTTTACTTTAAACTCCTCGTTAATAATCTTGTAAACGTCGGATTTTTTCTTGCCAAAAAGTTTACTCAGGAAACCCCTCGATTTTTGTTCTTCTTCGGGCGCAACCGTAGTGGTAGAGGTAGTGGTTTCGGTAGTCAACACTGCACTATCCGTTTGTCTGGTGCGTGTGGCCACCAGTTCATTCAATTTCTGTACCTCATCAGAGAAGGATTTGGTATTCACCAGTGTTTCCCTCACTTTTAGATAGTTCACAAATTGTTTATCGCGGTCGGAAAGCAAGTTTTTAATCGATTTTATCCTTGCCAGCTGTGCAGAATCACCCCGGTATAATTTTCGCAGTGTATCCAAACTCGATCTTAGCTTACGCGATTCCTTAAGGAAACTATAGGTACCTTGTTTGTTAAAAGCTTCATCACGCTGCAGTTGATCTAACCGGGCAATTTTATGCGAGAGATCATTTACGATCCTTAACCGATCGTTTGGGGCTGAAATTTCTTCAACCGTATTGAGCATCCGTGTAAAGGCAAACTTGCTGATGCCCCATGCCAGAAGCAGCGCAAAACAGGCGAACAAAAAACCGATGATCACTTTACTTTTTATTGCCCGAAAGAATCGCTTTTGGATAACAGCCATTTATTTAGATTGTATAATAAACCATTATGATAACGGTTTATCCATTCGAATTGATATCTATTTGTTATTTACAAATAACGTACCACAAGAAAATTGCGTAAAAAACTTTATTTTTATAAGCGCCTATAAAAACCCAAACATGAACCGTATCGACCGCCTTTTCGGAATCTTAACTCTACTTCAATCCAGAAAATATATTACTGCAGAAAGAATTGCGGAAAGGTTTAACATGAGTGTGCGCACTGTTTACAGGGACGTAAAGGCACTCTGCGAACAGGGCATACCCGTGAGTTTTGAGCAACATAAGGGCTACTACCTGGTTCAGGGCTATTTTCTGCCACCGGTTTCCTTCAATATGGATGAAGCCAATGCCTTGTTATTGGTAGAAAGTTTAGTAAACGGTTTTGCCGATAACTCTATCCGCACCCATTACTCTGCTGCGTTAACAAAGGTGAAAGCGGTATTAAAAACAGGGCAGAAGGAGAAATTGGAAACATTAAATCAACACATACGGTTACAGATCCCGGAAAGGTTAAGTTTCAATTTCGAATACCTGTCTCTTATTCAGCACGCCATTTCAGAAAAGCACCTCATCGAACTCGAATATAAAAATAATAAGGAAGAGGTGAGCAAAAGAGAAGTGGAGCCAATCGGATTAATCTTTTATGCTTTTAGCTGGCATTTGATCGCCTGGTGCCACTTCCGCAACCAGTACCGCGATTTTAACCTCACCAGAATTATCTGTCTCAAAAATTCAGGCATTCCTTTCAAAAAAACACAACACATGCCACTGAGTGAATACATGCATCTATTACCGGTAAATTATTAAAAATAATATTTTTCACACTGCCATAGGGTTGTCAGTGGACTGTATTTTCTTTGTGTAAACAAACATCAAAATCATGAGCATAGCCGATTTATTACTGATGGACCTACACACCGCAGAAAAAACAAAACAGAAAATATGAATATTATCGAATTATTATTAAAAGAGCTAGAAGCCGAATTTAATACCACAAAAAAATTCCTGACTATTGTACCAGCAGATAAGTTTGACTGGGCACCACACGAAAAAAGCATGAAAATGAAATCGCTTGCTGTTCATATTGCCGATCTGCCAAGTTGGGTATCACTAGCCTTAACAACCGATGGGCTGGATTTTGAAACAGCACCTTATGTAGAACCTACGGCAGCAAATAGCGATGACCTGGTTAAACTTTTGGAGGAAAATTATACAAAAGGGAAAACAGAATTGGAAAAAGCGACCGAGAATGATTTAAACGGACGTTGGATATTAAGTATGGGCAAACAGGTATTGGCCGATTATTCTAAATACGAAACTATCCGCCACTCGCTTAGCCAAACCACTCATCACCGGGCGCAATTGGGCGTTTATTTAAGATTGTTAGATATTCCGATTCCAGGAAGCTATGGACCAAGCGCCGACGATCAAAACTTTTAGTTTATTTATCATTTTTCGATGTGCTGTTGACACCTGGTGCGTTTCAACAGCATCATTTGAAATTGACGATTGCATTACCTGATCTCCTTTCCAATATATGTTCACTTTGCTACTTTTAGCAAATGAAAAAAATATTTGCTATTTCTGGCAGTACCAAAGCGGCCTCAACCAACGGCCTTTATGTAAAAGCGATTACTGAACTTTTGGGTAAAGGTTTTGAGGTAACAAGCTTTCCATCCATTGCCAATATCCCACATTTCAATCCTGATTTAGATCTTGAAAATCCACTAAAGGCCGTTGCAGATCTTAGGTCAAATATCCAACAGGCAGATGGCATTATCATTTCTACACCAGAATACGCCATGGGTTTGCCTGGCTCGCTAAAAAACTTACTCGATTGGACAGTAAGTTCGGCCTCCTTCTCTGGGAAACCTGTTTTAGCACTCGTTGCCTCAACGCAAGGCGAAAAAGCCTACCAGTCGATCATCGATATTTTAACAGTGATTGAGGCAAAGGTTGCTGCCCAACTTATCCCATATGCAAAAGCAAAGATCAATGATCAAGCAGTTATCACCGACAACGAAACTTTAGCCGTACTTAAAAGTACTGTCGATTCATTTGTTGCCAGCATAGAGAATGGATAACACAATTTATTTCCGTAAAATTGCAGCATGAACAATAGCTCTGCCACCCGTTTAAATAAATTCATCAGCGAAAGCGGATTATGTTCACGCCGTGAAGCAGATCGTTATATTGAAAAAGGTACCGTTTTCATCAATGGAAAACGGGCCAAGGTTGGCGATCAGGTTTTAGCAGGCGATAAAGTGATGGTAAACGGTCATAACATTGAACCCAAAGAAGAAAGTAATTTCATTCTTTTGGCCTTCAACAAACCTGTAGGGATCACGAGTACTACTGAAGGCAGCGTACGCGATAATATCGTTGATTATGTAAACCATAGTGAAAGAATATTCCCCATTGGCCGTTTGGATAAAGATTCTTCAGGTCTGATTTTTTTGACCAACAATGGCGATATCGTTAACAAAATTTTAAGGGCAGGGAACAAACATGAAAAGGAATATGTAGTTACGGTAAACAAACCGATTACTGAAGATTTCATCTTCGAGATGAGTAACGGTGTACCAATTTTAGGTGTAAATACGCGCAAATGTAAGGTACGCCAGATCAGCACATTTGTATTCAATATCATTTTAATTCAGGGTTTAAATAGACAGATCCGCAGAATGTGCGAACATTTTGGTTATGAGGTGACCAAGCTTGAGCGTACACGTATCATGAATATCAATTTAAAAGGGATTCCGACAGGAGAATTTAGGGAACTCACGGAAGATGAGATGAAGAACATTACTAAAAATGTCGAAAATTCATCTTCTGAGGTTAAAGCCAAACCTAAAAGTTCAGCCAAGAAAAAAAACAATGCTTGGGAAGAGAGACCAGACCTTCGGGAAGAGCAACCTAAAAAATCATTCAAACCAAAACCATCTGGCCCAAAATCGACAGGAAAGAAAAATGCTGGCCATTCAGGAGCAAAACCAACTGGAAAAAGTAATACTGGTAACAGAAATTCGAGACCAGCTAAGGGTAAACCTTCAGCAAAACCAAATACAAGAGGTAGAGGTAGGTAGGAGCATAAGCAAATTGTAAAATTACAATCTGATTTATAGCCTTTTAGCATTAATCTTTCAGCATAGCACCTTTTTTAAGTACCTTTGCAACAAATGGTAACAGCAAAAAAAACCGATATCCGTGCGTTAGATCTTCCCCAATTGCAACAACATCTTGTAGCAATGCAGCAGCCTGCATTTAGGGCTAAGCAAATTTACCAGTGGCTCTGGGAAAAATCGGCTACGAATTTCGAGCAAATGAGTAATCTTTCTAAAGATCTGCGTAAGGTATTAGACGAAACTTTTGCTATCAATGCTGTTCAGGTCAACAACTCACAATTCAGTAACGACCATACCATTAAAAATACTTTTAGGTTAGCCGATGGCAATATCGTGGAGGGGGTACTCATTCCGCTTGAAGACCGTATGACGGCCTGTGTAAGCTCACAGGTAGGCTGTAGTTTAACCTGCAAGTTCTGTGCAACAGGTTATATGGACCGTAAGCGTAATCTAAATGCTGACGAGATTTACGACCAGGTGGTATTGATTGATAAACAAGCAAAACAGAACTATAACAATCCCCTAACCAATATCGTATATATGGGCATGGGCGAACCGCTGTTAAATTACGCTAATGTCATGAAGTCAATAGAGCGTATAACTGCAGCAGATGGCTTAAACATGAGCTATAAGCGCATTACGGTTTCCACAGCTGGTATTGCCAAAATGATTAAAAAATTAGGCGATGATGGTGCGAAATTTAATCTTGCTTTATCCCTTCACGCTGCCGATGACAAAAAGCGTAATGAGATTATGCCTATCAATGAGGCCAACACATTAAAAGCATTGGCAGATGCCCTTAAATACTACTTTGCTAAAACCAAAAACCCAGTAACTTACGAATACATCGTTTTTAACCATTTTAACGATGAAATATCTGATGCAATGGATTTGGCCAAATTTTGCAAACACATTCCTTGTAAAGTAAACCTGATTGAATATAACCCAATTTCTTTCGCCGATTTCACTAATGCCGAAGGGGATAAGATCGATGCTTTTTCGAATTATTTGAAAAGTCAGGGCATTAATACCAATATCCGCCGTAGCCGTGGTAAAGACATTGATGCTGCTTGCGGGCAATTAGCGGTTAAAGAAGAAGCTGCTAACGCTTAATCTTCCATTGACACCTTCTGGTTCTTTAGAGCAAAACTTTTTCAATTGTCTTATTTTGAAGCGCAATACCTGTGACACCTAGCTTGGGTCCCGTCCTACTGTACGCTCAATTCTTTTCGGAAAGTGGTTCTGCGTCACTTTTGGTGAAGAATTCGAAATCCGGCTTTAAAAGAATATTTTTCAAGCCAATGAAAGTCATTGTGCAGTTAGGGATCTAATCACATCGTATCTTATTTATAGGTTTTCACCAAAAGTGACGGAGAACCACTTTTGATGAAATAGGCACTTCGTTGCGATTTGCAAAAAGTATGACGTCAATCCTTAAAAATAGCTCAAATACGCACTGGAAAATATAATGTCGATAAACCACAAAAACATTAGGATCTGTACCCACAGAACTTTAGAAATATAATTGGTTAATCATATATGTAGTTTTAGGGCGGATACATTGAAATGGTTAATTACCATCTTAAGACGGTAAGATTTACAAATCAACGATAGCGGTTTTATTGCAGAATACGATACTTAGATCAGTGGTTAGGATTTAAGGAATTTTGGTAATTTAAGGCTGCCAAATCATCAATTTTGAGTAGTATAAATCTGACAAATGCAGAACAATATATGGCTGGTTTCTCTGCAAATGCACAAAAACATTCAGAGCAGGCGCGGAGAACAATCCGTAAAGCCACACCAAAGGTAAAAGAACAGTTCTGTTTCGTTTGAACAATCCACTACATTTGGATTCAGTTACCAGAGGATCACCAATTCTAAACGGAAAGTCTGATGTTAAAAAAGTATTGAGAGGGGTTAGAGCCGGGATGCTTGGAATACTTCCCCCCTGATACGACCCGCAACTGATTGCCGGGGGCTGCAGAACAGTTCTATCAGCTAATATTATACCTGGGAATAGCCAAGTTCATGATAACCACGTAGCGCCCTGCTAAATTTCATTTCAGATTTAAAGGATAGCAATGTTTATTTTTTCCTGATCTTTTTAGGGGTGGTCTTATTAACATGCTCAGTCTTTAGGTAATTATCACTGTTATTTTTGGCCTTCACCCATGAATATCTACTGGTCACACAATGTGGACAAAAATATTTTCTAATGGGCAGAAAAAAAAGCAACGTTTTAATCAGCCAAGGCCTTGGGATTTGATAGTGGTACTGCGTGTTGCATTTCCAGCATCGGGGATAGGGATTTGACATTAATTTAGTATTTTAGTTAGTTGGTTAGCAAAACAAAAAAGCAAATAGTATGCCAAAGTAATAAGACATCGTAAACTGCTTATGCTGAACACCTTTCAAACAGATACTAAATCAATTGACTCAAAAGCCGAACAGAATTACTCTTCTAAATATTTTTTTTTGGAAAATTACCCACAGAGTCCGGTGGAAAACTTCATGTTAAAAATCCTTAAATCCTGATTAGATTTGTTCCTTTAATTTTTACCCTTTTGGATATGCTAGCTCACCATAAAATAATTGCAGCCGAATTAAAAGTTGCAGAAAACAAATAACCGCAACGATAAGCCTTTTAGACGAAGGGGCAACCGTACCATTCATTTCACGCTACCTCAAAGAAGCAACGGATAGTTTAGACGAAGTTGAGGTAGCGGCAATTCGTGACCGAGTTCTTGCAGTTACGGGATTTAGACAAGCGTCGTGAAGCGATTTTAAAATCGATGAAAGACCTTGGCAAGTTAACGCCCGAGCTGGAAAAAAAGGTCAACGAAGCCGAAACCATTTCGCTTTTAGAAGATATTCATCTGCTCAGGCTCCGCCCACCAAACTGGTATACTTCGAATATCATCCTGGCCGCAATCAGGAAGTGCCTCAGCTTATTCTTTCAGGTTATTAGGGATATCTCCAATCGGACGGCTATGCATGCTATGAAACCCTATCAGTAAATAAGGATATTAAACTGCTCTGCTGCATGGCAAATAGTAGACGGTATTTTTCAGAAGCAGAGAAAAATGATCCAAAAAGGGCCCGTTACGCGCTTGAAATATTTGGGCAGCTTTATGATATTGAGCGGGACATCAAAGATAAAACAACTGAAGAGCGGAAACAGGCTCGGGCAGAATTGGCAAAACCGACCTGGGAAAGCTTTGGACGGTGGCTTGAGGAAAATGCCGGTCAGTTAAGTGAGAAAAG
>NZ_JAVTSN010000023.1:0-117556 GCF_032678585.1 Pedobacter psychrodurus | reverse complement strand
GGCAGCTCCCGGCTTTTCGTCGGGACTACAGCGAATGGCAGGGCTACAGCAGCTATGAAATACCAACATTCATTTCCAAAAAACAAAAACCCGTTTCTTGTTTCGTCTCTTTAAACTAACGAAGGTGCCCCTCCTTTACACTATTAAACTTCGTGAGTTTTACCGGCGCTAAACAAAAGCTGAGAAACCGGTTATGGCTCTACCCACAATCAGCGTATTAATCTCTTTTGTACCCTCGTAAGAATAAATTGCTTCGGCATCAGCCACGAACCGGGCAACATTATATTCCAATAAAATACCGTTTCCACCCATCACCTCTCTTGCTTTGCTCACCACATCACGTGTTCTTAAAGAACAGAATACTTTCGCCAGTGAAGCATGTTCATCTTTCAGCAACCCTTGATCCTGTAATTGCGACAAACGGAAACAAAGTGTTTGCATTGCCGTTAAGTTCGACAACATTTCTACCAGATGGTTCTGGATCAATTGAAAAGATGCAATCGGTTTACCAAACTGTTTTCTGGTGCGGGTATATTCCAAGGCATTTTCATAAGCTCCACGGGCACAACCTACAGCCTGCCAGGCTACTCCTGCCCTTGTCATTTGTAATACCTTGGCCGTATCTTTAAATGAGTTTGCATTTTGCAAGCGGTCGGCTTCTTCCACCTCACAGTTAGTTAAGGTAATAATTCCATTCTGCACAATCCGCAAGGCCATTTTATCTTGCATTTTTTCCACAGCAAAACCTGGATTATCTTTTTTTACAATAAAGCCTTTAACTTCTCCACTTTCTTCATCACGGGCCCAGATAATTAAAATATCAGCAAATGTGGCATTACCAATCCATTTTTTCTGCCCGTTCAACACCCATTTGCCATCTACTTTTTTACAAGTGGTGGTTAAACCGCCAGCAGCGGCAGAACCAACTTCGGGCTCTGTTAAACCAAATGCACCGATAATTTTAAATTGCTGCATTAACGGCAGCCACTGCTGTTTCTGTTCTTCCGATCCACATAAATAAATCGAGCCCATGGCCAGGCCACTTTGAACACCAAAAAACGTAGAAATTGAGGTATCGATCCGTGCCATTTCCATCGCCAAAATCCCTTCCATTAAATTCGATTTCCCAGGACAGCCATAACCTTTATAAGTTAAACCACAAATATTGAGCTCTGCAAGTTTTGGAATGATTTCAAAAGGAAATTCAGCCTTGTTCCAATAATGGTTTACAATCGGTTTTACTTCTTTTTCTAAAAACGCACGCACTTTTAACTGAAGTTCCCGGTCTTCATCTTTTAGGGCTTCATCGCCCAAATGATAGAAATCGCCTTCAATTGGCGGCAATTCTTTCTTTTTATGCGGTCCACCCATCATTTTCATCATGCCCTGAATCTGTTTATCATCAAGGCTGGATATGGTTTCGACCATTTTGGGTAGATCAACTTTTTTCGACAAAGCTTCTAACTTATCGAAATCTACGTGTTTAAAAAGGTTGTATGCATTTTTGAGAGAAGAGAATATATTCGCCATTATTATTCGTTTTGAGAATAACAAACGAGGGGCGGTTTTGTTGGACTTTCAAGTTTAACCGCAAAGGGCGCAAAGTTTTTCGCGAAGAAAAAGAGAAACAGAAGAAAAATTACTTTATTGCTAGCGCTTTTCTTTGCGTGCTTTGCTAATCTCTTTTTTTCTTTGCGGTTTAAAAAAGCTTATCTCAAATCAAATAGATTATCCACCCCCAACAATTTCCGCGATGTAAAACCCTCACCAAAGGTTGCGCCAATACTTTTACCAAATTCTCTCGAACGGCCGATCATGCTCTCGAAAAACTCAGGTGAGGAGATGTAGGTTTCCAATCCATCCACATCAGGATTATAAAACTGGGTTTTGAATGCTTTGATGGATTCAATTTTTTTATCAATATGTTCGGTGATATCGACAATAATATCAGGTTTTAAGTACCGATCCTGAATGTACTGTAACAATAATCTTGGGCGGTGCGCTTGCTGATTAATGCCATCTATCGAAGTTTCTATTTTTGGCAAACCCGATAAAAAAACCGAATCATAAACCAAATCTCCGGCTCTCCCATGATCAGGATGACGGTCTTCCAAAGCATTGCTTAAAATAATTTCGGGTTGATATTTTCTAATCGCTTTAATTACTTCCAAACGGTGAAATTCATCGTTTTGAAAAAATCCGTCACGCATTCTTAAATTCTCACGGGCATGTAAGCCTAAAATTTTTGCAGAGTCAGCCGCTTCTTCATCTCTGGTTTCTGCGGTACCACGTGTACCCAGCTCACCACGGGTTAATTCTACAATTCCAACTTTTTTACCAAGTGCAATATGTTTTAAAATGGTTCCAGAGCAACAAAGTTCCGCATCATCGGGATGCACGGCTATCACTAAAATATCTAATTTCATTATTTATTTGGCATTTTGATTCAGCAGCTGCTGAATTTTCTTTTTAATTTTCGAACTCAATGGCTTGGTAAATGGCAAAAAATAATCTTCCAGTTCACCATTTTTGTTCACGATGTATTTATGAAAGTTCCAACGGGGTTTCGAACTTAATTTTGAGTTTTGTTTTTTATCGCTCAGAAATTGATAAAGCGGATGGGCATGTTCACCACGCACCATAATCTTGTGAAAAACAGGGAATTTTACCCCGTGATTGATCTCACAGAAAGACGCGATATCAGAACCATTTAGCGGTTCCTGTTTTCCAAAATCGTTGGTCGGAAAGCCTAAAATTTCAAAATCAGAGTTATTAATCTCGTCTTTAAGCTGTTGCAATTCTTTTAGTTGTGGTGTAAAACCACACTCAGAAGCTGTATTTACAATTAAAACAACTTTATTTCGGTAGGCTGACAATGGCTGCTCTTCGCCATTAATTTTTTTAACCTTAAAGGAATAAATATTCGGAATGCGTTCCTGCATTATATGTTATTGATAAAATCCCGAGGTACGGATAATAGATTCGATATCCCTATCCTCAGTCGGATCGTAAGTGCTTTTTAAATTATGTCCCACTACACGGGCAACAATCTGGTAAGAAAATGCCGCAAAACCACCCTTGGTTTGCTTTACAATTTCGTAGGTTGTTCTGCCCACTTCACGGTCGATCAGTTTCGTTAAAATCTGACCTTGTGTAATCGTTAAATCTTTTATCTCGCGGTTAAACATGTCTTTAATTTCTTTATCACATTGTTTAACCAATTGTTTTTGTTCTTTTTTCTCCGGTGTTTTTGCAATATCCTGCTCCAACTGCTCGTATCTGCGTTTTGCAAACAAGGCATAAGGCATCACTTTCAATACATTATACCTTAAACGGTTATATGCGGCCTGTTCTGCAGGCGACTTCCATATCCTGAGCGCATAAATAGATACATCATTAAGTTGCATCCATGGAATCATTACGCCATTGTCATTTGTGGAGGCTACTCTTATTGTATCGCTCTTGCCCATTTTCGGGAATACCGGGGCAACAGGATCCTGAGCCCATAGCGAAATGCTACAAATCATTACAATACAAAGAAAAAAGAGCCCTTTAAATTTCATAAATTTATACTTTTACAAAGTTAGGTGTTATTTCATATATTAGTTGTTTCACAAAACTAATATAAGTTTTATTCATAAATAAGACGCAATTTTTACGCAAAAAATACAAATGAAGACAGAGTTAGTGATTGATTTAGAGGCGGAAAAGCAAGAGATTCTAAAAAGATATAGGGCATTACTACGGGCAAGCAAATCTACTTTACAAAAGGGCGATAAGAAAGAGATCAGGAAAGCTTTTGATATGGCATTGGAAAGCCACAAAGATATGCGGCGCAAATCAGGCGAACCTTATATCTACCACCCTATTGCAGTAGCGCAGATTGCTGCTGAAGAAATCGGGCTTGGAACAACTTCAATTGTATGTGCGCTATTGCATGATGTTGTAGAAGATACCGATATCACGCTAGAAGATATTGAACGCGAATTCGGAAAAAAAACTGCTAAAATCATCGACGGTTTAACCAAAATTTCGGGTGTTTTCGATACCAATAGCTCTTTGCAGGCAGAGAATTTCCGTAAAATGCTGCTTACTTTGGCAGATGATGTTCGGGTAATCCTGATCAAACTTGCCGATCGTTTGCACAATATGCGCACGATGGATTTTATGCCACGCCATAAGCAGCTTAAAATCGCTTCAGAAACCATTTACTTATATGCCCCATTAGCCCATCGTTTGGGTTTATATGCCATAAAATCAGAGTTGGAAGATCTTTCGATGAAATATCTTGACCCTGATACTTACAAATTCATCGCAAAAAAATTAAACGAGAAAAAAGCAGAACGTGCGCTTTTCATCAAAAAATTTGTCGAACCGATTGATGAAATCGTTCACGAACAGGGTTTAGTGGCCGATGTTTATGGCCGGCCAAAATCGATCCACTCCATCTGGAACAAGATGAAAAAGAAAAATATTCCTTTCGAAGAGGTGTATGATCTTTTTGCCATCCGGATTATTCTGGATTCGGCCCCTGAAAATGAAAAGGCAGATTGCTGGAAAGCATATTCTATTGTAACCGATTTATACCGCCCCAATCCCGACCGTTTACGCGATTGGGTTTCCTCACCAAAAGGGAATGGCTACGAAAGTCTGCATACTACCGTAATGGGTCCCCGCGGACAATGGGTTGAGGTGCAGATTCGCACACAGCGTATGAATGAGATTGCAGAAAAGGGTTTTGCTGCCCACTGGAAATACAAGGAATCGAGCAATGATAATGGTTTGGATCAATGGATTCAGAAAGTGCGCGAAATGCTGAGCAATCCTGAAGCCAACGCGTTAGATTTCCTGGATGATTTTAAAATGAACCTCTTCTCTGATGAGATTTTCATTTTTACGCCAAAAGGCGCCTTGATCCAGTTGCCTTTAGGCGCTACTGCATTAGATTTTGCTTTTGAAATCCATACCGATGTGGGTGCAACCTGTATCGGCGCCAAAGTAAACCACAAACTGGTTCCAATCTCTTACAAACTTCAAAATGGTGATCAGGTAGAGATTATCACCTCGAGCAAGCAAACCCCAAAAGAAGACTGGCTAAATGTGGTGGTTACTGCAAAAGCCAAATCGAAGATCAAATCTTCTCTAAAAGAAGAAAAGCGGAAAATTGCGGAAAATGGCAAGGAAATCTTAGAAAGAAAGCTAAAATCATTAAAAATCACCTACAATACCGATAATTTACAAAAGCTAAGCTATTTCTTCAAACTGCCTTCTACACAAGAGCTTTTTGTGAATGTTGCACTTGGAAAAATTGAGCTAAAAGATATTAAAGAGTATTTATCGAGCGAAAAAGAAGTCGAAAACCGAAACCCGGAGCGCCCTGAAAACCTAACGGTTGACATGGTGAAGACTAAAATGAAAGGTTCGGAAAACGACATTTTATTGATCGGAGAAGATTTACAAAAGATAGATTATACTTTAGCCGCTTGCTGTAATCCAATCCCTGGCGATGATGTTTTTGGTTTTGTTACGGTAAGTGAAGGCATTAAAATTCACAGAACGAATTGCCCCAATGCTGCCCAATTAATGTCAAATTATGGCTACCGGATAGTAAAAGCCAAATGGAACAAACAACAGGAACTTACATTTTTAACAGGCTTACGTATTGTGGGTATTGATGATGTTGGATTGATCAATAATATCACCAGGGTAATTTCTACCGACTTCAAAGTAAATATGCGGTCAATTACGGTAGATACCAATGAGGGGATTTTTGATGGTTCGATTATGATTTTTGTAAACGATACCGAACATTTAGAAAACCTGATTAAAAATTTATTAAAAGTTAGAGGCGTTACCGGAGTGACCAGGTTTGATGCCTAGTTAGTCCGAAAGTCGGGAGACCGAAGTCGGAATTATTTGTAATGTAAACTTTTGACTCCCGACCTCAGACCTTCGACTTAATACAAATCTGTGTAATGATTTAATCCGTGTAATCATTTTTCAAAACAATTTACCTACCTTTGAATGGAGTTTAAAAACTATGTCTGAACAAAAAACAAATGAGCTCGTTCGCAAGATTTTTGAGGCTTATTTAGAAAACAAAAATCTACGTAAAACACCAGAGCGTTTCGCTATATTGGAAGAAATATATTCAAGAAACGACCACTTTGATGTAGAAACCCTTTATATCCATATGAAAAACCAAAAGTACCGCGTAAGTCGTGCTACGGTTTATAATACTTTGGAGTTATTGGTTTCATGCGATTTAGTTACCAAACACCAGTTTGGTAAAAACATGGCACAATTCGAAAAATCTTACGGTTACCGCCAGCACGATCACGTGATCTGTATTGAATGTGGTAAAGTAGTAGAATTTTGCGATCCCCGAATCCACCAGATCCAAACCATGGTTGGTGATCTTTTAAAATTTGATGTGAAACACCATTCGCTAAATCTTTATGGCTTCTGCTCCGATTGCAGTATGGCCAGAAAAGTAAGCGAAAGTGCAGAAACAGCCGAAAAAATCGAAGAAATTAAATCATAATACAAATAAAACCAGCTTAATTTATTAAATAATGACGCAAGTAGATGTACTTCTCGGCCTGCAATGGGGCGACGAAGGAAAGGGAAAAATCGTTGATGTACTAAGTCCAAAATATGATCTTATTGCCCGTTTTCAGGGTGGCCCAAATGCCGGACATACTTTAGAGTTCGATGGCAAAAAATTCGTTTTAAATACAATCCCTTCAGGAATTTTTAACGAAAAAACCATGAATCTTATTGGTAATGGCGTAGTAATCGACCCTATAATCCTAAAAAGAGAGTTAGATAATTTAAAAAAAGCTGGACATGATCCTGTTGCCGATGGCAAATTGGTAATTGCCCGTAAAGCACACTTGATTTTACCCACCCACCAGTTATTGGATGCTGCAAATGAAGCACGTATGGGTAAAAATAAAATTGGATCAACCTTAAAAGGTATCGGTCCAACTTATATGGACAAAACCGGACGTAATGGTTTACGTGTTGGCGATACTACCCTACCTGATTTCAAAGAGCGTTATGCTAAATTGGTAGAAAAACACACTGAAATTCTTTCTCATTACGAAGGTTTCGAATATGAACTGGCAGAAAAAGAAGCTTCATTCTTCGAGGCGATCGAATTCTTAAAAACCATTCCGCACGTAGATAGCGAGCACTATGTTAATGGTTTCTTAAAAGAAGGAAAAGCCGTTTTAGCTGAAGGTGCACAAGGAACTTTATTGGATGTAGATTTCGGTTCGTACCCTTTTGTAACTTCAAGTAACACTACAACTGCTGGTGCTTGTACTGGTTTAGGTATTGCGCCTAATAAAGTTGGTGCTGTTTATGGCATCTTTAAAGCATATTGCACACGTGTTGGTGGCGGTCC
Organism: Pedobacter psychrodurus; assembly: GCF_032678585.1. Lineage (GTDB taxonomy): Bacteria > Bacteroidota > Bacteroidia > Sphingobacteriales > Sphingobacteriaceae > Pedobacter > Pedobacter psychrodurus_A. The sequence continues at coordinate 110,145 of NZ_JAVTSN010000023.1, read as the reverse complement.
TTTCCCTACTGAATTGGATAACGAAGTTGGCGAAAATTTACGCGCTTTAGGTCACGAATTTGGTGCAACAACAGGTCGTGCCCGCCGTTGTGGCTGGATTGATCTTCCTGCATTAAAATATGCCATCATGTTAAACGGTGTTACCGAGTTAATTATGATGAAAGCGGATGTTTTAGATACTTTCGATACTATTTATGCTTGTACACATTACGAATATAATGGTGAAACGATCGATTACATGCCTTATGACATTATTTCTATCGAACCAAAACCAGTGTTAAAAGCAATTGATGGCTGGGCTACTGATGTAACTAAAATTACTTCAGTTGATCAAATTCCAGCTAAATTGAATGATTACATCGCGTTCTTAGAAAAAGAGTTAGAAGTGCCAATTAAATTCCTTTCGGTAGGACCAGATAGAGCACAAACTTTAGAATTACGTTAAAGTACGACTTTCGTCATCTCGACTGCAGCGCAGTCCCGAATTTTCGGAAGATAGATCTATATGAATCGCCTATAAAGATTTCTCCACTACGGTCGAAATGACGGAGATAGATAATAAAGAAAAGCAATCCATAACGGGTTGCTTTTTTCATTTCAGCCTTGTCAACTTTAATGACAGAAGCGAGCGAAAGTTGACAACGCTTATCAATTGATAGCAAATTAACTTAACAACCTGCTTAACATCATCTTCAATCTTCTACCCAGAGTAAATCAGAGAAAACATATTTAGCTTTTTTGGGGATGATATAATTCTCAGGTATCGAAACCACCAGCTCTTTTACAACTTTATTTTTAATACTATCTTTTGCAAGATAAACGCCTTTAAAAAATGGAAGGGTTTTCTCCCGGCCGCAATCAGCAAAAACATAAAGCGTGTCTCCTGTTGATTCCTGTTTACATACATATAGGTTTGCAAATTTTTTGTTCGATTCGCACTTTTCCATATTTGGAAAGTAGTACAGGATATCTACTATTGCACAGGAATCTTTCGCATTAGTCGTTTCCATTTTCACTTTAGCGATTTGAAGTTCGTCAAGATAAATTTTTCTTTGTTTAAGCATCGAACAACTGAATATGAGTATAGCTAGGAGGAAGAGGAATAGATACTTTACTTTCATGAGTTTATAAAATCCAAGGTAAAATTAATTTCTTACAATTACCATCTCAATTTCTACCTTTGCCGCAACTTGAAAAACCAACAAAATATATCCCATTTTAAACAAAAAGCATTGCACTGGGCAAACCAGTTCGAAGTATGTTGTTTTTTAGATTCAAACGATTACAAAGATGCCTATTCGGCCTACGATTTTATTATCGCTGCGGGTGCAGACGCTGAATTAAAATGTTCGGCAGGCAACTCCTTTGACCAGTTAAAAAGCTTTTATATTACACATAAACAATGGGTTTTTGGATTCTTTAGCTACGATTTAAAAAACGAAACTGAAGATCTCTATTCCAGTCATCCTGATCATTTGGGCTTCCCTGATTTATACTTTTTCGTTCCGAAATATTTGATCGCATTTAAAAATGGTAAAGCTGAGGTCTTAATTGGCGATCACTCCATTTTAACGGATATCGATTCGTTTCAGTTTAAGCCAAAAAACCAATCGAAAGCGATAAAAATCACACAAAGATTATCAAAAGACCAGTACATCAATAAAGTAGATGCATTACGAGATCATATCATCAGGGGGGATATTTACGAGGTTAATTTTTGTCAGGAGTTTTTTGCCAAACATGCCGAAATAAACCCAGTCCAAACTTTTGAAGCGTTAAACGAAGTATCCCCTACTCCATTTGCGGGTTATTTTAAGGTTTACGATCAATATATTTTGTCTGCTACACCTGAAAGATTTTTGTGCAAACGAGGATCAAAACTTACCTCACAACCCATTAAAGGAACTGCTAAAAGAAGTTTGGATCCAGTGGAAGATGAGGCTATAAAATTGCAGCTCAGGAACGACATTAAAGAACAGGCAGAAAATGTAATGATCGTTGATTTGGTACGTCATGACCTTACCAAATCGGCTGCTAAGGGTTCTGTTACCGTTAATGAATTATTTGGCATTTACAGCTTTCCGCAGGTTCATCAGATGATCTCTACCATTAGCTGCGAATTAAATCCGAAGGTTCATTTTATTGATGCCATTAAAAACGCCTTCCCAATGGGTTCCATGACAGGTGCGCCAAAGGTTAAAGCCATGAAATTGATTGAAGAATATGAAGTAACCAAACGTGGCATTTATTCGGGCTCAGTCGGATGCATCAGTCCGGATGGGGATTTCGATTTTAATGTGGTTATCCGAAGCATATTATATAACGCTGAGGCTAAATATTTATCTTTTCAGGTTGGTGGGGCTATTACTTATCAAAGCAGTGCCGTTTCAGAATACGATGAATGTTTATTGAAAGCCAGTGCTATTTTGAAGGTATTGGGGGGTTAGTTTATTGGTTAAATTTTTCATTCATAGTATGTCATCCTGAACGCAGTGAAGAATCTTTTTATCTCTTACTGTAACGTTTTACACTTTCGAATTTCAGATTCTTCTTAAACTCAGAATGACAAATTTTCGGAAAACAAAAAAGGCGGAAAATTTCTGCATGATGCAAAAACCTTCCGCCTTTCTATCTTCCGGCTTCTAACCTTACTTTTTATAATACTGTTGTGCTTCGGGTAAATATTTTTGAATCTGTGCAATACGCGTGGCATCACTTGGGTGGGTGCTTAAAAACTCTGCCGGTTTTTGTGCACCTGCAGAAGACGCCGACATCCTATTCCAGAAAGCAGTAGCGCTTTGTGGATTGTATCCGGCCATGGCCATAAAAATCAGACCTAAACGATCGGCTTCTAACTCCTGGTTACGGCTAAATTTTAGCATGGCAACCGGAGTACCTACACCGTATAGGGTATTGAAAATAGATTGCGTTTTCGGGTTTTTAGATAAAGCTACACCTGCTGCTGCACCAACACCCTGTGCAACCATCTCCTGCGACATACGCTCTGCCGAGTGACCAGCAATGGCATGTGCAATCTCGTGGCCCATTACGGTAGCTAAACCTGCATCATCCTGCGTTACAGGTAAAATCCCGGTATAGACCACAATTTTCCCACCTGGCATACACCAGGCATTTTTTTCGTTATTCTGAACCACGTTAACTTCCCATTGGTAGTCTGCAATCAGGTTACCATAGTTATTGCTATTCATATACGATTTTACAGCTGTAATTAGCCTGCTGCCGATAGTTTTCACCTTTAATGCCTGCGCATTAGAAGCGGGTAAAACTGTCGATTTATTTTCTGTTAAGAAAGTACTATAAGCCTGGAACGCCATTGGCAGCACCTGATCGTTACTCACTAAATCAAATCGACTACGGCCTGTTAACGGAACGGTAGAACATGAGTTAAATAATAAAATCCCAGCGACACTCGCTGTTAAAAATAACTTTTTCATAAATGCGATTTAAAATGATTAGTAAATACTGATAAGCAAAACCGAAGATTAAACAGTAAGCCTATAAATAAGTTTTAATGAAATGTGTTTTGTTCAATTAATTCGTTTTCTTCCTAAACAAATACACTTTAGATTCTTTGCCCTTCAGCAACCTTTCGAGGTTTTTTTGATGCGTAACGAGGATTAAGATACAAACCACCATGCCATAAAGCACTTCAGATTTGATCGAAACCTGAAACAAAAACACCACACTGAGCGGAAAAGTAAATCCTGCGCAGATGGAGCTTAGCGAAACATATTTAGTTAATAACAATACCACCACAAAAACCAGAACACAAAGCATAGATGCTTCGAAGTTAACTGCCAAAATCATTCCAAAAAGCGTAGCAACCCCCTTACCCCCTCTAAAACCAGCAAATACAGGAAATAAATGCCCCATTACTGCGGTTACGCCAAGCGCAAGCTGATAATTAACAAAAACGACTGAGTTTTGTGGCCCGGTTACCGACATGCCGATTAAATAAGCCAGATTGGTTGCGGTATAACCTTTCGCAATATCGATGATCATTACGGCAATTCCGGCTTTTTTGCCCAATACCCTAAAAGTATTGGTAGCGCCAGCATTACCACTTCCGTATTCTCTTACATCAACCCCATAAAAGGCCTGACCAAGCCATACAGCTGTTGGTATAGATCCAAAAAGGTAAGCAATTAATAGCGCGCTGAGAGAATAAACCGTAACCATAGCCTACAATGATACAAAAAATAAGCTTTTAATTTTATAGCAAATCACTTTAGTATGCTTTTAAACTCATATCCAGGCTTTTCACAGAGTGTGTAAGCGCGCCCATCGAAATAAAATCTACACCACAGGCCGCATATTCGGCAACATTTTCTTCGGTAATGCCACCTGAAGCCTCTGTAATAAATCTGCCATCGATTAATGCAACAGCAGCCCTTAAGTTTTCAAAACTGAAGTTATCAAGCATAATACGATCAACACCACCAATAGCCAAAACCTGCGATAATTCATCCAGATTCCTAACTTCAATTTCAATCTGAAGACTTTTATTTTGATCAACGAGGTACTTTTGAGCAGCTGTAATGGCATTCGAAATCCCACCGGCATAATCTACATGGTTATCTTTAATCAAGATCATATCATATAAACCTATGCGGTGATTTACGCCACCACCAATCCTTACTGCCCATTTTTCTAAATAACGAAGACCAGGCGTAGTTTTACGGGTATCTAAAATCTTGGTTTTAGTTGTTTTCAATAACGAAATAATTCGATGGGTTTTAGTAGCAATACCACTCATGCGTTGCATACAGTTTAGAACCAATCGCTCTGCGATTAAAATAGCGTGTGTGCTTCCTGCAACAGTTAATGCGATATCTCCTACTTTAACTGCTGCACCATCCTGCAATAATACTTCAACTTTCAGATTGGCATCAACTTCCTTAAAAATCTCAAGAGCCAGTTCAATCCCCGCCAAAATACCATCTTCTTTGATAATCAGCTTGGCTTTTCCCTGTGTTCCAGAAGGAATGGTTGAAAGTGAGGTATGATCGCCGTCACCAACATCTTCGGTAAGGGCATTTTTTATAAATTGTTGTATAAGTTGAATATCCAAAATGTAGATTTTATGCCGCAAAAATAAGAAATATTTGTTAGCAGACAATTTACTAATGGGTATAAAGATACGCTGAATAGCGGATTTTAAGAATTAATCAGCTACGCGGTTAATCTTTTGCAGGTTCGATTCTCAATTCCGTAATCGAAAAGCTTGTATTGAACTTCTTCATGGTAATGGAAACCCTGAAAGTTTCTTTCGCAGTGTTTAAGATTACTACACCAAAGCGGTAGTTTGGATTGGTATTAATTTTATGAAAAATACTTGTTTTTACCGGAGGATGTTTGATGAAAAAATCTCTCAAAATCTGTTCACCTTGTGCTTTTGAGTATACATCTTCCTCATCAATTATGATCAGTTCGATGGTTGAAGCAAAATTTTTGGCTATTTCTTTTGAATTGCCAGCCTTAAAATACGAGGATAAATCATCAATAATATCAGCCTGGAGGGCTGTAGAACTATATAATGATGACAAACTAATAATGAATAAAAATAAGCTCCGGATCATTTCTGTATTTTATACAGAACCCTATAGCTAAAATTATGCCATTAGCATATCAAAAAAAGGATTTCTTAATTTGTATAAGCTTCAATAAAGCTATATTTGCCATATAAACAAAACACTAAAACATGTTATACATGAAAATGTTTTAATATGGATCATAAATTTTTCAATAAAAATGGTAAACGATAAAAAACTCGCACTTATAATTCTAGATGGTTGGGGCTACGGAAAACAAGATAATTCCGATGCTGCTTATGCTGCCAATACTCCTTTTTTCGATTCGCTATTAAAAAACTATCCTAATTCTAAACTGGAAGCCTCTGGTGAAGCAGTAGGATTACCAGCCGGACAAATGGGCAACTCTGAAGTTGGACACATGAATTTAGGTGCTGGGCGTGTGGTTTACCAGGAACTTGGAAGAATCAACAAATCCATTACAGACAGAGAATTACACAGCAATCCTATTTTGGTAAGCGCATTCGATTATGCCAAACAAAACAACAAAGCGGTTCACTTTATAGGTTTGGTTTCGAACGGTGGCGTGCATGCGCACATCGAGCATTTAAAAGCCTTATGTGATGCCGCAAATGAGGCACAGGTACCGAACACTTATGTTCATGCTTTTTTAGATGGCCGTGATACTGACCCTAACTCTGGATTGGGTTTTATTACCGACCTTGAAAATCACATTCAAAATACCAATGCCAAATTGGCTACAATGGTTGGCCGTTATTATGCAATGGACCGCGATAACCGTTGGGAGCGTGTTAAACAGGCTTACGATGTAATGGTTAATGGTGTTGGCGAAAAAACTCAGGATGCTTTGGCAGCCATTAAAAAATCGTATGCAGATGGCATAACTGATGAATTTCTAAAACCAATTGTTTTAACAAAAGATAATGGCGCTCCGGTAGCGACCATTCAAAACGACGATGTGGTGATCTGTTTCAATTTCCGTACCGATAGAGGTCGTGAGATTACAACGGCTTTAACACAAAAGGATTTCCCGGAACAACAAATGCATAAACTGCCATTGTATTATGTTACGATGACAACTTATGATGAAAGTTTTGAAAAGGTAAATGTAATTTTCACTAAAGATGATTTAGTACAAACCATTGGTGAAGTACTGGCGAATAATAATAAAAACCAGATCCGCATTGCCGAAACTGAAAAATATCCACACGTAACTTTCTTTTTCTCAGGTGGAAGGGAAGCTGAATTTAAAAATGAAAAACGACTTTTAGTTCCTTCGCCTAAAGTAGCAACCTACGATCTTCAACCAGAAATGAGTGCAGCAGGAATTACAGATGCCATTACCAAAGAAATGGAAACGGGTTGGGCCGATTTTATCTGCCTAAACTTTGCCAATCCGGATATGGTTGGCCATACAGGTGTTTTTGAAGCAGTGATCAAGGCAGTAGAAACGGCTGATAAATGTGCAGAAACGGTTGTAAATACAGGTTTGGCGAACGGTTATTCATTTATTCTTTTGGCCGATCATGGCAATTCGGAGTTTATGGTTAACGGAGATGGGTCTGCCAATACCGCACACACCACCAACCTGGTTCCTTGTATTTTAATCGATAAGGATTATAAAACCATTGCTGATGGAAAATTAGGCGACATTGCTCCTACTGTTTTAAAAATATTAGGTGTTGCCATTCCAGAAGAAATGACAGGAAACGTTTTAGTATAATGGTTAAAAAACTGTATCTTCTGGTATTTGCTTTGGCCTTGTTTTCCTGTAATCAGCGAAAAGAAGCCGAAGCAAATACTGATTTATTATATTTTGATTTAAAAGGATATTTCGAAAAGGAAATTACCCGTTTGCAAAAACTAAATCCAGATGTAAACAAAACGGTTAGCATAAATGGTGCGGCAGAAAATAAAACAGCCAAAATAGCCGACTGGACAAAAGAGTTGGCCATCTTTGTCAATGCCGACATTAATAAAACATCGTGGAAAGGGAGTTTTAAAATAAAAGAACAAAACGGAGTAGATAGTTATACTTCTGATAATAAAAAAATCCCTATCAAAAAGGTTTCTATTACCTGGAAAGGGCAGAAAGCAGGTAAAATAGAGATCATTATCGATAACAAAAATATCTTATACCGATCGCTGGATACCTTAACCTATTATCCCGACAGCTTATATTCGATCAAAAATCAACAGAAAATCAGGTTGTTAAATGAGAAGAAATATTCAATTGTTGGAAAATTGAAATAAAAAAAGGGGACTCGAAGTTATTCATTCCCCTTTTCTTTATGACTAAATTTTATTTTAAGGTTGCTATCTGGGCTTTATCGTAAGTTACCCAGTCAATAATATCTTTTCTTAAGGGCTGTAGGGTCAATACTTTCTGAAAATCAGCTATTGAGTTATTGAAAGATGCCACACAAGCTGCTTTTTCTTCTTTTTTCTTTGCTTTAAAAGATTTGAAAATTGCATAATCTTTATACGCTAAACCACGGTTCTGGAACATCTGGGCATCTTCATCACCATTAATTTCGATTGCTTTTGTAAAATCTTTGAGAGATGCCAAATAAAAATTCTCGCGCATGGTATTTAACGACTCTTTCGGATCATTTGCAATTTTTAACCTGGCTATGCCGCGGTAATAATAAGCCGTAACTTCAGTAGGTTTAATCGTTAATAAACGGCTATAGGTGGCAATACATTTCTCGTATTCACGGTTTTGAAAATAAGAATAACCAAGCATTTGCAGCACATTTGCATTATCAGGTGTTTTGGCATCAGCTTTTTCTAATTGAGCGGCGGCAGTTTTATAATCACCTTTCATCATGGCCTGCATGCTTCTTTCGTAACTGCTTTGGGCAAAACTACCGGTAGATGAAAAAATAATGAGTCCTAAAATAGCCTTTTTAAAATAGTTCATGTATGAGTAATAAGTTTAACGAATCTAACGCCTAACAAAATTTATAGGAGAAATTTTTTGCAATATAATCCTATTCTGATAATTTAAAAGTTTTTAATTTTCTTTCATTTAAACCAAACGTCCTAAACATTAGCTTAAACGTTAAAATATGCTTTATATGATACTGGCTGAAATATTTATGTTACTCTGCCTTTTTAACATAAGATTAATGCTATTTTCACTTTGGCACAAGAGTTGAATTTATTAACTTAATAACAAAATTAAACAAAGTGGATACGATTAAACTGCCAGTTTGTCGTTAGCGGAAAATGTGATAATGAGTAAACAAGATATATTTGATTTCCATACAGCAATGCCAATCATAAACGAGGATACCGAATTTTTCCCTCTAATGTCTCAACAGGACGAAGAGGAAATGAACAATGAGGAAACGCCCGAAACGTTGGCCATATTGCCTTTGCGAAACACAGTTTTATTTCCAGGTGTAGTGATTCCCATTACCGTTGGAAGAGATAAATCGATTAAATTAATTAAAGAAGCGTACAAAGGAAATAAAATTATTGGAGTAGTTTCTCAAAAAGATGTTTCGATAGAAGATCCTACTTTTGAGCAGCTTAACACCGTTGGTACTGTTGCAAACATCATTAAGCTCTTGCAAATGCCCGATGGAAATACCACGGTAATCATCCAGGGCAAGCAACGTTTCAGCTTGATTGAAGAGGTACAGAACGAACCTTACATCAAAGCTGTTGTTAAGAAATTTGAGGAGCAGAAACACAAGGCAGATAAAGAGTTCAAAACCTTGATTGCCTCTATCCGCGAAATGTCTTCGCAGATTATACAGCTTTCTCCAAACATCCCGAGCGAAGCCAGTATTGCGCTTAAAAACATCGAGAGCAATTCATTTTTGATCAATTTCATTTCATCAAACATGAATGCCGAAATGGCCGATAAGCAAAAAATACTCGAAATGGGTAAATTGCAGGAAAGGGCACAAAAAGTAATGGAGCTTTTAATGGTCGAGTTACAAATGCTCGAGCTGAGAAATCAGATCCAATCGAAAGTACGTACCGATTTAGACAAGCAACAACGCGATTATTTCTTAAATCAACAGCTAAAAACCATTCAGGAAGAATTGGGGGGTAACTCGGCCGATTTAGAATTTGATGCCCTACAGGAAAGAGCTAAAAAGAAAAAATGGACTCAGGCAGTTGCAGATCACTTTGATAAAGAAATAGATAAGCTTGGTAGAATGAACCCTGCCGCGCCTGATTATTCGGTACAGTTAAATTATTTAGAGTTACTTTTAGATTTACCCTGGAGTGAATTTACCAAAGATAACTTCGACCTAAAAAGAGCACAGCGCATCTTAGATAAAGACCATTTTGGTTTAGAGAAAGTAAAACAGCGTATTATTGAGTACCTGGCTGTACTCAAACTAAAACGCAATATGAAAGCGCCAATTTTATGTTTAGTTGGCCCTCCGGGAGTTGGTAAAACATCTTTAGGCAAATCAATTGCAAAAGCATTGGGCCGTAAATATGTACGTATGGCTTTAGGCGGTATCCGCGATGAAGCAGAAATCCGTGGTCACCGTAAAACTTATATTGGTGCGATGCCTGGCCGCATCATTTCATCCATTAAAAAAGCTGGTGCAGATAATCCTGTTTTTGTTTTAGATGAGATTGATAAAGTAGGTACCGACCACCGTGGTGATCCATCATCAGCTTTGCTGGAGGTTTTAGACCCTGAGCAAAATAATGCGTTTTACGATCATTATGTGGAAGTGGATTACGATTTATCAAATATCCTGTTCATTGCAACAGCAAACTCTTTAAGCACCATACAGCCTGCTTTGTTAGATCGTATGGAAATAATTGAGGTTAACGGATATACCATTGAAGAAAAAATAGAGATCGCTAAAAAATACCTGTTACCAAAACAGAAAGAAAATCATGGAATCCAAACCAAGGATATCAGTCTTAAAACTGCCCTGATTGAGAAAGTGATCGAAGATTATACCAGAGAATCGGGCGTTCGTGGTTTAGAGAAAAAAATAGGTTCTTTGGTGCGTGGTGTGGCCACAAAAATCGCCATGGAAGAAACCTATGATGCAAACTTAAGCAGTGATGATGTCGAGCGTATTTTAGGCGCTCCGATTTACGATAAGGATTTGTACGAAGGAAATGAAGTGGCTGGTGTAGTAACAGGTTTAGCCTGGACAAGCGTTGGGGGCGACATTCTTTTCATCGAATCAAGCTTAAGCCCTGGAAAAGGAAAATTAACATTAACCGGTAACCTGGGTGATGTAATGAAAGAATCGGCAGTAATTGCCTTGGCTTATTTACGTGCCCATGCAGCCGAATTCGACATTGATTATTCGCTATTCGACAATTGGGATGTACATGTTCACGTGCCGGCAGGTGCTACGCCAAAAGATGGTCCATCGGCTGGAGTAACCATGCTTACCGCATTAACATCCGCATTTACACAACGCAAGGTGAAACAACATTTAGCCATGACAGGCGAGATCACACTACGCGGAAAAGTACTTCCGGTTGGTGGCATCAAAGAGAAAATACTTGCGGCCAAAAGAGCAAACATTAAAGAAATTATCCTTTGCAAAAGCAACCGTAAAGATATTTTAGAAATAAAAGAAAATTACATTAAAGACTTAACATTCCATTATGTAACCGAAATGAGCGAAGTAATTGAGCTGGCCTTAACTAAGAATAAGGTTAAAAAACCATTGGATTTAAGCATTAAAATTGCTCCGATTGTGAACTAAATTGTAATTCTTTTGGATTAACAATTAAAAATCCAATAACAATAAATACTTTTATAGCCCAGGTAATTGCCTGGGCTTTTTTTATGAAATCACTTTTATCCGCCATAGTTTTTTGTTTGGTTGCTTCAGCCAGTTTCGCACAGTCATTTAAAAACGAGTTTGGTTTTAAAACCGAAAACGATGCTTATCTGGCAACTTTAAACGACCGTTATTATACCAATGGATTGTTTATCTACTTTCGCCATGCCATTAATACCGAAAAACTGTCGGACAAAATAGAAAAAAAGACCTACGAAATTTCTGCCGGGCAGAAAATGTACACCCCTTACTGGGGCATGGTTCCTAACAAAGAAGATCAGGACAGGCCTTTTGCGGGTTATCTTTATGCTGGTGGTGCTTATTCTGTTTTCTATAAAAATGAAAGTGTTTTAAAAACCAGTGTAGAATTGGGAACCGTTGGACCAAATTCGCTCGCACAAACCGCACAGCGTTTTTTACATAAAACGGTTGGTTTTTATACGCCTGCAGGCTGGGATTACCAGATCAAAAATGAATTGGCCATAAACCTTGCTGCAAATTACAGTAAATTACTTTTCAGACCCGAAGACCCAATTGTCGATATCAGTGCACAGGGATATGCCAATTTAGGTACAACATTTTCCGGACTGGGAACATCAGTCTTGTTCAGAATTGGAAAAGTAAATCAATTGTTCAATAGTGCGTACCATAATGCGGTGATCGGGAATGCTAAAACCAAAAGCCTAAACAATTCGGAATTCTTCTTTTATATAAAACCACAATTAAACTTTGTTGCCTACGATGCCACCATTCAGGGAAGTTTATTTAACGACAATAGTCCGCTAACATTTGGCGTAAAACCAATTGTTTTTGAACAACAATTTGGTATAAATTACAGTTCAAAACGGTTCACAGCAGATTTTAACGTGATTTTCAAAACCAAAGAGGTTAAAAGTGTGGCCAAAGCACAGAATTATGGGGGATTGAGTTTGTATTATCGGTTTGGGAAGAGTTAGGTTAAATGTTCAAAGGTTGGAAAGTTGAAAAACTCGCCATTAACTGTGTAAATGTGGTGTCAGATATTTCTATCTGACACATTGTATTTTCAAAAATCACTTACTTTCCGATTTCTTTTCTTTTCAGCAGTGGAGGCTTTATTTTTTAACCTCTTTTCGATAACTCCTTTAGGAATCTTGGTTGGCTTTCTTTTCTTCTGTACAATAAGCGAACGCCTTAATAAATCGATCAGTTTCGCAATGGTTTTCTCTTTGTTTAAAAGCTGGCTCCTATCTTCTTGTGAAACGATGTGTAACAGGCCTTCAGTATCCAGGCGATTAGCCAATTTTTCTTTTAGTAATGTTTTCTCCTCATCACTAAAATATGCATAAGCATCAACATTAAAAATAAGTTCTACCTTACTCGAAACCTTATTTACGTTCTGCCCACCTTTGCCCCCACTTCTGGAGGTTTTGAAAATAACAGACCGTAAAATTTCTTCTCTTGTGGGTAACATGCCGCAAAAGTAAGAATTTGGAGCTTAATAAAAATAGGTTATTCTTCTTCTTTTGACGCGCTCACCTTGCTACGCAAACCCACGATATCTTTATCCAACTGGTAAATACCTCCCCTATCACTGCCAACCAATTGAAGTTTCTCTAACATGGTTTTCGCCATTTTTTCTTCTTCCAACTGCTCATCTAAATACCATTGCAAGAATTTGAAAGTAAGGTAATCTTTTTCGTTCAGCGAAAGTTCTACCAGATCGTTAATACTTTTGGACACCAATAACTCATTATCCAAAAAATCCTGAAATACTTCTATTACCTGTGAGAAAGAATTTTTCGGCATATCTAATGCCGTGATTATCGCATGTCCATCGCGGTCGTTAATATAATGGATCAACTTAAGCATATGGTGACGTTCTTCGTCGCTCTGGCGGTAGAAAAATTCTGTATAACCTTCTAAACCAGGCTGCGTTTCTAACCATGAGGCAATGCCCAGATAAACTTGTGATGATTCGGCTTCCAGTTTAACCTGATTATTCAGCGCCGACAACATTCTTTCAGATAGTAACATAATGGTGTATTATTTTTATAATTAAACACATCCATCAAATCAATGTTTTAGCATAAACTTGTTTAGAATCTATCTTTATACCTTTAAAAAATTCAGCATTTTGTTTCTATTTTTTACCTTTGCACCACGATGAAGAAAAACCTGGTAATAGCAATAGATGGCTACTCATCTTGCGGGAAAAGTACATTAGCAAAGGCATTGGCTAAAAAATTAGGTTTCATTTATGTAGATAGCGGAGCGATGTACCGTGCCGTTACCCTGTATTTTTTAAGAAATAACATCAATATTGCTGATGATGCCAAAGTTGTTGATGCTTTACAACACATCGAATTAAATTTCCATTCACGCGATTACGAATCACACATTACCCTAAACGGTGAAGAAGTTTCTGATGAAATCCGTTTAATGCCTGTTTCAGAAAATGTAAGTGAGGTATCAGCGCATAAAATTGTTCGCCACGAAATGGTGAAACAGCAGCAGCGCATGGGAAAATCAAAAAACATTGTTATGGATGGGCGCGATATCGGCACCACCGTTTTCCCTGATGCACCTGTAAAATTCTTTATGACAGCCGATCCAAAAATCAGGGCCGAACGCAGATTTAAGGAACTGGAAAGCAAAGGCAATAACGAAACTACTTTAGAGGAAGTTTTCGAAAACCTAGCACACCGCGATTATGCCGATACCACCAGAAAAGAAAGTCCTTTGGTTAGAGCTGACGACGCCGTTATTCTAGACAATACCGATCTTACCCAGGAAGAACAACTGGCATTTGCATTGGAAAGAGTAGAGCCTTTTTTGGTTCGTTAGCCTCTTAGTTGGTTAGAGTGGTTAATCGGTTAATTGTTGAAATTGGTTAACTGTAGAACGACCAACTGAAAACTGGTTATTGTTTAAATCGATTAAAAACTCCCAGCAAGGAGCCACCAGCCCTTCGACTCCGCTACCATTAATGTTATTTGGTAATTACTTACTAATGAGAGTCTTATTACTTGTGCATTTCCAGCCAACTAGGCCATAGCACCATATCTTCGTTCTACTTAAATCCGGCCTAACAAATTTTTCGGGCTCCACTGAACCAGCCATTCCACTTGCTTCGAAAGAAAAATTTTCAGCCGGCATTTTTTGTTTCTTTTTGATGCCAAAAAGAAAGAGCCATTCGGCGGCGGCGAGCCGAGGCAAGACGGAGCAGCAGGGAAAAAAATAATTTATACGTTAATCATATTGATTTTTATAAAATAAATTACCCATTAGGGTTACATATAGAGAGAAATAAACTGATTGTTTAATTGGCTACCAGACAATCAACCATAAACTATCCAACTATAGACTAAAGACTTCCGACTCCTGACTTCCGACTCCGAACTAACTGTACTACTACTGTTTTCTTAGAGAAAAAAATTTCATACTTTTAGCACCTAACCCAAATGTTAACCATGAAATTAAAATCAATTTACCTTACTGTATTATTTTTATCGCTCGTAATCTTAAATGCCAATGCCCAAAAAGGCTGGATTAATCTTTTTAACGGCAAAGATCTTAAAGATTGGAATATCAAAATCGCCAAACATGATTACAAAGAAAATTATGCCAATACTTTCCGTGTTGAAAACGGTGTAATGAAAGTAAGTTATGATGGATACAAAGAATTTGACCAGCAATACGGACATATTTTCTACAAAAAACCTTTTTCGGCCTATCTTTTAAAAGTAACCTACCGTTTTGTTGGCGATCAGGCTAAAGGTGGTGAGGGCTGGGCTACAAGAAACAGTGGTGCCATGTTGCATTGCCAGGATCCTGCTACGATGTTAAAAGACCAGGATTTTCCAATTTCAATTGAAGGACAGATTCTTGGCGGGGATGGCGAACACGAACGCCACACCAGTAACGTATGTACACCGGGTACATTAATCAATTACAATGGTAAATTATTTACGCCGCACTGCTTAGATTCTAAATCGAAAACTTATGCTGGCGACCAATGGGTAACGGCAGAATTTTTAGTATTGGGCGATTCGGTTATAAAACACATTATTGCTGGCGAAGTGGTACTAGAATATACCAAACCGCAAATTGGTGGTGGTAATGTTTCTAATTTCGATCCAAAAGTGAAAATAGATGGCAAAGCTTTAACCTCAGGTTATATTTCATTGCAGAGCGAAAGTCACCCGATAGAATTTAAAACCGTAAAGCTTTACGATTTAGAAGCCTACATGAAAGATAAAGCTAAACTGGATAAAGTTTTGGCTAAAATATTAAAAGAGTAAACCAAAGTGCTACTCGATTGTTAAATGATGAGGTAAAAAACCTACAGCTAAATTTATACGATGCTCAACACTCATTTATTTAAATCTTTTACCTTATTTTTCTTCCTTTTAACTGCAAATGTTGCTTTTGGACAAACGGCATACAAGGTTAAAGACATTCCAGACCCTAAAAAAAATGGTGGCGGTTATGTAAGTGATCCTGATCTGATATTAGGTGATGGTGCGGTTTCAACTTTAAATGGCACCATCACCCAATTTGAGCACCAAACCAATGTTCAGGTGGCAGTGGTAATCGTGAATGATTTTGATCACGACAAGGAAGATTTTGATTTTGCGTACGCGCTTTTTAACACCTGGGGAATTGGATCCAAAACCAGCAATAACGGTTTGCTTCTGTTTATTTCAAAAGACCGTCGAAAATACCGCTTTATAACGGGAACTGGGATTGAAGGTGTATTGCCGGATGTTAAGCTTAAACATATTGCCGAACAAAATCTCCTCCCCGCTTTCAGGCAAAACGATTTTAGCACGGGTATTACCAATACCATTAACGCAATTGGTGTTATTATTTTAAATCCTGAACACAAATCAGAACTGAATCAATTTTTTACGCAACGCGAAAGCAACAGCAGTTTAGAAAATTTTTGGCTACCTACAGGAATAATCATATTGGCCTTTTGGGGGGTGTTCAAAATCGTGAACCGACAGGCTAAAAATGGTTTAAATTTAAAAGCCTTTGACAAGAAGAGCAGTTATGATACGACCATAGCGAAAGGCTGTGGTGTGATTTTCTTTCTTATCATAGCCTGTATCTTTGTTCTTGTTTTTACAGGGGCTTTTGATATTTTCAGAAACATCAAGCTGGCGCAAGTGCCTTATATTCTTTTTTCTATTTTAGCCATAGGACTTTTCTTCAGGTATCTTTTCTACATTTCACAATTGCGGAAAGCACACCAGGATGATAAAAACTTTTTCGATTCGGTTGTGGCCTTCCACAAGAAAAACTGGTGGTTAGTGCTCTTTTCTCCGATCATTTTAATCGCCATTATAATCCATTTGATCAAGCGTGTTAAAACCATAGATCGCTTTAAACCAATTCTGGATAGTAAAAACAACCCAATGATCAGAGTAGATCGTGATATCAATATCGAAGGTGAGCCTTTTTTAACACCAGGCCAACGTAAGGAGGAAGTGGTTAAGGCTTACGATTACGATATCTGGGAAAGTGCTGATGATAAAGAACATATCATCAAAACGTGGCCTGCAGAGGAATACAATGGCTATACGGAATGCCCTGAATGTAATTTTAGAACCTACAAGCTGAATAAACGCGTAACGGTTAAACAGGCCACTTATAGTCACGCTGGCCAGGCAAAGCTGATTAATGAATGTAGTTTTTGTAAAAAAACAGAATTTATAAAATGGATCACGCTTGCCATGCTGGTCGAATCCAGCTCGTCATCGAGTTCTTCTTCATCGGGCAGCAGTTCATCATCCTCTTCATCGAGCAGTAGCTGGGGCGGTGGCAGCAGCAGTGGCGGTGGTACCGGCGGAAGCTGGTAGATTAATCTAAATTACATGACCAAAAAAAATATTTTGACTGTACTTGCCATATTATTCCTTCTGCTCGTAGTCTACCTGTTTAAATTTACAGCCATCAATATCGCATGGAGCAACATCTTATTTCCCCGTGAACTTAAACAATACCCCTATTTAAATAACGGTGCACAATCTGAACATTTTGAAGCCGAATATCTTTTCTATGATCCTGCAAATATAGATTACGATACCGAAACAGGTGGCTTTATCATCACCACTGCACATGTAAACCAGGCATTTGAAGTATACCATAAACTCGATGCCCGTGGAAATGTAATCGATTCATTGGTTAACGATACCAGCGCCATACACACTTTTCATAACGACGCTGTTGTTTTTGGTGCAGACTATTTTATCGATTGGTCTATCTCTAATAATAAGCAAAAGCAAGTTTTTACTGTGTTCCAAAATCAGGATTTTAAAATGGATGGGAAATCCTGGGAAGAGAATTTTGAAAAGAATTACAAAAATGCACAGGCAGTTACCTATAAGGCTTCAAAAGATTGGGATTATTTAACTTTTTATTTCAAAACTGCTCAGGGATGGATGGCTATGAACAGCCAAAAGAATGACGAACGGATTTATCAGGACATGGCTTCGGAAAATGATTTGGATTTTAAAGGTTATCCGGTTAAAGGAAATAGGTTTATCCCATTAAAAAGTAGCATAACAGGAAAATATCCGTTATTGAGCTATAAAAATCGCAATCAGGTTGAGGGCCGTCCTTACAACTGGACAGATCCGAAGAACCCGGTTGTTTTAAAATATTTCAAAAAAGAAAACCTACAAGGTAGGGCAGGATATACCGGATTGCCACAAACCTGGGGCGGGGATGCCTATTTAACGCTAAAACATAAAACAGAGGTCATCCGATTTAAGGAAATTGCCCTCAAAGATGTAGGCTTTTTTACCAAAGCCGAAATCAATCTGGATCTATACAAAGTACCACAAGCTTTTGAAGATAAATCGGATGTTGCTTTTATTATCCTTTCCTACGGAACAAATGTTGGCGATCGCGGTGGAAACGGGCTTTATGTAATTAAAAGAAAATAATCCTGTCCCACTGTTGTAAGGCCTGATTTTTTGTTAGGATAAACTTTGTTGGAAAATCTTTTAGATCTTTCTAGAGCCATTCGTAAAAGAATTTCTATTTTTGGCATAATAATGGCTCGCTAGGCATCTTAAAAACAGATGCTTTTTTACGCAATTAACGCTCTGTTAAAGCATCTATAAAAAAACAACATGACCAGAATTTTATTCCTATTTTTTGCCCTCTTTATATTTTCATCTACTGTTAATGCACAAGATATATACCGTGTTAAAGCCGATAAATTGCGTGTTAGGGCAACTAAGGATTCGAAAAGTAAGGTCATCGGATCGATTTCTAAGAATGAAAATCTGACGGTTTTAGATGCAGGTGATGCTAAATTTTATAAGATTAAATTAAAAAACAGCGAAGGCTGGGTGAGTAAAGATTTCGTTGAAAAAATTGCTCCGGCAGCAAAACCAGCTACTCCACCTGCACCTCAGCCAAATGCTGCGCAGCCAGCCTCTATGTCGCAGGCAACAGCGAGTAACGACATGTACCGTGCAACTGCAGATGATTTAAGGGTTAGGGAAAAAGCCGATCCGAAAAGTAAAATCGTTGGGCACCTCCCAAAAGGTGAAAATGTTGCCGTTATCGATTCATCAAATACAAGTTTCTATAAAATCAAGGTCACTAATGGTGAAGGATGGGTGAGCAAAGAATTTTTAGTGCGGATTTCACCTGTTAAAGCTGCTGTTGAAAAGACACCAATTTCGGCATCTGTACCCCAGGAAAAGAAAGATTATACCAATATTATCTTTTTTGTGGTGGTGGGTTTAATATTGATTACGATATTATACTTTTCGATTAAATATGCCAGTGGAAATAAATTCCTGATCGGCTTTTCGGTTATTGTAATCCTCGTAACGAGCTATTTTTGCTACATTACTTTTATTCAAGCTAAAGTGGTAACAGGCACTTTTGCCAGCAACGAAGACATACAATACAAAACTTTCAGCTTTAAATCGAAAGATTCGGTAACTGTTACCGATGCTTATACTGATTCTATTTTTACTTCAAAATATGTAATTGAAGGCGACATGATCAAATTGTATGATCAACAGAACACCATTATGTTATTGATCAGAGATGATCAAACATTAATTGGAGAAGGTTTTACGAGGGGAACATTTACGAAAAAATAACCGCTCACATCACACGAAACGTTCCTACGGAACGAAAAAAATATACCCATTTTTTTCTACCTATGAATCGTCCCGCTGGGACGAGCAGAAGGATGCCCCAATGTTATCGGTAGGTCTGGATTTATTTCGAAATCTTTTTTAAAAAGCATGAGATTGTCCTTCGACAGGCTCAGGATGATAATGTTTTTTTATTTTTAACTAAATAAGCCGTCCCAGCGGGACGAGTAGGGCGATACCTCGATTTTATCCGTCCGGCTGAATTTATTTCGAAATCTTTTTTAAAAAGCATGAAATTGTCCTTCGACAGACTCAGGATGATAATTTTTTTTTATTTTTAACTAAATAAACCGTCCCAGCGGGACGATTCGTGGGTAGCAAAATAACAGATGTTATTTGCGTTTCGTTCCGTAGGAACGTTTGGTAGGGTTTTGTGCAAAGCCCATTGTTTTTAAACCCGGTAGAGCGGAATAGCCCGCATCCTGATTCTTCATCGGGAGAGGACTATAAGCGATAACGGGACTACTGTTTCAGAAGCAATACTGCACGCTCATTTTCAAATCATTAGCTAGATTAACCGACTTAATTATAAAACATGACTCCTAGATTTTCAAAAAACCGAGGGGTAAATTAAATAACCACCCCGCCTTTCAGGCACCCCTCCAAGGGAGCGGAATTATAAAGAGCTAAAAATCAGCAAGATTTATTAAAAAAATCTTTTCTATTAATTAAAAAATTTTTACCTTTGCAGTCCCTAAATAGGGAAAAAAGGAGATAATTAATTAATGGCTAAAAAACAAGTAGCAGAAAAAGAATTAGCAGCTAAAACAGCTGAACTTCAGGGAGAAGGCGGACGCCTGACTGAAAAAGAAACGATTGAATCAGAAGCTGATTCAGTTTCGATCGAATCGATCAAATCATCATTAGCAACACCAACCGAAGATTTCGACTGGGATGCAGATGAAAAAGTTTTCGGTAATTACAATGATGCAGACCGTAAAAAGTTTGAAGATATGTATGCTGGAACATTCAATCAGATCACTAAAGGTGAGATCAT
Source organism: Pedobacter psychrodurus (assembly GCF_032678585.1). Classification (GTDB taxonomy): domain Bacteria; phylum Bacteroidota; class Bacteroidia; order Sphingobacteriales; family Sphingobacteriaceae; genus Pedobacter; species Pedobacter psychrodurus_A. The sequence continues at coordinate 89,615 of NZ_JAVTSN010000023.1, read as the reverse complement.
CAGCGGTATTGTTGTTTCAATCAACAACAAAGACGTAGTATTAAACGTAGGTTTCAAATCAGACGGTTTAGTTTCTACTTCAGAATTTCGTGATACACCAGATCTAAAAATCGGCGATTCAGTTGACGTTTTCGTTGAAGCACCAGAAGATGCTAACGGTCAATTGATCCTTTCTCGCAAAAGAGCAAAAACCCAAAGATCATGGGAAGCGATTAACGAGGCTCTTGAAAATGATAGAATCATCAACGGTTTCGTTAAGAGCCGTACTAAAGGTGGTTTAATTGTTGATATCATGGGCGTTGAAGCTTTCTTACCAGGATCTCAAATTGATATTAAACCAATCCGCGATTACGATGTATACGTGGGTAAAACAATGGAATTTAAAGTTGTTAAAATTAACCATGAGTTTAAAAACGTAGTTGTTTCTCATAAAGTGTTAATCGAAGACGATTTAGAAAGCCAAAAAGTAGAGATCGTTTCTAAATTAGAAAAAGGTCAGGTACTAGAAGGTACTGTTAAAAACATTACTGATTTCGGTGTGTTCATCGATTTAGGTGGTGTTGACGGTTTACTTCACATTACTGATATTTCTTGGGGCCGCATAGAGCATCCAAAAGAAGTATTGTCATTAGATGAGAAAATCAACGTTGTTGTTTTAGATTTCGATGATGAGAAAAAACGTATCGCTTTAGGTTTAAAACAATTAACTCCACACCCTTGGGAGAACTTAAGCACCGACATCCAGGTTGGTTCTAAAGTAAAAGGAAAAATCGTAACTGTTGCAGATTACGGTGCTTTCTTAGAAATCATCCCAGGTGTTGAAGGTTTAATCCACGTTTCTGAAATGAGCTGGTCGCAAAACTTAAGAAATCCACAAGAATTCTTAAAAGTTGGTGATGAGATCGAAGCTGAAGTTTTAACTTTAGACAGAGACGAACGCAAAATGAGCTTAGGTATTAAACAATTATCTAACGATCCATGGCAAGAAGTTGCTGCTAAATTCCCAGTTGGAAGCAAGCACACCGCTACTGTTAAAAACATGACCAACTTTGGCGTGTTTGTTGAGATTGAAGAAGGTATTGATGGTTTAATCCACATCTCTGATCTTTCATGGTCTAAAAAAGTAAACCACCCTAACGAATTCACTAAAGTAGGTGATGTATTAGACGTGGTTGTTTTAGAACTTGATGTTGATAACCGTAAATTAAGCTTAGGTCACAAACAATTGGAAGAAAACCCTTGGGATACTTTCGAAACGATCTTCACTTTAGATTCGGTTCACCAGGGAACAGTTGTTAAAGTAACTGATAAAGGTGCTGTTATTGCTTTACCATATGGTGTAGAAGGTTTCGTACCAACTAAACACATGGTTAAAGAAGATGGTACTTCAGTTAAAGCTGAAGAAACAAATGACTTCAAAATCATTGAATTCAACAAAGAAGCAAAACGCATTGTAGTATCTCACGCCCGTATCTGGGAAGAGGTTAAAGCTGAAGCTGTTGCAGAAGAACGCGCAACTAAGAAAAAAGAAGCTAAAGCTGCTGTAACTGCTGTTAAAAAAGTTAAAGATTCTGTAGAGAAATCTACTTTAGGAGACTTAGACGTATTGGCTCAATTGAAATCGCAATTAGAAGGCGAAGAAAGCAAAGCTAAAAAAGGCTAGTTCTTTTTAACTGATCATATTAATCCCGATAGCGTAAGTTATCGGGATTTTTTTTGCACCTCTCCCTATTAAAGGTAGAGGTTTTTGGTATTCTGTGCCTCCTTCTCCTTGAAGAGAGGACAATTAAGGAAGTGCTTTTAACCCTATCTTAGATTTTGCGTTTAAATGGTTAATCTTTTTTGTGAAATTAAAGCAACCGTTCATCAATATTACAGCTACGGAAACACGGGGTGCATGGATCTCCTCCATGAATCGTCATTGCGAGGCTGGGATTGAGCGAGCCGAAGCCCGCCTGCAACGGGCAGGCAATCTTTTTCGCTTTTCTTTTTATCAGAGAGGAAATTTCCAACCTGAACTTATATTCTCTTAAATGCCTTATATGGTAAATAATAATTTGAAAACGAAAGCAAGCACTCGTCGGCAAGTACAGCCCCGCTATACTTTCTGCCGTGAAAAACGGCATCCATCCTATCGGGTTTATGTAACAAAGTAATTCGTCCTACCAAACCTTCTGCTTTCATCCGTCTATAATTATTACTTTTGAAAAGCATAACCCTACCCTTTTCAGTATGAGAAAAATTATCCTTTTGTTTTTAACAATTATTTCCATCAAACTTGCAGCACAGGAAGTAAATTTAATTCCCCTTCCTGTTAAGCTTGAAATAAAACAGAAATCAGCTCCTTTTACAATAGATCAAAATACACAGATTGTTGCCGCAGATTCTTTGATCAATAGTATCTCTTTTTTCAAGGATTACCTTTCAAAGTATTACGGAGTTACCATAAATAGGGATAGCACTTTAAACAAAAAAAGTAATGTGATCAAGCTGGTGGTAAATAACGTTAAAACAGCAAATCCAGATCGATACGAACTTATTGCAGATAACAAACAGATCCAGATTATTGCTTCATCATCAAAGGGCATTTTTTATGGCATACAGACCCTTATCCAGCTTTTATCCTATTCAAATAAAGCCCTCCCGATCCAGATTCCAGCTGTTTCCATTACCGATTATCCCCGTTTCGATTACCGTGGTATGCATTTGGATGTAAGCCGTCATTTTTTTGACGTAACCTTTATAAAACAGTACATTGATTATTTGGCGCTGCATAAAATGAATTATTTTCACTGGCATTTAACGGATGACCACGGCTGGCGGATTGAAATCAAAAAATACCCTAAGCTTACTGAAATTGGCGCCTGGCGCGAGGGAAGCATTATCGGTTTATGGCCGGGACAAGGAAACGAGAATATAAAATACCAGGTTTTGCCTACAACAGTAAAAATCACACCAAAAGATGCTGTGATTAAAACCGATGGCATTAAACATGGCGGATATTATACCCAGGAGCAGATTAAGGATGTAATCGATTATGCGGCTAAACGGTATATTACCATCATTCCGGAAATTGAAATGCCGGCACATAGCATGGCCTTATTGGCGGCCTATCCCGAATTGGGTACTGAGCCCAATACAAAATATGAAGTTGCCCAAACCTGGGGGATGATGAACAAATATAACAATGTACTTCAGGCTTCTGATACAACTTTTAAATTCCTGGAAAATGTGCTAACAGAAGTGATGGACCTGTTTCCATCGCCATATATCCACATTGGAGGCGATGAGGCTTCTAAGGTATGGTGGAAACAATCGTCAGTTTCGCAACAGATAATGAAGGATAATGGTTTAAAAAACGAAAGTGAACTGCAGAGTTATTTTATCCGTAGAATGGAAAAATTTGTAAACAGCAAAGGCAAAACCATTATTGGCTGGAATGAAATTTTACAGGGCGGCTTGGCTCCAAATGCTGTGGTAATGAGCTGGCAGGGTGAAAAAGGTGGCGTCGAAGCCGCCAAACAGCAGCACAAAGCCATTATGACCCCTGAAAATAAAATGTATTTCAATCACGCTCAATTCGTAAAAGAAGATAGCTTAACGGCCAACAAATTTTCACCTTTAATTGATGTATACAATTATGAGCCGATACCGGCTGAATTAACTGCCGAACAGGCAAAATGCATATGGGGCGGACAAGGTTGTTTGTGGAGCGAGTACATAACCAATCCGGCGAAGGTGCAATATCTATTATTTCCAAGATTAGATGCTCTGAGCGAAATTTTATGGAGCCCGAAAGAAAAACGCAATTATCCTGATTTTCAGAAAAGACTTAAAACACAGTTTAAACGATATGATTTAATGGGCATTACCTATTCTAAACGGTATCTGGAGAATTAGTGGATCAATTGTTTTGCCACCTGGATTTGATAAGCACCCGGTGTTATGCCCACAATCTTTTTAAAAGCCCTGATAAAGTAATTGGCATCGCTAAAACCCAATTCATAACTGATTGAAGCAACTTTGGCTCCGGGCTGCACCAGTAAAATTTTGGCTTTATTTATTTTTTCTGTCAATATAAAATCGTTCGGACTGATGCCCAGTTCGCGTTTAAACAACCTGTAAAACGTCGCCTTGCTCATACAGGCCTTATCGCTCAAACTGTTGATGCTGATCTTCTCGTTCAGGTTCGCCTTAATGTAGTTCAGCACGAAAGCCAATGGATTTTGATTGAGGTTATAGCCCTCGTCGCTAATTGTTTTAAGGTTCTGGGTTTGCATAATGCGCACCAAGAGCTCTTTCAGCGTTAAATCGGCCAGCACATCTTTTTCTTTTGTCCGTTCGGAACAGATGCGGATAACTTTATTAATGAGGTAGGCAATTTCTTCGTTGTTATAAAAATGATATTCATCATAATTTAACAACCACTTTTCGTTACTTCCCTCCTTTGGGAAAAACTCGTTTAAATAGGCAATTGTTTTTTGGATCTGCTCCTGATCGATAGCCAGGGCAATACACTGGGTAGGATTGAGACCGGTAGCCTCGGGAAAATCAATCTCCATCTTCACGGCAGGCGGAACAATAACCGTTTGGCCGGGAAAATAGTCAAAACCTTTCTTATCAAATAAATGCATTACCTTTTTCCCCCTGAGCATACTCGTAATTACAAAATCGTTAAAAGTAAGGGGAACCTTATAAGATTGGGTATACGTTTCGAAAACATTTAGTTCGCAACGCTCCAAGGTATACGACGTTCTGTTCTCTACCAAAGTCTGCAACGTTTCCGAAGCACTGAGCTTTACCTGATCCAATGTATGTTGCATAAACCGAAAAGATATGGTTAGACGTATTAATACTCTCAAATATAATTAATTCATCTTGTTATAACGTCATTAAAAACATCTATTATACCACCTAAATGTGCTAATCGCCACTAACACAAATAAAGGTCATTGCAACAACACTATGCAACATCAGCTGAAACAATAGTGCTACCAATTGATGCGATTATACTACCTGCGCCATGCAGTTTGCCATTAGGTTTGTATTAACCAAATCTGATCACCACAAAAATCGTTATGAGCAATTCCGTTAAAATCCTGGACCCCAATAAGCTCATGATGGCTTTTAAAATTTAATCATCAATAATAATTATGGAAAATTTAATTGAGAAACCATCATTCAAATCCCATTACGATAACTATATCGGGGGAAAATTTGTAGCACCGGTTAAAGGCGCTTACTTCGATAATATATCGCCGATTGATGGTAAAGTTTTTACCAAAGCAGCCCACTCCACCAAGGAAGATTTAGAATTAGCTGTAGATGCCGCACACGAGGCATTTAAAAGCTGGAGCAAAACCTCTTCTACCGAAAGAAGCATCATTTTAAATAAGATTGCACAGCGGATGGAAGACAATTTGGAATACCTGGCCACAGTAGAAACCATTGATAACGGAAAAGCCGTTAGGGAAACCCTGGCTGCCGATTTACCTTTGGGTGTAGACCATTTCAGGTATTTTGCAGGCGTGATACGCGCTGAAGAAGGTTCGTTATCAGAACTCGATCACAATACCATTTCGTTAATCGTACACGAGCCGATTGGTGTAGTGGCACAAATTATTCCCTGGAATTTCCCATTATTAATGGGGATATGGAAATTGGCTCCTGCCCTGGCAGCCGGAAACTGTGTGGTGTTAAAACCAGCTGAAAGCACACCCATTTCGATTATGGTTTTAATGGAACTGATTGGCGATTTGTTGCCTCCTGGAGTGGTAAATGTGGTAAACGGATTTGGTGCTGAACTGGGACGTGCATTGGTTACCAATCCTAAAGTATCGAAGGCTGCATTTACAGGTTCTACCCCTACTGGCCGATTGATTATGCAATATGCTACTGAAAATATAATTCCTGTTACGCTGGAACTTGGCGGAAAATCGCCAAACGTTTTCTTCAGCTCGGTAATGGCCGAAGATGATGCTTTTCTAGATAAAGCTGTTGAAGGTGCAGTCATGTTTGCTTTAAACCAGGGCGAAATTTGTACCTGTCCTTCACGTTTGTTGATCCAGGAAGATATTTATGAAAAATTTATCGCCAAAGTGATCGAAAGAACGGAGGCCATCAAAATCGGCAGTCCATTGGATAGAACAGTGATGATGGGTGCACAGGCTTCTAAAATTCAGTTTGAGAAAATCGCACAATATATTAAGCTGGGCAAGGAAGAAGGTGCAGAAGTTTTAACCGGTGGCGAAGTAAATGAATTACCGGGTGAATTGGGCGGCGGTTATTACATTAAACCAACCATCTTTAAAGGCCACAACAAAATGAGGATTTTCCAGGAGGAAATTTTCGGTCCGGTGTTGGCCGTTACCACCTTTAAAACTGTTGAAGAAGCCATCGAAATTGCAAATGATACTTTATACGGATTAGGCGCAGGTGTATGGACACGTGATGCCCATGAGCTTTATCAGGTGCCCAGAGCCATTCAGGCAGGCCGTGTTTGGGTAAACCAATACCACGCTTACCCTGCAGGTGCACCTTTTGGAGGTTACAAACAGTCGGGGGTGGGTAGAGAAAACCATAAAATGATGTTGGGGCATTACCGCCAGACTAAAAACATGCTAATTTCTTATGATAAAAATAAATTGGGTTTCTTTTAGTAGATCATAGTTACGGGCTTGTTAGTTGAATACTCGTCGTTTTATCGCAGTAGCTTAGCAAGCTATAAAAAGACATGCGATAGGCACCATCGCTATCAACCATTAGACGATTAACCATCAACAATAAATAATCATGGTAGAACGAATAAACAGTACAGAAAAAGCCAAAGAACTCATTGCAGTACTGAAAGAAAAACACGGAGAACTCATGTTCTACCAGGCCGGTGGCTGTTGCGAAGGCACTCAGCCACAATGTTTCGAAAAAGGAGGTTATTACCTGCGCATGCGCGATGTTTGTTTAGGTGAAGTAGAAGGCTGTGAGTTTTGGGTAGACAGAGATCTGTTCGAATACTGGAAATTTTCGCACTTTACGCTAGATGTACTGGATGGATTTGGCGTGGGTGGCTTTTCATTGGAAACTCCGCTACAAAAAACATTCAAAATACATTATCGATTATTCACGGAAGAAGAATTGAAGAATTTAACTCCTGTACAAATTGCAGAGTAATTGTTGTTTATTTGGTTTAAACAGAGGTCAGTTTGGAGCAATCCAGCTGACCTTTTTTGTTTATATATTCTATAATAAATCGTCCTCGACTGGTACGCAGTGAAATGCCTGCCCGTACAGGCGGGGAGAGATCTATCTCGATAGATTTAGCTTCGCGGAGCAATCTTGGTTCCCGAGTTCTTTGCACTTCATCCGATAGCTATCGGATCGAAATGACAAACATTACTTTGTAAGCTGTTATTGGAAATTTGTCTCGCAATTCCCTGTTTTTAAAAATAAATGCAATCTTTGCATTCAAAATAAAATCATGCGTAAACTATTTGCCGTCCTTTCTACCATCATCACTTTATTTGCCATTAAAGAAACGGTATACATATTTATTTCTACTGAGCCGGATATGGTGAAACAAAAAGCCATTATGATTGTAATTGCCTTAAGTATCAGTATTCCTTTAATCATCCTTTCGCTTTGGCTTTGGTCGCCAGGCAGAAAGAAAAACGATCAGCAAAACTAAGCAATAAACTTACTTTTTAGCTCGGGTGTGGGTAGCCAGCAGCTCTCCTCTTTTCCCCACCAGCGGTAACGGTTTTTGGCAATGATATCGTAAAACCAATCCCGGATAAACTTGGGAACAATCAGAAAAACAGAAAGTACCGGGATTAATCCATTGAGTTTTTTAGCGATCCTTAATGCCGCAGATGATTTGGTATAAAGCTTATCCTCTTCCAACAACAAAATGGTATTTAACTGCTTTGGGTCGGCGTTAAATTTTGGTAGGATTTCTTTGGCATAATCTCCCTGTAAAGCCGTAAAATGGAACTGATTTTTCATATCATGTTCTATCACAAACTGCACCGATGCATTACACAAATTACAAATGCCATCAAAAAAAATTAAAGGTTGGGCCATAGCATAAAGTTAGCCATTACAGCAGCAATAAAAATCAGTGTTATGTATTATTCCAATTTATTTAACCGCTTTATTGGCGATAAAAAAGATAATCCTGTACATTAGCTTTTGGTTAATAAAGCTTAATAAGCATGTACATTTCAATCAACAATGAGCTGTTTTTACAGAAAGACGCCCAAATTTCGGTAACCGACCTGTCTATCCAAAGAGGTTATGGAATTTTCGATTTTCTGAAAACCATCAATCATAAACCTATTTTTATCCAGGATTATTTCCACCGTTTTTATAGCTCGGCCAGAGAAATGCATTTGGAAGTTGAACTCAGCAGGGAACAACTTCATGAGGCCATTCTTAAACTGATCGAAAAAAACAACATCCCAAATTCGGGTATCAAGATCATCCTAACAGGTGGTTTTTCTGAGGATGGTTACACCATGGTAAAACCAAACCTGATTATTATACAAACGCCCTTAAATATTATCGAAAGTGAAACGAGCAAAGCACTAACCTTAGTGAGTTATAACCACCAGCGGCAAATTCCGCAGGTAAAAACGATTGATTATTTACAGGCCATCCGTTTGCAAAAATTCGTAAAGGAAAACGGTGCCGATGATTTGCTTTACCACAACAATGGCAAGGTAAGGGAATGCCCCAGGGCGAATTTTTTCATCATCACAGAAAACGAAATTATCACCGCGAAAGATGAAATATTGAAAGGTATTACGAGAGGTAAAATTTTGAGTCTTGATATTCCAAACTACACCTTTGTGGAAAGAGATTTTACATTGGATGAAGTTTACCATGCCCAAGAAGCTTTCATCAGTAGCTCTACCAAAAATGCCTTTCCGGTTAACCAGGTAGATGGAAAGTTAATCGGTGATGGAAAGAATACGATTACAAAATTGATTAATGATAAAATCCTGGAACTAATCGAATTGGACCAGAAAGGTTGACACGGTGGGTTTTAAACCTTTAATAGTTACAGAAACCGGCCACCTAAACCGGATGGAAACGGCAGCTCCCGATCCGAGCTATCGGATGAAAACCGGGACTACAGTGTACAGCCGGACTAACGTTAAGATAAAAAACTGAGCTTGCCTTCCAAATCATCTTAAAATAATTAAATCGATTTTTAAACATTGGAATAGAACAATTTAGCTATCAAACCCTAAAACAATCCACATAGCACTTTCCTACCTTAAAACATTTTTATATATTTGCCCAATCCTTCTTCAATGCAAAAGAAAACACTTCTTGACGGACAAAAAATTCAGATTACAATTAAGAGGCTCTGCCATCAATTAATTGAAAACCACGACGATTTCGCGAATACCGTTTTAATTGGCATCCAGCCAAGGGGTATTTTTTTGGCAGACCGTATCCACCAGGAACTCGAGCAGATTCTTAAAAACAAGAAAATTTTAAAGGGAAACCTGGATATTACCTTTTTTAGGGACGATTTTCGACGTAAAGACGGATTGGTTACAGCAAGCAGCAACTCGATCGATTTTATTATCGAAGGCAAAAAAGTAATCTTAATTGATGATGTACTTTGGACCGGCAGAACCATCAGGGCAGCACTAGATGCCTTACTTGCATATGGCCGTCCGGAGAAAGTGGAACTTTTGGTTTTGATAGACCGCAGGTTTAGCAGGCATTTACCTATCGAACCCGATTATATTGGGCATCAGGTAGATAGCTTAAACTCACAACAGGTAAAAGTAACCTGGGCGAGTGAAGGAAGTGAAGACAAAGTGATTTTAATATCAGAACCACCCTTGCCAAAATGAGCGTAGATACCTTCCAAAAGAATTATTTTGGCATGGAAGCGCTATCTGACAATTAAAATAATATAATAAACAGATAAAAACAATAAATAAAAATGGCAGCAGAAAAACTATCAACCCGACATCTTTTAGGCATTAAAGATATTAACCGGAATGATATAGAATTGATTTTCGAAACTGCAGATAATTTCAAGGAAGTGATTAACCGCCCGATTAAAAAGGTTCCGTCGCTCCGAGATATTACCATTGCCAATATTTTCTTCGAAAACTCTACCCGTACCAAACTTTCGTTCGAACTTGCCGAAAAAAGACTGTCGGCAGATGTCGTTAATTTTGCAGCTTCATCCTCTTCGGTAAGCAAAGGCGAAACGCTGATTGACACGGTAAACAACATCCTGTCAATGAAAGTTGATATGGTGGTGATGCGCCACCCATATGCCGGAGCTGGTCAGTTTTTAAGTAAACATGTAAAAGCGCAGATTGTTAATGCTGGCGACGGTGCACACGAACACCCCACACAAGCTTTGCTTGATGCTTTCTCGATCCGCCAGAAACTGGGCGATGTAGCTGGCAAAAAAGTGGTGATCGTTGGCGACATCTTACACTCACGTGTAGCCATCTCCAACATTCTTTGCCTGCAGCGTTTAGGTGCTGAGGTAATGGTTTGCGGCCCAACCACCTTAATCCCAAAACACATCCATCAATTGGGGGTAAAGGTAGAGCATAACTTAATTAAAGCCTTAAACTGGTGCGACGTAGCCAATATGCTGCGTATCCAACTGGAACGTCAGGACATTAAATATTTCCCGTCGCTAAGGGAATATGCCATGATGTATGGCTTAAATAAACAGATTTTAGACAACCTCGATAAAGAAATCATTGTGATGCACCCAGGGCCAATTAACCGTGGCGTGGAGATTACCAGTGATGTGGCCGACAGCAAACAATCGATCATTCTAGAACAGGTAGAAAATGGTGTTGCCGTGCGAATGGCCGTGCTGTATCTGTTGGCTAGCCAGGGGTAGGTTAGTTTGGAGTGGAGAGATTGGAGTTGGGAGTCTGAAGTCCCAAGTCTATAGTCTTGAGTCCTCAGTCCAGAGTCTTCAGCTTTATTGGTTAATTGCTTCATGTACTTCAAGATTTTATAATGACAGTTGGCAATGTAACAATCTTTAACAATTACAACAATACAGTTAACCGATTTAAACAATTAACCAGTTAACCAATCTGCCTTTTTTCCACATTCGTTCCCCCCTTAATACCAAAGCAAAAATCCTATCGTTAATTTGTGTTATTAACAGATGTTAATTACTTCTGTTGATAAGCTTTGATACTATTTATAATTTAGTACCAACCATATTTGAAACCAATGCAGAAAAAATACTTACTAATTCCGCTATTTTTAGCTGGAAGTTTTAGCACCTACGCCCAAGTTAGCGCTGTGCAGAACCTCAACAAAAACTATCAAACGGGCTTAGAATTATTAGACAAAGAGAAATACACTGCGGCTGCACAACAGTTTAAACTTGTTGAGCTGCAACGTTATAAACCTTCTACCCAAACGGAGAGTAATGCCGAATTGTCTTTACTAAAAGAGAATGCGAAATTCTATGCCGCTGTTTGCGCACTAGAATTAACCAATGCCGATGCCGAAAGTTTATTCCAGGCATTTATTCGTGATTATCCGTTAAACCCGAACACCAAACTGGCTTATTTCTATGTTGGAAAAACTTATTTCAACCAGAAAAACTATAAAAAAGCTTTAGAGTGGTTCGAAAAAACAGATCCTTCTACCCTTTCGGGCAAACAAAGAAACGAATATCAGTTTAAACAGGGATATGCTTATTTCGAACTAAAAGAATACGACAAAGCAGAGCCTTTATTCGAGAAAGTTAAAAAAGAGGAAGGCGATTTTCAGGAAAGCGCCACTTACTACTTTGCTTATATCAACTACTTAAACAAAGAGTATAAAACGGCATTAGCCAATTTCGAAAAGTTAAAAGGCTCCCCTACTTACGAAGCCAGTTATCCTTATTATATCACTTCGATGTACTATCTGGACGAGCGTTATGATGATGTAATCAGCTACGCCTTGGCCTCTATTCAAAAAACAAAACAACAGTTTGAGCCAGAAATGTTGAGTTTGGTTGCAGCCTCTTATTTCGCGAAATCTGAATTCAAAAATGCAGAGAAATATTTCGCCGAGTATTATGCGAAAGACAAAAGCGAAACCAAAAATAACCTTTTCATTTACCAGTACGGTTATTCTTTATTCCAGAACAAAAAGTACAAAGAATCTGTTGCGGTTTTAGAAAAACTGAATACCGACGATATTTACCTGCAAAATGGTATGCATACCCTGGGTAAAGCTTTTATTCAATTGGGCAATAAACAAAAGGCGCAGAGTGCCTTTTTCAGGGCTTCGCGTTTAAGCTTCGATAAAGGCATCCAGGAAGAAGCCTGGTTAAATTATGCCAAGTTAAGTTACGAATTAGAATTCCACCAGCAGGCTTTAGAAGCCACGCAGGGTTTCTTAAAAACTTTCCCGAAATCGCGTAAGATAAATGAAGCCAAAACTTTATTGGGTGAAGTTTTATTAACCACCAAAAACTATCAGGCAGCTGTTGATATCCTGGAGCCTATTCCGGATAAAAACCTCGAAGCTAAAGAAGCTTACCAAAAGGTAACGTATTTCCGTGGGCTGGAGTTTTATAATGAAAGGGCATTCCCTAATGCATTATCTATGTTTTTACGTTCTGAAAAGTATCCTGAAGACAATGAGATCAATGCTTTAAATACCTACTGGAAAGCAGAATCGATGTACGAACTGCGCAAGTACGGAGAAGCAGTAAGCACTTTTGAACAATTCTTGAAAATGCCGGATGCCGATAAAACAGGTGTTTACAATTTTGCCAACTATGCACTGGCTTATGCAGCTTTCGAAGATGAGAAATACAGCAAATCAGCTACTTACTTCGAAAAATTCTTAGCGGGCAATGATAAAGACCAAAAAACAATTGATGATGCCACCATCCGTTTAGCGGATTCATATTTTGTAAACAAAAGTTATGGTGATGCCATGGCGAATTATAACAAGATCATCAGCCGCAAAACCACCTCAGAAGATTATGCCACTTTCCAGAAAGGCATGATCCAGGGATTGGAAACACAGTACGATGCAAAAATTGCGACGATGCAAAGCTTGCTGAATACTTTTCCAAATTCGAACTATGCCGATGATGCCGGTTTCGAAACCGCTTATACCTATTTCAACAAAGGTGATTTCGATAAATCTAAATCAGACCTTGTGGCATTGGTAGCCAAATATCCACGCAGTAGTTATGTGGCAAAAGCTTTGGTAACCATTGGTTTGGTTCAATACAACCAGGATCAGGATGATGCCGCTTTAGAATCATTCAAAAAAGTAATCCGCGATTATCCTACTGCCGACGAAGCTAAACAGGCCATGGAATCGATCAAGAACATTTATGTAGACCGTGGAGATGCAAATGGATTTATCACTTATGCCGCTACTACCCCACTTGGCAATTACTCTGGCTCGGAGCAAGACAATATCGTTTTTGCTGCTGCAAACAATACCTATTTAAAAGGTGATGCCAATGGCGCATTCCAGGCTGTAAATGCTTACTTCGATAAATTCCCTAAAGCGAACCACGAAAAGGAAGCCAAATTTATCAGGGCAGAATCGCTGGTTAAATTAGGTCGCCCGGACGAAGCCATTCCTGATTACGAGTTTATCTTAAACGACTGGACAAGTGATTATACCGAACGCTCGTTGGTGAGTATATCTACCTTGTTCTTAAATCAGAAGAAATATAACGAGGCTATTGTTTACCTAAAAAGGTTAGAAACCACTACCGATTACAAATCGCACTATAGTTTTGCCATCAACAACCTGTTAAAGGCTTACACGGCTTTAAACATGCCTGATGATATGCTTAAATATGCGCAACTCACCAAAGAATCTGAAAAAGCTTCGGAAGAGGAAAAAAACAGTTCGGGTTTATTTTCGGGTAAAGCTTACCTGTTAAAAGGTGATACCACTACTGCAATAAAAGAATTTAAAAACGTAGTGGCCAAAACAAAAACCATTGCTGCAGCCGAAGCTAAATACAATCTGGCTTTATTGGAATACAACAAAGGTGATTTCAAAACTTCATCTAAAACCTGTTTCGACCTGATCAACAACATGGCCGCTTACGATTACTGGGTAGCAAAAGCATTTATCCTTTTATCTGATAACTATGTGGCGCTTAAAGATAATTTACAGGCGAAAAGCACACTTCTCAGTATAATTGATAATTACGAAGGCAAGGATGACATCATCCCTACAGCCAAAGAAAAACTAGAAAAACTAAACCAGAAGAAGTAGCCTTATGAAATCGATTAAATATATATATAGTTCACTGTTTTTGTTAGCTGCTGGATTAATGACTGCACAGGCGCAGGATAAAAAGACTGAAGAAAAAGGAGTTGTAAACGAAGAAATCGAAGTTGTCCGCCCTTATAAGCCGATTTTGGCAGAGGCGGTAAAGCTGAGGAGAAGTCCGAATTTAGACGACGTTAAAACTTACAAAGCAAAACTGAACTATAGCATTCTGGACAGAAAGCTGGAATTGAACAGCGATATCCAAAAGCTGCAGGCACAGGCCCTGGCCGAAGAAAAAGAAAGCATATTGGTTAACAATTATGTAAAAGGTGCCTTCGGTTCGCTGGCCACCCTTTTGGGCGAAGCTTATTTTAATACCGGGAAAGATGAAGGCCTACAGGTAGGTGGATATTTCAAACACTTTAGTCAGGAAGGAAAGCTGAACAAACAAAACAGCAGCAACCAACAGTTAAGTGTTTTCGGCCGTAGCATTTTAGATCAGAACACCGTTAGTGGCCGTATTAATTTTGAGCGTAATGGTACTTATTTTTATGGTATAGACGATACCCGACCAACATTTAACACTAACCCCGACAAACAAGCCTTAACTACCATTGAACTGGAAGGTGAGCTGGTGAAAAACTTTACTGAAGATGAAGATGCTTTCAGTTACGCTTTAAAAGCCAACGGCTACATCTGGAACGATAAGTTTAGTGCCAAAGAAAACTACCTGAGCTTAAACGGTTATGTAAACAAACGCATTAATTCGTTAAACCTGGGTTTAGCCGCATCAACTGAGTTTGGCAATACCAAAGATGCCTTAACCAGTGTTGGCAATAACCTGTTGCGTTTAAACCCCTATATCCGTTTGCAGGTGAAAGGCGCTAAAATTACCGCCGGAATTAACTTCGTACAGGAATTTGGTGCGTACAGCAGCTCTAAAATATTCCCTGCTGTTACGGCCGACTTTACGCTGATCCCTGATTATTTACAGGTTTTCGGAGAAGTTAAAGGTGATGTAAACAGAAACTCTTTAAAAGGTTTTACCGACGAGAACCCGTGGTTAAACAGCAATATCCTGGTTAAAAATACAGTAGAAAAATTAAGTTTCAGTGCGGGTATTAAAGGTACTGGCGGTCCGGGATTTGGTTATAAAGCACGTGTATATGTAAAACAGTTTGATGATATGCCATTGTTCGTAAACAACTTTACCGATTTTAACAAGTTTGATGTGATTTACGATTTCGGTAAAACGAAATTAACAGGTTTAGAAGGCGAAATCTCTATTCAGGTGAGCGATGCTTTAAAGTGGACCGGTAAATTGAACCTTGATGACTGGAAACCAGCTTCTGAAACCTACTCTTGGTTTAAACCAGGTTTAAAAGTAAGCTCGAACTTTATGTACACCTTCAATAAAAAATTAAGCTTTAATGCAGGTGTAGTGATTCAGGATGATGTAAAAGCAAAAGTATATACCGGCGCTCCTGTTCCTGCCTCACAATATGTAATTCCGAACACCAACATAGAGCTTATTGAAACGGTTAAAGGTTATGTAGATTTAGGTCTTGGTGCAGATTACCGCATCAACAAAAAGTTCTCTGTTTTTGCCAAAGCAAACAACATCTTAAATACCAATTACAGCAGGTACCTGTACTATCAGGTAAACGGATTTAATATTTTCGGAGGCTTGACTTATTCTTTTTAAAATAAAGAAACTTCCGAAGTCTTGCCTTAACATAAAAAAAGCCTCCAATAGGAGGCTTTTTTTATGGACTTATTTTAGCTTGCTTGATTAGTGCGCTCGTCATGCTGATGCGATAGCTATCGGATTTATTTCAGGGTCTATTTTGCAGGAAGGATGCTGAAATAAATTCAGCATGACGACTGTCTATTTCCCAGCGCAATAATCCGAAGTAACCCTAACGCACTGTCTCCGTAAACATCGGAAGTTTAGTCAACAATTTTTGATGTACCACCACCCCAAGGTGGCCTTTTTCAATAGCCAGCACTTCTTCAAAAGAATCAGCTGCCAGTTCCATCTGTTTTAAACCTAAATAACCCAGCCCCTGCATATACAAACAGTGTATTTTATTGCGTTTATCAAGGTCATCTTCCCAAATGGTTAAATCGGGTAGCGACACCGCAAAATAATCGATACTCACATGGTCATTGATATGCGCTTTTGCATAATCCACCAGTTTTTCGAAACGCAGATCGGCCTCCGGTTTTCTATTGAGTTGAAGCAGCGCCAAACCCTGGTAAAAAATCTTATCGGGCTGTTGGTCGTTGTAAAAAATTGCCGCAGCAGGTTCGCTTAAACCAGTGGCTGCTTTTTCCCAATAAGCATTTGCCTGGGTGGTATCATTCAGCTTCTCGAAAGCAACAGCCAACCAGTAAAAAATATCATTTTCCTGTGCACCGGTTAATTTGCCTTCTGCAAGGTTATGCGGATACTGCTGCGCATCGTTGAGGCATTGGATGGCTGTTTCATAATCCCCATCAGCGATAGCCTGTTTTGCCAGTTCTACCAAAGCAGTTACATACTGAATGGCTACCTTGCCTTCGCCGCCTTCCCATGGGTGGAAAATTCGGTTTTTTAATAAATCAAGTGCTTGCTGATGTTCGCCATTAAGGTTTAACAGGGTGATATATTCGAGATACACATCATCGCGTTGACTAACAAGACTCTTGTTTTCTTCCAGGAAATTAAACCTGAAACCAAGGTCTTTATTTACCCGCTTATACAACTGATCGAGTTCCATTAAGATACGGGCATCACTTTTATCGAGTGCAAATGCCTGTTCCAATAAGCTTACCGCTTGCTCCTGTTTGTTGGTTTTGTTGTAATACGCCAAAGCAAGGTTGCGCTGAACAGTCGGGAAATTTGGGTCGATAACAATCGATTTTTCCCAACAGGCAATTGCGTCGTTATAATGTTTAAATGCATACCAAAAATTACCTAAATAATAAGGTGCCCGGGCATCATCAGGATTTTGTTTAATGGCCTCGTTCAGTGCTAAAACAGCTTCGATCTGATTTGGGAAACAATATTCCGGATTGGCAATTGCCGCTTTGCTATAGCTTGTTTTAGCCAGTTCTCCGTTTCCGGTTTTACCATAAAACCAGGCCAGGTAATAATAGGCCAACGGATAAACATCCTTTTGTACTTCAATACCTGCATTTAATAACAAAATCGCCTCTTTGTATAAACCCGCAGCAGCATAATCGAGCGCATATTCGATATAACTGTGAATATTTGCCCTGATCAGTTTATGGATTTCTTTTAAGTCCTCAGCATTTTCAGACAACAGGTATTTTTCAAAAAGGATACCGAAATTAAAATGGTCGTTTGCCAGATAGGTTTCAGCCGTGGATAAAGCCTTCTTATCAAAGCCCATTTTACGTAAGATGGCTACATGTAAATGCAGGGCCTTTTGATCGTTTGTATTTTTGGAAACTGATTTTGTGATGTGCTCCAACGCAACTCCCAGATCACCCTTAAGCACATCGAGCTGTGCGATATTAAAATACCCCTGATTTTGCCAGGCCGCATTCCAGATTGCTTTATAAAAAGCATCGTAGGCCTCTTCAAACTTATCCTGAAACTTTAAGGATAAACCCAGATTAAAATAAGCTTCGCCATCGTAAGGATTTGGATTGCGTGCGGTAAGGGTTTTAATTGCCTTTTTAAAATAGGCCTCCGATTCGGAAAACTTGCCTCGCCTTAAGTTTAAAAGCCCCACAGCGTTGTTGCACCTGATGTCGCCATCATCTCTTCTTAAAGCTTCGTTGTAATAATCGAAAGGATTGTAAATGGCATGTCGGTATTGTTCAAGATGTAAGCCCGTTAAGAATAACTGTTCGTTGTTTTCAATCTCCGCCGGAGCCTTTGCCGGTTTGGCCGCTTCAGGAATATCAGTCTCATTTTCGCCCTCCCATTTCCAATCCACTAAAACATTACCTTTTTCATCGTTAATGCTGATCTGCAATTGTTCGGGGTTGCCCTCAAAAGCAATTTCCTTTTGATAAGATAAAGTTGGCGCAGCATCGTAAGTATCGTTTAACAATTCGCGGTCACCATCCTTCAACATGATACTGGTATTTGGATAAAGCCCCGTAGTATATACCTTCACAATTAATTTTCCATCGGTCTGCTCAATATTCACCATCGCGTTTTTGGTCGCGTTTTTCACCACACCCAAATCGCGGTATGGCATATAATATTGTACAAAATCTTTATACTCTCCCGGCATAATCCACGAAAAATCGGGCTGGTTATCGGTATACACGCCACACATCAGTTCGATATACGGTCCGTCTTCGTCGGTAAGGTTACGGTCCCAGGCCTGACCAAAATCGCCATTGCCCCAGGTCCATTGTTTTTTCCCTGGTGAGATATGGTGATTGGCCACATGCAACAAACCCCCTTTGCTATCATTCTCATATCCACCTACAAAATTGTATTTGGAAGCAACCGCCATATATGAGGTGGGCACCGGAATATTTTTATATCGGGAAATATCCGTACCTGGCGAATAATCTACCTTATAATAGGTTCCCTTTGCGATCGGAAAAGAAGAAACATCACGTTTGCCGTGATCGAAAACCGCATTTACATCAGGTGGAAATACCGACTGGTAATCGTCGTTAACTTTTACCGCAGGGTTTGCCCACCATAAAAAGGTTTGTGGAAAGGGTGTTCTATTGTATAATTGCCCTTTTATTTCGAGGTAATTTTTATCGGGATACAAGGTAAAACCAATCGTACCTTTTGTACGGAACATGCGCTCTACCTCACTGCACCAAACCGTTGCACTGCCATCTTCATTTTCTTCAAATAACGAATCAACCGCATCGAATGTAGATGGGCGATGGTGCTGAGGCCAGTTAAATTCGATACCACCCGAAATCCACGGACCGGTTAAACCCACCAATGCAGGTTTAATTACCTGGTTGTAATAGATAAAATGGCGGTTTTTAGTTTTATCGAAAGCCATCTGTACCCTTCCGCCCAGTTCGGGCAAAATCATGATCTTTACGAAATCATTTTCCAGATAAACGGCCTGATAGATTTTATCTACTTTTTCATCCGCAATTTTTTCAATCACAGGGTATGGATAAACAGCTCCACTACTCCCCTGATAAACTCTCTTCTCTATAAATACCGGATTTTTTTCTGGCAAACCAACTTCATAGGTTGGAATCACAACAGCTTCAGTCCAAACTTTAACTTTCATCATTTTGAATGCACAATTATATTTTTGATTGATTTTCTTCTAAAAGAAATTAATTATCTGGGTATAGGTATCGGTTAAATCAATGTCCGGTTAAAGTGGTTTCCAGTTCTTCCAAAGTTTGTCCCTTGGTTTCTTTCACCTTTCTTTTCACAAAGAAGAAGCCCGCCAAACAGATTACCGCATAGAGGTAAAACGGACCAAAAGCGCCCAGCCATTTGGCCAAAATCGGGAAGGTAAATACCAGTACGAAGTAAGCACTCCATAAGGCCACAATGGCCACCGAAGAAGCTTTGCCCCTGATGCTGTTCGGGAAAATTTCTGAAATCAACACCCAGGTAACCGGCGCCAGAGAAGTGGCATAAGTGGCAATGGCCAGCAATACAAAAACCGAAACCAGGTTGGCCTGTGCATTACTCTGCAACAGAAAGGCCAGTATAATATACAATATCGATAGTCCCAATGAACCGATAAGCATTAATGGCCTACGCCCCAGTTTATCTACCTGCCACATGGCCAGGATGGTAAATACCAGGTTTACGATGCCGATGGCAACGGTTTCGAAAAGCTGCCTGTCTAAATTGGCACCCACCGCTTCGAATATGGTAGAGGTATAATTAAAAACCACATTGATGCCGCATAACTGTTGAAAAACAGCCAACGTAATGCCCACCACTACTGCCGGACGGATCGCCTTTGCAAAAACAGCTTTATAAGTCTGTTTCTCTTCGCCTCCCTGCATCGAACTGCTTATTTTAGCAAAAGTTTGTTCTACAAAATAAGAATTACCGATTTTGTTCAGCACTTTCCTGGCCTGATCGATCTTGCCTGCCTTGATTAACCAACGTGGACTTTCGGGCAGCCATAACACCCCCACAAAAAAAAGTGCTGCAGGGATGGTACCCAAACCGAACATCCAACGCCAGGCATTTACGCCATAATCGGCCAGTTTATAGTTGATTAAATTGGTCACCAAAATACCAATTACTACCGTTAGTTGATTGATGGCCACATTTCGACCACGTTTTTCGGGCGGCGAAACTTCGGCAATATACATGGGGCTCAACATCGAGGCCATGCCCACACCTATGCCTGCTGCAAAACGCATCAGGATAAAAATAGTCAGGTTATGGGAAAGTGCCATACCGATGGATGATACTGCAAATATGAGTGCTGCCAGCATCAGTCCAGGCTTGCGCCCCTTGCTATCGGCAATATTGCCCGCCATTACACAGCCTAAAATGCAGCCTAAAGCTAAAGAGCCTGTTAAGAAGCCTTCCCAATAGGCATTAAGCGCAAATTCGGTACGTAAAAATGGCAAGGCACCAGAGATTACGGCGAAATCGAAGCCAAAGAGATACCCGCCCAACGCTGATATAAAGGAAATGCCTAAAATGTAAGTGTTATTGTAGGAAACAGTCTGATTGTTCATTATGATTGGTATTTGGTTAGCAGATCTTCAATAAAATCTGATATCCAAAACTACTTATCCAATCCTAACAATCAAATAGCCCGTGAAAGCAATTTAATGGATAATTGAAGCAAACGCATGGACAATATGATCATGATTGTCGGGTTGATAATCTGCAAAGATGTTTGAGGCGTTAACCGCAAAGCGCGCAGAGATTAGGGCGCAGAGGGCACAAAGCTGTAATTTTATTTTATCGTCTATTCCGCTTTTTTTACCACCGAGTACACGGAGAAATGCACAAAGGGCACAGAAATTTACCTATCGGTCGGTGTCTCACCGACCGAAACTTAAATACTCAGAATTTAACCAGCATAAGCAAGATGAAATAGAACAAAAAATTTATTTCCTAAAAAGAATTCCGTATTATTACATATGGCTTTAAATCAAAAGCCTAATCATCCCAAAAATTAACTTCATGTATTACTTAATCAGCAAAGCTTATGTCAAGCACAGAGACTGGCTATCCAAAAAATGCAGCCAATTTTAAAGATTTAATCATTAGGTTAAACACCTTGGGAGATGATTACCAACCACCAAAAGCCATGTTTGAGCTAAAAGCGCTCGAACAGCTATCCAAAAATGCCGAAGATGCCATGCGGGCCGTAAGCCAGGTACTACCGGTTTACAGCAAAGCTGTTGACGACCAGGAGCTTATATTTAAACCCTTAAATAATTTAATTACCAAAAGCTTTAATTATTTAAAGGCCGCAATAGCCAATCCTGCCGAGCTGCAAACCGCTAAAACAATAGCCGATGGCTTAAGAGGACAGTCAAAACGAAAAGTTGTGGCGACCGATGCCCCTGCCAGTACCGCCAGCACAAAGCGGTTATCGTACGACAGCAAAGTCGAAAATCTTAAACGGTATATCGAGGTATTAAGTGCCAGTAAAATTTACACTCCAAAGGAAAGCGATATCAGCATTGCATCTTTACAGGCCTTATTGCTGGCCATGGAAAACAGCATTACAGCAGTGGCGATTGCAAAAACACCTTTAGATGATGCCCGTAAAAAACGGCACACCATTTTTTATGCCGAACAGATCGGTTTAGTGGAAACCGTATTCGGGGTTAAAAATTATATTAAAGCATCACTTCACCAAGATCATCCTGAACGCAAGCACATTTTGGCACTAAGCTTTAAGAAGATGAAACAGTAAGTATATTAATTTGAAATGCTTACCAATACTTTCCTTAGGCCATCTGAATCAAGGTGGCCTATCTTTTTTACCAATAAATATTAGATGTTAATGTATATTATAACGATTTTGAATCATTTAATAGCTAGTAAAATACACTCCAATGAAAATATTTAATGTACAACCCATAACAATAAACGAATACATCTATAATGATGAATATCTGGAAGAAAGTAAAAGAAGTCGCAGCTACTCATCTGGCTTTGATATTACCGGAGATAAAGTTAATGGACTGAACACACTTTATATCAATTTTGATATTCTTTTCCATGTTGGCACGACCAATGAACAGACAGTTGTTACCCATACAGGCCCGGGCAAATACGAAATAGCCAGTTCATTTGAAGCAGGTGAAGATGTATTTATATCTTATAAAAGTTCATGTCAGTTTAATTTTGAAAGCGAGGGATTTGATTCCGATTTAGCTTCTTTAACTGATTTCCTAACTGATTATCAAGCGCATACCAAGTTATTTTTTAATCAATATGGATATAAGCCTTTAATACCCATCGAAGAAGAAACGCGCCTGTTTCAAACTTTGATAGCCGACGCCGAATTGGCCATTGAAAACTTGCGTGCAAACAACATGTATAAGTTTTAATCTACTTTTATCTGTAGTTTTGTGTCTCACCAAATGAACTTAAATAATATCATATCCTTGGTAGGTGATGAACCGACCAATAGAATAGCACAGTTTATTGAACAGACCCTCACAGTTTATTGAACAGCCCCGTTTTTTAAAACAAAGCACCCACTTTTTACAACAAGACACTCGCTTTTTACAACAAATCACCCGCCTTTTACAACAAAGCACCCGCTTTTTACAACAAGGCACCCACCTTTTACAACAAGGCACCCGCCTTTTACAACAAGGCACCCGCCTTTTACAACAAGACACCCGCTTTTTACAACAAGGCACCCACCTTTTACAACAAGAAACCCGCTTTTTACAACAAGACACCCGCTTCTTAAAAAAGTATCAGTTGCCATTAAAACATAAAAAGCCGTAGAACTAACCAGATCCTACGGCATATGTATGATTATAACCCACCATACCAGGGCTGAGAATATTTTAACGGGCGAATTACAACGCCTCTATTTTTAACACCACACTCGTTCTGTATTGGTTTACATCTGGGTTAAAACCGATTTTCATCAGGAAATCGCCATTGTAAACTTTAGTTGCATCGATCGATGATTTGGCACCCGGAAATATGTTGATCTCGGAGATCTTGTACTTTTTTGAAGCATCCAATCCATTAAATTTAACCGGCAGTTTACTCCCCTCCCCATAACGGCTGTTTACCAGATAGTTAAATACAATACCTGTTTTTTTATCTTCAGTAAGGTATAACATCGAGGCCACACTGCTTTCGCGCGGGTTCGAAAGCCTGTACTGATCGCCCTGCCAGATCACGGGTTTAACCTCGTTATACGTTTTAATGGCATCCTGACAAAACTTCAAATCGTTGGGCATTAACTGGCCAACTACAATATCGAAACCCATTTTGCCCATCATGGCTACATCGGTACGGAATTTAATGGGCTGCTTTCCCCAATCGGTAACATGGTTCGAGCTCGAAATGGCCGGATAGAAATAAGAATATTCCCACTGCATAAAAATTCTTTCCAAAGGATCGGTATTATCGCTTGGCCAAAACTCGGTGAAGTATTGCAAAGCAGCATAATCTACCCTGCCACCACCGCCAGAGCACAACATCATGGGTACGGTGGGGTATTTCTTTCTGATGCGTTCGAGCACTTTATACAAACCACGCACATACTCAATATAAAAGTGCGACTGGTTTTTAAGGGTGGCCGAATGTGCATTGTAAATTACCGCATTACAATCCCATTTGATGTAAGCCAGTTCAGGATTTTTAGTAAAAAGATCATCCACCACACCAAAAACAAAGTCTTGTACCTTTGGATTGGTGAGATCGAGCACCAATTGGTTACGGAAATAAAACTCCTCCCTTTTGGCTTCTTTCACCACCCAATCAGGATGTTTTTCATAAAGCTCACTTTTAGGGTTCACCATCTCGGGTTCAATCCAGATGCCGAATTTTACCTCATTGTTTTTGGCTTCTTTAACCAAAGATGCAATACCGTTTGGCAGTTTCTTTTTGTTTTCGGCCCAATCGCCCAAACCGGCAACATCGCCGTTGCGTGGGTACTTGTTCGCAAACCAGCCATCATCCAATAAAAACATATCTACACCCAACTTTTTGGTGTCTTTGATCAATCCGAACAGTTTGTTTTCGTCGAAATCGAAATAGGTGGCTTCCCAGTTGTTCAACAGCGTAAGGCGTGTGCCTTTACCATCCAACAAACGGTAATTACGGGCCCACGATTGCAGGTTCCTACTTGCAGTACCTTTACCCGTGGTAGATAAAGT
Source organism: Pedobacter psychrodurus (assembly GCF_032678585.1). GTDB lineage: Bacteria > Bacteroidota > Bacteroidia > Sphingobacteriales > Sphingobacteriaceae > Pedobacter > Pedobacter psychrodurus_A. Next base: position 65,063 of record NZ_JAVTSN010000023.1, on the reverse strand, counting down.
GGTAAGGAAGGCCGGTGTGGTAAAAACTTCGTTTGGTTTTAAGGTGTACGCCGATGCATAATTGTTGATACCGGAAATGATCCTCAAATTATCCAGGTTATCCAGCTCAAGATCAGTCTTAAAGTTACCGCTATAAGCCAATGCGCCATAAAGCACCGTACCTTCGTTTTCAGTTGCGGGTTTATCCATCGAAACCATAAAAACAGATGGCTGGAAGAGGTTGGCACGGGTACCCAATTTCGAATCGAGTGTTTTTATACCATGTGTAATTTTTGTTTCTTCGGGCTGCATTTCTTTTGCCCAATCGCCATGGTATTGGGTAAGGTAAAACGAGCCGCCCCTTAAATACAGATTGGCAGAAGCAAACTTCTGTAAGGTTACATTGCCTTTCTCGTTATTTTTGATCTCACTCCATTGCTCTACCACATTCTCGTTGTAATATACTTTGTAATAAAGGGTAGTTTCGAGCTGATATGCAGGATCTTTTAATACAATACTGGTAATGCTAACATCATCAGATTCTTTTTTCACATTATGACTCACATAATGCAGATCGAGCGAATTGTTCCCATCGGCATGGGTAACGGTAATGGCAGGCTCGAATAAATTTCGCGTTCCCGAAGTGCTGTAAGCGGCATTGTTAACCCCGGTATATTCACTCCCCTGCTTATAAACGTTGGTGATATCGGCATAATCGCTTTGCGTGGCAAGCTTTGGCCCATAATACAGCATTTTAAGATTGGCTTTGGGGTCGACCTGTAAAACCATGGCATTCTGTTTGGTTTCGATGGGGATAAGCGTTTGCGCTTTTACCTCGAGCAAACACAACATGAGGCCCGAAAATAAAGTGACTGATAGTTTCATATAATAAAGGTTCAATGAATAAACGATCTGTAATTATGGGTGGATAACGATGGCAAAACCACCACCCTTTGCCATATTAATCGGCAGAACGGTCTTTTGGTTTACGGTAATGGATTTGTAGGTATAGGCTGTTGCATCGGTATTGGCATTTGCCCCATCCGTATATATTTCTGCCTGGTATTGCTGTCCCGGCTGGAGAAAAGAAAAATCTACACTCACTTTGCGTTCCTCCCAGTTGCTCATCCCACCCACAAACCAGTTCTTGCCTTTTCTTTTGGCCATCACCACTTCTTCGCCCAGTTTTGCAGAGAGTGCTTTCTCTTCATCGTATACCGTTGGCACTACCGATAAATAGCGCATAATGGTGTCTTCTTTCATATAGGCACTAGGCGAATCGGATAACATGGCCAACGGTTGGTGATAGATTACATACATGGCCAGTTCGTGGCACCGTGTACCCTGACCCGATGGCAAGCCCGGATCGGTGGGCTTAAAAGTTTCTTTAGTTTTGTTGCGCATCGCGCCGGGTGTATAATCGAACGGACCGGCCAGCATACGGATAAAAGGTGTTAAAACATGCAAATCCGGATTGATGCTATAATCCCATTTATCGGATTCGGCTCCCCTCACGGCTTCGTAGTTTACAATGTTGGGGTAGGTTTTTTCCAAACCGGTAGGTTTGCTACAGCCATGAAAATTGATCATCAGTTTCCTTTTGGCCGCAGCTTTCGCAATCAGTTCGAACCATTTAATGGCCTCCTGATCATCGCGGTCGATAAAATCTACTTTCAGTCCCGCTGCGCCTATCGATTGTATAAAATCGAGGTTATTATCTAAATCTTTAAGCAAGGTTGAAGCCACACACCATAAAAACACGCCAACATTTTTCGATTTCGCGTTGGCGATCACTGCCCTGATATCGTTTCTAGGGTTGATTTTGGTGAGATCATAATTGTCAGACCAGCCCGCATCGACCATTAAATATTCGAGTTTGTATTTCGCGGCAAAATCGACGTAATAATTGTAAAGTACGGTGTTGCGGTGATCCATTCCGGATGGGATTGGCGCCCCAGGCAAGAGGGCATCATGCCACCACTCCCACGCGGCCTTTCCGGGTTTGATCCAGTTGCTATCTTTAATTTTGGAAGATGTAGCCAGTTCGGTAACAAGGTGATTGGTGAGCAGTTGTTTATCATCTGTAGCGATGATGGCCAAACGCCATGGATAACTCCGCTCGCCAGTGGTTTTGGCAATAAAAGGAAAACGCTGCTTCACTACCGAAACAAAGTTGCCCCAGCTTCCGGGAACAGCAAGCGATGGCAATTGTGCCCATTCGCCAACAAATCCGGCTTTTTCTTTTTTAACATACATGCCTGGATAATCGAAAAGATCTGATTCGGCCACAATTACCTTTGTACCTTCTTGATAGGCAAAAAGTGCAGGTGTGGTAGCCCTTTTCCCTACCGGAATAGCTTCAACAGCATCCGATTTAACATAAACCCCTTCCCAGGTGGTGTAGTTATCAGTTTCCTGAAGAATCGCTGCAGCAGCCGGGTTAACATTGAAGGTGGCCGTTTCGTTGATTACTTTTACCGAATCTTTTAAATGGGTAATAAAACGGTACGCAAACCCTTCATTGTATAACCTGAAAACCACATCATATCTTTTACCAAAACTTAAGGTTAAGGCATTGTACCGTGCTGTTTTCTGGCCCGATGTTTTATCAGGCACATCGCCGCTACCAAGATTCGCGTTATCGAATTCCATCCCAATGGGAGAAAAACTGATGATTTCTTTTTGTTTTAACGTAACCGAATAACCCAAAGTTTTTCCAGTGGTTATGTTTACACCAATGTTTCCATCGGGCGAGGTTAGGGTATAATTTTTCTGTGCAAAAGCGATTTGAGCAACCAAAAACAGCATCCAAAAAATAGGCAATAAACGTCTCATCGTAATATCGTATCGAACTGGTAAATAATTTTCTGTTGGTAAACTGCGCCTTTTTCGATAGCTACAGTTGGGGCAATAAATTGGTTTGGGGCATCTGGATAATGTTGGCACTCCAAACATAAGCCATTAAATGCGCTATAAGCTTTGCCGTGGTGGCCAATGCCTACCGTAGCTAAAAAATCGCCGGTATAAAGCAGCACACCCGGGCTATCGGTAAAAACCTTTAACCTCCTGCCTGATGCTGCATGTAGTAGTTCTGCAGCCAGCACCAGCTCTTCTGGTGTTTTCTTTTCTAACAGGTAATAGTTATTTAGTCCTTTGTTGTTATTTCCAGCAATCACCTCGGCTATCTGTTGCCCATTAAAGGCGTTTTTCTGTGTGGGGATAATCTTTCCGGTAGGGAGATAATCCTGATCCATTTCGAGCATTTCCGTTGATGGAATGTTTAAGCTGTGATCAAAGATATCGGCATGTTTACCGCTTAAATTAAAGTAAGCATGGTTGGTAAAACCTACAATCGTTTTTTGGTTCGACCGTGCCTGATAGTTGATCAATACTTCATTGTTATCACTCAGCTCGTACGTTACCGAACAATGCATATCGCCTGGAAAACCGCCTTCACCTTCGTGGCTGTACAGCGTAAAAAACACTTTATTGTCTTCTGTATGGTAATTAAATACCTTGTTGCTAAAACCAAAAGCTCCGCTGTGGTTGCTGTGCAGTCCATCGTTGGTGTGCAAATGAAAGGTTTTGCCATCGAGCATAAATCTGCCATTTGCAATGCGGTTTGCAAAGCGGCCAATGGTTGCCCCCAGGTAATTCTGATCATCAACATAATCTTCAGGCCGGGCAAAACCCAGTACCACATCGGCAAGTAAACCATTTTTATCGGGCATCATTACCGATACCAGTGTTGCACCATAATTGGTCAGCGAAATAGATGCACCCTGCTTATTGGTCATTTTAATGAGCTTCACTTCATCTACCGGATTGCCTAAACTATTTTCTGTTGTATTGGTAATGTTCATTATATGTTTTGGTAGATATAAGGGACAAATCGTTTTATTTAACCTGTTCTTTTTGAAGAAAGTATATTGATCAGTTTGCCGTTTATTTTAACTTTTACCGAACTTCCTGTGGGCGAAAAAACCTGATAACTGGTAATCAGACCGTTTTTCCAGCTCAGGTTCACGGTATAATTTCCCCTGGCTTTTAAACCCTTTACACTTCCGTATTTTTTCCATGCATCGGGTATCGCAGGCAATAAACTGATATACCCTTCATGGCTCTGGATCAGCATTTCGGCAATACCGGCAGTAGCACCAAAGTTTCCGTCGATCTGGAAAGGCGGACCTGCAGAAAGCAGATTATCATACACACCGCCACCTGCACCATAATTGATATCGGTACGTTGGGTAGGTTTTAACAGCTCCCTAAAAAGTTTAAAGGCCCTGTTCCCATCTCTTAACCGCGCCCAGAACAAAAGTTTGTAAGCGATAGACCAGCTTGGTCCGTCGTCTCCGCGTACATTCAAAGTCTTTTTTGATGCTTCAGCCAAATCTGGTGTACCATCAACAGTAATCAATGAAGCAGGATAAACGCCATACAAATGCGAAATATGTCGGTGCTGAGGATCTGTTTCTTTATAGTCTTCAATCCATTCCATAATCCTGCCGTCTTTAGAAATCCTGCCCGCTGGTGGCAGCAGACTCAGTTTCTGTTGAAGTGATTTTTGCAGATCTACATCCTTACCCAACTTTTTAGCGGCTTCAATTACATTGGTAAAAAGCTCCCTTACAATCTGATTATCGATGGTTGGGCCTATGGTTACATTGGCTGTTTTTCCGTTGGGCATGTAAAAGCTATTTTCCGGAGAAACCGAAGGAGCAGTCATCATCCAGCCTGTTTTAGGATCGGTAACCAATACACTGCTGTAAAACTGTGCCGAGCCTTTAATAATCGGGTATATCTTTTTGAGATAATTTACATCTTTGCTAAACGCATAATGATCCCAAAGGTTGTTGCAAAGCCAGCCCGAGCCTGCATTGGCAACACCCCAGGAGGCGCTCTCCCCAGGTTCGGTAAAACCCCAGATATTGGTAATCACATGGGCAATCCAGCCATCGGCGTTGTAATAAGCCTTAGCCGTTTTTTGTCCGTTAGGTACCATATTGCCTACCAGATCGGCCAATGGCAGGTTAAGCTCTGAGAGGTTGACCACTTCCAATGGCCAATGGTTCATTTGAACGTTCACATCCAAATGATAATCGCCATTCCATGGTGTGTGGACCTGGTTGGCCCAAAGTCCCTGTAAGTTTGGGGGCAAAAGCCCAACCCGTGTACTCGAAATGCTCAGGTACCTGCCATATTGAAAAAACAAAGCAGGTAATTGTAAATCAGATTCAGGGTTTTTATAATATAGCGCTAAACGCCTATCAGTGCTCAACTGACTGTTTTCGCCAGTGCCAAGGTCAATATCCAATCTGTTGAATAACTTTTGAAAAGTCTGCTGGTGTTTTAATTTTTCTACTGCATAGTTTTCTTTAATGGCTTTATCCAATAAAAGTGTTGCATTTTGCTTAAACTGATCATCTTTATAACTTGTTTTGGTAGATAGGTAAATGGTAAGTACACTGGCTTTTGTTACCTCAAGCGAGTTGCCTTCTTTACTGATTTTACCACCTGAAATTACAGGCTCTAATAAAGTGAGGTATTGCATGCCTTTCCCGTCAATACCATTATCCAACTGACCTGAAAGTTCGATCCGGTTTGCTTTAACTTCGCTCTCCCCACGTTCAGGCCGGCTCAGCGATAATTTACAATTAATCTGCCCTGGTTGATCGGCAGTAATCCTGATGATGGCCACATCGCCACTGAAACTGGTAAAATACTCTCTTTTGAAATGCACATTGTTCAACGTATAATCAGTTGTAGCAATCGCATTGTTGAGCAAAAGTTCTCTTTTATAAACTGCTGGTGTTTTTTCCTTTCCCTCATACTGGTATTGGATATTCAGGTTACCCAACATTTGAAAACAGCCCCAGTTGGCACCCCCAGATCCTTTTCCGGTACATACAAAGTTTTGATTGACCAGGTTTTGGGCTTCATCGTTTTTACCTTCCAGGATCAGCTTTCTGATCTCGGGCAGGTTTTTATAGGCTTCGTAATTATTGGCATCCTGCGGTGCGCCCGACCAAAGCGTAATATCGTTCAGCACAACCTGCTCGTTGTTTATTCCCCCATCAGGCATCATGCCCAAACGGCCATTGCCCAGGGGCAATGTTTCTTCCCAACGGCTGGCAGGTTTATCGTACCAGAGTTTGAAAGGTTTGTTTTGGGCAAAACTTGTTGACAAGCCAAAAAGTGCAATAAGGACGGTAAAGATCAATCTTTTCATTTGATATAGTAGGATCGGATATTTAAGCTACGCCACCATGAAGATGGCGTAGCAGAATGTATTAGTTACGTTTATAAAAAGAGAATTCGCTAAAGTGCATATAACCTTCGCCACCCCAGGTTTCGAGTACTTTAAAGCGGATATACCTGTATGTAGGGATCGAGGTAGGGAAAACAAATTTCTCACCAGCCTGTGCAAATGCTCTATCCTGATCGGTATTTTGACCTTTAGGCAATCCAGATGGTTTAAAAGAAGTAAAAGTCTGGAGTTTTGTCCAGCTGTCCCAACTTCCGTTTGGATTAGGATTGTTACTGGCCCAAACTTCAAAAACCTTAATGTTGCCTACGCTGTATAAAGCACTTTCGCGTTGCCAAAGCTTAAAGTTATCCAACTGCACCTGTTCGCCGATATCGAAGGTAAACCATTGCGGCATACCCGATCCACCCGTGTGGAAACCCTGGTCCTGCCCTTTAATATTATCCCAAACATGCGGCAATATCCAGCCATATTCTGATGGGATATCGGTTGGCAGCGTTAGCTGTTTAAAAAGAGATTTATCACACTCGGTAACTTTAATAATGGTCGGAAAATTAGAAAACTGCGGGACGTTAAAGGCATCGATCGATCCGGCTTCGGGATAATAAGAAGACCGATATTGAATGCTTGTACCAAGTTTATAGTTCGGTATGGTAATGGTATTATCATTCGCCAGTAACTGCCGTTCTTCTATCACGCCAAGAATATTGGTGTAGCGGATCGTGGTGGCCACATTCATGGTATCTCTTTTATTAAAGTTTAAATTCAGGGTACCATCCGCCTGGAACACATAAGGTTCAGTAGCATTTATACCCCTGTTTAATAAGGTTGCACTATAAGCGGCCCCATATACCCTAACATTATTGATTTCGGTTGCTATGGATTTATTGCCATCGCTATCGTACGAAACTACTGAAAAAGTATACACATATTCATCCAGGTTGGGGATGATCACCTTTACTAAATCGCTTGGATTGTGCGTAGTAGCGGGTACTTCCAGTGTATTGGCACCGTTGTTCCAGGTAATGATGTATTTGGTGATGCTTGGATCGGGACTTGGGTTCCAGACCAATTGTGCACGCAGGTTACCAGTGTTATAACCTGCCGTACCAATTTTACCCGAATATTTGATCTCCTTATTATCCAGAAAGGCCTTATAATCATCAGCATACTTTTTACAGCCAAAGAAAACAATGGACATGAAGCAGATGAAAGTAATATTATATATAGTTTTCATGATCTATTTCTTATTTATACTGTTACTGAACACTTCCGTACAGATTGATTTCCAGGGCATGCACATAATCCAAACCGCCCCAGGTTTGCGTAACCTCGTACCTTAGGTATTTAACTGGCTGTGCCGTGCGCGGCATCTTAAAGTTTACCCCTTTAGATACAAACTCCTTATCGGCAGCATTGGCCTGGTTAGGTGCCAAACCCGAAGGTGGATTTGGAAAAACAAAGTTGCCCAGGTTAACCCAGTCGCCTGCTACAGTACCTTCTGCCGAATTGGTTGGCAGTGGCGAATCGGCAGGGTTGTTTACCGTTGAACCCCAGAAAGTAAACTTGCGGGTATTCTGATAACCATAATAATCAGATGGCCGTTGCCAGATTACAAAACGGCTTATTTTTGCCGATACTCCCAAACTCATGGTACCAAAGGTACGTGGAGCGCTTAAGGTATGCCACCCTGGCTCTCCAAGGCTGCCATCAAAGAAATATTTAAAATCCCAGCCCGGATAAATAGGTGCATCACTTGGTAAACGGTAAGTAGCCATTTTCTTCTTATCCAGCAAGGATTCAAATAAAGGCGTAACGGTTTTGATCACCGTATCTGAAGTATTGCCAAAACGGTCTTTAGTGTACACCCCCACTTTGTAGGGTACCGGATTAAGGTTCCTGATCGATACATCGATGGTGTCCGAACTTACATATTCGGGCTCCTGCTCATCAAAGGATTTTGTTTTATCGTTGTACACCAAAAGATGTACGGAAAGTGAGGCCCTGTTTTTGTTCAGTCCGAAGAAACTTGCACCCCCAAAATCAGCTGTAATATTAAAACCCGTATTCACCGCAATGTAATTTGGGGTTTTAGGGTGTACTTTCACCACTATCGGGTCAGACAGCACATTGGCACGGCTTACCGCAAACAAGGTAACGTCGTAATCCTTTTCTCTCGCAAAACCATCTACCATAACCGTATCGGTGTAATAACTCGATTTGGTCTCCCTTACGCGGTTATCGTTTATCGAATAACGTGCTAAAACATATAACAGGTTTTTCGAATTGGGTAAAGTATAGGTAATCCTGGCGGCACCATCAATGTTCTCCACTTTGGCATTGCTCACCGGGCCTGGTTTTGTCATGTCGTCAGAAACGGCTTCGAAACTGTCTTCTGCTGTTTTACAAGAAGCAAAAAACACGGTGACCAAGGCCATTGCCAACATCAAAAACACAAGGCTTTTTCTGTAATTAATCTTTTTCATAATCTATAATTGAATATTCATCTGCAAAAATTGATTTCATCTACCAGAACGGGTTCTGTACTAGATTTTCGTTGATCACCACTTCCGAATTTTTGATCGGCCAGAAATAATCCTTTAAACCAAAAAACGGTACCGCAACAGTCCTTGGGCGATAATAATTTACCGCACTGCCTTCGTTTACATTCCATCCTTGCAATGGTCTGCTCAACACGCCTTGCAACTCTTTCCAACGGCGTAAATCCCAACCACTCTGACCTTCAAAACACAGTTCAATCCTTCTTTCCTGGTGGATAATCTCACGCCGGCCTTCTTTGGTATCTGGCTTCGTTGGATTTTTCGAATAGCTTTGCCAGGAGGTGGCAACACCCTCTAAACCTGCCCTGCTGCGTACTTTATCTACCCAGGATAGGATATCGGCTTTAGATGCCGTGCCTTCTTCGTTTAATGCCTCTGCATAAAGTAAGTACAGGCCCCCAAGACGCACTACTGGTAGATAAAAGGTTTCGAACTGAATACCATTGTTCATGATCGACAGGTATGGCACCAGTTTTTTAGGCCAATATCCGGTAATGTTGGTTGCAAACTGGCTTTTCGGTCCGCCGATGGCAAATGGACCTCTTGCCTGCACATAAAATGCATCACTTTCGTTCCGTTTATCATTTCCAAACCAAATGCCTCCATCGAAACCTAAATCGGCATAAAACCTCGGCTCGCGGTTAAAGTTTGCCTTTGCGGTTTCATAACCCAGTTTGATGTACGATTTGTTCGCATCATCGCCAAACTGCGAAGTATTGCGGTTGGCATAATCGAATGCACTGGTATTATCCTCATTGATAGGCACACCGTTTTTGGTATAAAACAGCTCGGTGGTAGAAAGCGGAACCGACCAGTTAGAAGGTTGCTCGTTACCAAAAGCAACGGCATCAGAAGTGAGTTTCGGAAACACATAACCTTGATAATCAAATCCATATTGCGCCCCCCAGATCAGCTCCGGATTTTGGTCGCGTTTTTCGGCAATTACCATTTGAATGGTGAGTACACGTTTCAATTGATCGGAAACATTTTCTACTTTATTGGTTGGTACCAGGTTGTACAAGGCACCACCCTGCGCTACAAATTCATCGATAGCTGCTTTGCAGGCTTTTGCAGCCAGGCTCCATTTCTGTGGATCAACAGCAGTAGAAAACAAGTTTTTTCCATCTTTATCTTTAAAACTTGCAAAATCGGGATTACCGTTAAACAGGGGACTTGCAGCTGTGGTTAGCGCCTCTGCTTTTAAGGCCAGGCCCATCGATTTGGTGGTACGGCCATACTCTAAAAGCGGATTTACCACAGCCGAAGGCAGGTCAGGAATAGCCTCGTTGAGCAACTGATCTACATAAGCAAATGATTCATCAACGGAGGAACGTTTGGCTTTTGTGTCTTCGATCGACCCATCAATCGGGCGGTTTTCTTTGATCAATACAATCGGGCCATATAACCTGATCAGGTAATAATGATAATAAGCCTTTAAAAATTTAATTTCGGCAATCCATCTTTTCTTTTCATCGTCTTTCAGATCAAAAGGCTTGTCGATGTTTTCGAGCATAATGTTGCATCTTCTCAGGGCTACATAAATGTTTTGGCCACCATTATTACCGGTCCAATGATCGATTACCGGGCTTGATACATTTTGTACCCCTCCCCTGATCAGTTTAAAACCCGGACCCGTAATTTTGTTGAAAGGGTTATCATCGAGATTAGGATATATAATTTCGGAAGAAGTAACAAAACCCACATTGTTTACCACTTCGCGGTTTAAGTTCTGAAAGGTATTGTAACAACCGAAAAGATAATTTTCAGCTTCATTCCTGTTCGAAAAAGCATAATCGAGTGTACCCACATTATTGGGAACAACATCGAGGTACTTTTTACATGATGTGCCCGCGATACAAAGCACAAGCAGACAGATCAGTTTATAATAGAATTTCATATCTTTTATTTTTTCTGTTTTCATTATAAATTCACGTTTACGCCGAAATTGAATACTTTCTGGATCGGATAAGCGAACCCATTGCCCCCCAGTTCAGGATCCCACATTTTAAATTTACTCCAGGTAACCAGGTTAAGGCCATTCAGGTAAAAGCGGCAATTCGAAAGTCTTATGCTTTTTAGGATGTTTTTTGGAAGGGTATAACCGATTTCTACCGATTTTAACCTGATAAAACTTCCATCCCTTAACCACCATGAACTGGGTTGCAGGTTGTTGGCTACAACGGCCGAACTGGTGCCCAAACGTGGATAAGTGGCAAATAAATCCTGGTTTTCTTCTGACCAGTGGCTATCTGCAAAAGTTTGTAATACCTGAGCCCTACCTTCTACATAAGCGACGTTGCGTTCAAGAAAAGGACTTGTTTTTGCTGGATCGATAAAAAACGATACCCTGGCCTGACCTTGAAAAAATGCAGAAAGATCGAATCCTTTATAGCCTGTTGAGAAACCAAAACCATATACAATTTCTGGCGTGCTTGGATAACCCATAAATGCCATATCGAGATCATCTATCCTGCCATCGTTATTTAAATCGCGGTATTTAATATCACCTCCCCTTGGTACAGCGCCGGTAATCACATTACCATAAGCATCACTGGTATTAAATTGCTGGGTGGGAGAGTTTTTTACTTCTGCATCATCTACAAACAAACGTTCGGCAATGTAGCCATAACCCCTGCTGATCGGCTGGCCGATAAAATGTCTCCAGGTTTCAGGATAATTAGGCTCTTCTATGTAAGAATATTTGTTGGTTGAAAACGTATAGTTTCCACGAACTGAAGTCCAAAGACCGTTATCGAAGGTTTTTTTGTAATCGAGCGATAAGTCGATTCCTTTTGAATCTACTTCACCCAGATTGGTTAACACATCGGTTTCGAAACCTTCGGTAGCCGGGATATTACGTTTACGTAAAATATCGTAGCGGTGGTTTTTATAAAACTCAGCAATAATGTTGAAGTTTTTTAACAGGGTAATTTCTCCTGCTAAGTTGGTCTGTCTTGAGGTTTCCCAGGTGATATTAGAGTTTGCATAACTCCTGATGGATACCCCGTTAAGCTGGTTCCCATTGTTGATACCGAACTGCGCAAAATTACCACCGTTCAGGTTTACATCCGAAAGGTAGAAAAAGCGTTGCGAGCCGATGGCATCGTTACCAACCAAACCATGACTAAAACGTATTTTTAAACGATTAACAATATCGTTCTTTGGCCAGAATGCCTCGTTGGTTGGCACCCATGCCCCACCAATAGTCGGAAAAAAACCATATCTATGCTCTGCTGAAAAACGTTCTGATCCGTTAAGGCCGAAGTTAAATTCTACAAAGTAGCGGTCTTTAAATGAATAGGTTGCCCTACCTGCCACCCCCATGTTGCGGAAGGGCAACGAATATGGCAATGTTGTGGTATTGGTTCTTGGGTCTTTCGCACTCGAATACAAAGTCTGTTGTGCGGTACCAATAATGGTTGAGCTTACAGTATGGTTTCCAAATTTACGGTTATAATCTAAAGCACCCTGAAAGTAGAAAAAAGAGTTGGCGTTAGGCTCGCTCCTGTTGTATACCAAATATTCTGTTGGAACATTGCTGCCCACATTATTTTTAGGGTTAAGCCAGCTTAAAGTGTACGTATTGGCTACTTTATCATAACTATCGGCACTGTAAAAATATGGAGAATATGCCAATTGCGAATCGAAATAAGAATACCTGTTGGTATTGAATACTGTTCTAAGCTTAAGTCCTTCGGTGATGAATTTAAAATCCTGGTTAAGTTCCAACTGTGCCGACATACGCGATTCGGAGGAGCTTTTATGCCCTTTTAAAAGCTGCGCATAAGGGTTTCCGTTGGGATAAAGGATACTGTTATTTTTGGTCCCATCGGGCCCGCCTACGTTACCGAACAAAATGTGGTTTGCACCGGCATTCGCTTCATCTGCAGGGTAATAGGCAGGGAACAATACCGGACTTGCATGAGAGGCAATGGCATATAAATCAGAAGCAAATGAACCATCTAAAGTAATCGGGCCATTATAATCACTAAAGGTACCCGAAAGCCTCACAATCAGTTCGGTTGTTTTGCTCAGGTTGATATTGATATTAGAACGCAACTGGTAGTTTTTAAAATTAACATTGTTTTCGTTATTGTTGCGGATATCTGTTTTTAAGATCCCATTATCAATATTATAGGAGCCCGAAATGTAATACTTGGCTACACCACCACCACCACTGATACTTAAATTATTACGTTGCGTGCTGGCCCTATCTTTAAATAACATATCGATCCAGTTTACTGCAGGATATACATATTGATTGCTTCCAGGGGCACCATTTATTGTAGCACGGGTATTGTCTATTTTCGTTTGGTTAAAGGGCAAGGGCAAAGATGGATTACGCGTTAAAGAAGCTTCGTTAAAAAGCTCCATGTACTGGATCGGATCTACCAGATTAAGGGTTTGGGTAGACTGTGATAAGGAATACTCTGAGCGGAAATTAATTTTGGCCTTCCCTTCCCTACCTTCTTTTGTACTAACCAAAATTACGCCATTGGCACCACGTGCGCCATAAAGCGCAGTAGCACTTGCATCTTTTAAGATCGAAAAACTGGCAATATCATCCGTCTGCAAACGCGCAAGATCATTCGGCGTTAACTCCACATTATCAATCAGAATCAATGGATCTTGTTTATACCCAAAGGTAGTTACCCCACGGATAAAGAAAGAGGCATTATCCTGCCCGGGTTGCCCACTACGCTGATAGGCAATAATACCAGCCGCCTGTCCGGCAAGTGCCGCGGTGAGGTTACTGGCAGGAATTTTTAAATCAGCAGGCTTAATGGTGGTTACCGAACCTACAACAGCTTCTTTCCGTTGCTTTTGGCCCATAGCGGTAATTACCACCTCATCGGCCATCATAACCACCGACTCTTTTAACACTACATTGTATACCGTACTTTCGGTTACCACGATGCGTTTTGCAGCGTAACCAACCAAGGCTACGCGGAGCGCGCCACCTTTAGCTACATCGATTACAAATTTACCGTTGTTATCGGTCTGCGTGCCTGTTTTAGTGTTCTCAACGGTTACGGTTACGCCCGGTAAAGCTACACCGGTGGTATCTCTAACCGTTCCGGTAACAGTTGTTTTGGTTTGCGCATTTACCTGCAGACCAATAAAAACAAAGAACAAAAACGGGATGCATTTACACATATTTAGAAAAACATGTTTTCGGCAGAGCCACCTAATGTCTGAATTAGTAAAAAATGACCTCATAAATTATTTGGTTAGGGATTTTTAGATATTATTTCGGGTATAAAGAACTATAGTTTAGCTAAAGGATATGAAACGGATAAAAAGATTTGCAGTTGTTTTCTTTGAGGGATGAAAATCATATGAGTTATATTTGGTTTAGTAAACTTAGGGTAGAAAGCTTCCTTTTAAAATGGATAAACCCAAAAAAAAGATGGACAATACGATCATTTCCAGAAATTTTTACAGGAATAAAAAAAATATCAATTTTTATACAAAAACACATCTATTTTAATCCATAAATACTTATATTGTTATGCCTATAGCATAAATCTGTCTCAGATATTTTTATTGCCATAATTAACCAAATAGCAGACATCCCATTTTTCTTAAAATTTTAATGGAGCAAAAAATCATTGAGCCTAGAAAAAAAATCAAAGAAGGCTTTATTGGCCAGAAACGAATTGTAATCCCGCCAAACATCAGGAAAAAGATTGTACTTAATCCTATTGTTAAAACTTTTTATTTAACGGCTATTGGCCACTACCCAAAAGCGGCCAACCATGATATCGAACGGAAATCGGGCAGTAAGGATTATATCTTCCTCTATTGTACAGAGGGCTTCGGTTATATTAATATTCTTGGCAAAAAATTACTTTTGAGTCCAAATTCTTATTATATCATTCCAAAAAATATCAGCCACCGCTACCAGAGTCACGAAACCAGCCCCTGGAGTATTCTTTGGGCCCATTTTAGTGGAGATATTGCCGAGAGCATTTATAACCGCTTTGCCGAAGGCAACTTAACCCAGATACAAGAAATACCATTTGTTGAAACCCGGATTAAACAGTTTAACTTAATTTACACCTTACTGGAGCAAAGTGTAGATGAAAAAGATATGGAAATCGTCAACATCAAACTGCTGAATTTTATGTCGTCGTTTATTTATTATAAAGAGGTAAACCCTGATATATATAACACCAACTCGATCAGTAAATCTATTCTTTATATGAAGAAAAACCTGAAGGAAAAGTTTACCGTTGAAGATTTAGCCGTTCAGCAAAATCTATCGGCTTCACATTACCTAAGGTCGTTTAAACAGAAAACTGGCAGCTCCCCCATTAATTATTTCAACCAGCTTAAAATACAGGAATCCTGTCAATACCTGTATTTTAGTGATATGAGCATTAAAGAAATCTGTGCCGAGCTGGGTTTTTCCGATCAGTATTATTTCTCCCGTTTATTTAAACTGATTACGGGCACATCGCCATCGCGTTATAAAAAACTGCACAAACGGTAGCCCCTAACGATTATAGGGTACTACCGATAGTTTCGCGGAATCATTTTTGATCAAATCGGACTTAAATTCTACACGGATACTCCTGCTTTCGCCGGGCATCAGTGTGAAATAACTGTCGTTAATTACATGTGGCAATATCTGTTCGCCAGTACTGGCTTTAACCGGCTGTACCCTAATGGCAAAAGCAACGGTTTTTGCCGATTTCGGATTTGTGATTTTTGCTTCAATAAAATGTTTAACACCTACCGTTTTTTCAGTTGAAGTCACTTCGAGTTTCGCTTTGGACAATTGGTTTAGCGCCGTAAAATCCTTACGGTTGTTACCTCTCCAATACAGGTTATCAGAAACCAGTTTTCCATTGGCATCGCTTAGTTTAAGTTTTAAAAAGTGTACGCTGCTTAAATCGGGGCTGGTTACATCGCCCGCAAATACTTCGAAATTCCATAACGAATAGCCCCAGTAAGAACCTCTTTCAACACCCAGTATCCGCACGTAACGCGCTTCTTTTTCTTCTGAGAAAATAATTTCCTGTAGCCCTTCTTTTCCGCTTACCTGCGCCATGGCATCGCTCCAGGTTTTGGCATCATCAGAAAGCTGGATTTTAAAAAGCTTTGCATAGGCCTGTTCCCAGTTTAACTTTACACCACTGATCAGCTCTTTTTTACCCAGATCTACATAAATCCACTCGTTATCGGTCGAATTACTCGCCCATCTGGTATCGTCTTTCCCATCGTTAACCGGCGATGTTTCGCCAGATGAAGCCAGCGTTGGTTTATTTAAGGCCAAATTAACCCGATCGCCACGGAATGGAAGTTTAAAAGCGGTAACCGCAGCATTCGACAATGAATTTATTTTAGCCGTCTGATTATATTTTACCACCTGCTTGCCATCCATATTATAGATGCTGGCTTCGGCCGTTAAACCATTTAAATCACCAGATGAGGTATTGATTACCTTGATTTCGTTGTTAACCGGATTCCATTGGATATGCACCGGTTCGCAACCTTTTTTCACCCCCCAATAAGCTCCGTTTAAATCATAAAAATAGTCGTAGGTCTGCCAGATGAAAGTGGGGTTAGAAGCATTACTTGTCCAGGTCATAATGCCCGAAGCATCTTCCCAAAGATGGTCTAACCAGCCTTCGTACATGGCTTTATTGGTCTCTATATTCAGCAATTGTGCTTTTCTACAAAAATCTTCAATTCCAACCGCTTTGCCATATCGGGTATTAATGCTTTGCTCATATTGATCGGCCCCGGCATTAAAGGCCCAGGTACCGAAAAAATGTTTGTCCCACATATCGTTCCTTGGCCACCAGTTTTCTTTAGGGATCATTTTTTTAAAACTTTCTACATTGGTGAACACCGCTGAACCCAATTCTGTACGAAAGCCCCAGCCATCGTTACCACCTAAACCGGTAGGGTATTGCGTAAAATAATAGCGGGGATCTTTATTCATCCACGGTCCACTTCCCGAAAGGTTGTCGGCATGCGAGTTCACCTGATAATAACGGTCGTTGCCATCAAAAGTGGAGATATCTTCTTTCAACCAGTTGTTTAAGGGTGCTTCAGGCCAGCCTTCGTTATCGCCACACCAAACAGCTATAGATGGGTGGTTTCTAAACCTTTTTATTTTCTCGATTACATTTGCATTGAAGTTATTAACATCGCGCGGAAGATTGGGATTCGAATTCAACCAAAAATCATCCCACACCATGATACCGTATTTATCGCAGGCTTCGTAAAATTCATCATCAGTGGTCGATCCGATCCAGTTACGTATCATATTGAAATTCATTTCCTGATGCAGTTTAACCTTGGTGTCGTATTCGTCGCCACGGCAACGCAACATATATTCAGACATCGCCCAGTTTCCTCCTTTTACGAAAATCTTTTTCCCGTTGATGGCAAGATGAAAAACAGCACCAATGGTATCGTAAGTGTACGACTTGATCCCGAAGTTAACCGTTTTTTCATCCGAAACCTGGTTATTCAGACTCACACTTAATTTGCAGCTATAAAGATTGGGCTCTCCATATCCGTTTGGCCACCAAAGTTTTGGATTATATACCGCTAACTGTTCAAATTCTCTTTTATCGAATAAAAACGAAGTTTCATCATTGGCCTCAAGTCTTACTTTTTTTGAAAATTCGATATTTCCCGGCATAATTACCCCTGTGATATAAGCAGTCTGCTCTTTATTTTCGGTATTCTTTATGGCTAAGGCAATACTCAGATCCGCACGCGCATTGGTGGGCAGTTTGCTCCGCACCCAGGGATCCTGAATGGTTAAACTACCCGAATTGGATAAAAACACCTTATCGGTAATACCGGAATTTAAACCGGGCACATAGGGCATCCAATCCCAACCACCACTAGAGATATAACTGGGGCTGGAAGCATTGGCCATTGGTCGCTGGGGAATATCGACCAAAACTGCCAGGATATTTTTTTTGCCTGTATGTATCAATGCTCCGATATCATATTTACCCCTTTCCATAAAGCCGTTCAAAGCACCAAGTTTTATTCCGTTTAAATACACATCAGCCTTGCGGTTTACGCCATTAAAGTTTAACCATATCTTTTCCTTGGTAAAGGATTTTGGCACTTCGAAACTGGTGATATACCAAAAGCTTTGATCAAATTTCGCTTTATCGGCCGTCCAGATGTGGTCGGCAAAGTTTGGATCTTTTTCCAGTCCGGCTTCTACATAAGCGGTATAAACCGTTCCGGGCACCACTGCTTTAACCCAATCTTGAGCTTTAAAATCAGCTTTCCAAAATGTAGCAATATCATTGACTTCTTTTTTGGGCTTAATACTCCACACTTGTGTAGCTGAACTGTTTAAAGAAACAAAATCCTGAGCGTGCAGGCCAGAGGTGAACAATAAGAAAAGCAGGAATAAGTTAATCGTTTTACTAAAATGATAAGGCATAAAGATGGGATCGTTCTAAAAATTATTTGGTTATATAGGAATGGCGAATATAGTAAAGGCTAATGCAATACAGGTATTTTAATGATTGCTTAGCATTTTAAAATTGGCATTTAATCTTATAGATAAAAATGGAGAATCAATAAAAAAAGATGGATAATACTATCTGTTCAAAGACAATAAAGCAGATGACTTATTACAATTGTTTTATTTACTATTTTATCTATAGCTTGTTTAACCACAGATGAAGATGATGAACACAGATTATATCTGCACATTTGCTTTCCCTGTGGCAGGGATAACAAATCTTCGACTCCGCTTTCATTGGCAGATTTCAAAATCGATTTTAAGCGTTTTTAACCACAGATGGACACCTTTTTATCTGTGGTTAATGATGTTTGCCTGTTACCAGGGCTTAACTAAACCATATTGGGTGATGCACCGACCAATAGAAAGGGGCTTTTTGAGCCGACAGCCGGTTCGAAAAACTGGGGATTCCTCGGTGTGCAATGGCAACCTTTCGTCAAGTTTGTGCCTATTTAAACCTATACCCTATCCCAATTCTAAACACCTGATTGCTTTGTTTAAAAGTGCCCAAACTGTTGCTTACCTTATATGGCGCTAACCATTGATAACTACCATTAATATCAAATTGTTTAATATGAATGCTGATGCCGCCTGTGAACCCGATGTGTACCTTATTGTTTACGGTATTCACTATTGTCGAGTCGATAGTCTTGCTGTGGTATAACGTATCGCGCGGATCGGCTATCGGGTTTAATTTGGTTATCATTTCAGACTGCTTGCCCACAAAACTAATTACCGGCCCCGCTTTAACACTGATGTGTTTTGAAAGTTTATAGGCGGCGGTTAACGGGATGTCCATGGTAATCACTTTTCGTGTTGCCGCAATGGTAAAGGGTGGCACCGAATCGGGACGATAATAACTCGGATGCGTAAATTCAGCAATAATTTTTTGATAACTATTGATATTCACACCTACAGCAAGCTGCCATTTATTACTTAAGGCGTAGGCACCAAAGATACCCCCATAAAAACTACTATTGCCTTTTTGTACATTCACTCCAGTTGTTATGCCATAAGTGAAGGTTGGATCGGCATGGTCTTGTTTAATTCTGGCCGTTTTAAATTTGGGCAACCTGATGTTCTTTACCTTCTGGTTTTTATCAAGTGTAATGCGACCTGCTCTTTTATTGTTTTGGTTACTCCTACTGTTACCCTTTACTGATGATGCGTAATGTAAGTCCTTATCCGTATACATCTGCAAAACTGCTTTTTGATCAAAAATAACAATAGCCGAAGGAAGAGCATCCGAGAATCCATTTCCTTGTTGAAATCCATTTGGCATCAACAATAAACTGTTAATGTTTGCAAATGAGCTATCGGTTTTTTGATCTGCATATCCATAAACATCGACTCCTGAGCCAGGTTTTGATGATCTTATACCTACATTTCCCGAAGCACTAACTGCATAAGACCTTTCTGTACCGGTCTGTTTGTTCCCTATTGATGGTGCCGCATGTGGAGGCTTGTTTGATGAAACGTTTATCGCATTTTCATTCGCTACTTGTACTCCATTGAGCGAATCTCTACCATGCTCTGCAGCATTATTTATTGCATTTTCATGCATACCCATACTATCCCTACTTAGGGTTGTATCAGCAATTTCATTGTAATTTAATACCTTGCTGCTATCAACAGGGATCGAATCTGAACGCACAGGCTTCACATTCTTGATGTTTTCTTTATGTTTATTTTTTGATTTCTGCACTGCAAAGTAGCCTACAGTCGAAACCGTAGCGGCTACAGATAAGGTATAACCAATCACTTTAAACAGTTTGGCTCCTGTAGATAAATTGGGGCCATGGCCACTGATCGGACTTACCGGCATCTGCTCATTGAGCAGTTTGTGCATGCCTGTCCATGAGGCATCCGAAATATCCTTAACTGGAAGACTATCGAATTTATTGCGCCAGAGTTTATGATACCATGCTGAATTTCTCATCTTCTTTTTATGTTTTCAGTAGGTCTATCAATTGCCGGGGAAGCTAACATTTTCCTCAACTGTTTTTTTGCTTCTGCAAGGTGCCACCTTGAGGTACTCTCGCTAATATTCAGATGTTCTCCGATTTCCTTATGTGAATAACCGTCTATAACCGATAGGTTAAAAACCAACTGTGTAGCTGTTGGCAACAGACGAATCAATTTCAGGAGATCTTCTACAAAAAGTTTGTCCAATACCGACGGCTGAATAAAAACTTCTTCTATTTCATCCTGACTGATGGTTTCGTTAAACTTCGCCTCTCTCCGGCCAATATCAATACACGACCTCACCATTACCGTTCTAATCCAGGCACCAAACTCTCCTTTTTTAGCATCGAAGGTTTGGATATGCTGAAAAATTTTCAAAAAACCAACGCTCAGCGCATCGTGCGCCAGGTCGTCTGATTTTAAATAACGAAAACATATACGCAGCATATCGGCATAGTAAAGTTTATAGAGACCTTCCTGCGCTTGCCGCTCATTGGCTTTGCAGCCTTTGATTAGTTTAGTATCCTGCTTAAAAAAAAGGTTCATCCATTTGGTTCGGTAAGCGGTTTTTCATCGTGTTGTAATAAGGTTACGCAACGGATAGGAAAAACGCTGGGTTAAAATTAATTTATTTTTTAACGATACATTTTATTTTTTCGACCAAGCGTTTTAAACACTGGGTTCGTAAGCAATATAAACCCTAGCCTATGCGCCATAACGAAAGCTATAACCGACACAATAAGTGGTATAATGAACATTTCCCATCCGAAAGTGCTAAAAGCGATCTTTATGAAAAGGCAAGGGCAACAGGGAAGAACAATGTTGCACACTGGCTTCAACAATTATTTTTCAGCTGTTTGGATCCACTTCTGGATAAAAAAGACAGGAACTGGCTTACTGTAGGAGATGCTTATGGATTTGACGCACAATACATCCTGAATTCAGGTAACCGTGCATTGGCAACCGATCTGAATACCGATTTTTTAAACATTGCACAAAAAGAAGGGATTATTAATGCTTGTGCGGCAGAGAATGCAGAAAAACTCACACAAGCAGACAATAGTTTCGATTTTGTGCTTTGCAAAGAGTCTTACCACCATTTCCCAAGGCCATATGCCGCCATGTACGAGATGATCAGGGTAGCCAGATCGGGTGTGGTAGTTATGGAACCGCAAGACCCCGTTTCTAAGATGCCACTCTTGCTGATGTTAAGCAATGTTTTTGCGCGGAACGGACGTTTTTTTAACAAACTATGGAAAAACCGATTTTCATTCGAACCCGTTGGGAATTTTGTATACAAGGTTTCGGAACGTGAATTCGAAAAAATGGCGGCAGGTTTGGGCCTGCCAATGGTTGGTTTTAAAAAGATTAATCCAAACTACTGGTTTAAAGGGGCAGATTCGATATCAACCGATCAGCACAACAGGCAGTTTTTCTTTATTAAAATGAAAAAATTGCTCCTTGATGCCCTCGTTAAGTTAAAAGCCATGCCTTCGCAGGTATTAACTACAGTTATTTTTAAACAGCTACCCGACGAGTACACCATTAACCTATTGAAGAAAAACGGTTACCATTTGGTTTATATCCCCGAAAACCCTTATCTAAATTAAACTTCATACTTATCCCCATCACATTAAACAATTATGAAAACCAACACCACACCCGGAACCCTTTATTTTTTTTCTGTCTTAACATTGCTTGGCTCTTTGATATTGACTTACATTTTTTATCCCCGTGTAAACTGGAATGAGTTTTTTGCCGCAGCAGGTATATTCCTGCCTATTATTATTGGCGTGGCCATTGCCGCCATTCTTTTATTTTTGGGCATATACCTGTTGATTAAAGCCATTAACCATGGAAAAGAGAAAAAACACGTCAGGTATTTATAGCTAAATTAAAAATGCCCCAAAAAGCATTAACTTTTTGAGGCATTATAGTAGGTTTTTTATCGTCAATTAAACAGTGGATTTTTCCGGAAATAAGTTGTTCCTTCAAAACTTACGGAGTAATCACTTTTAAAGTGTGTACTTTTTTGATAATAATCTGTGGTAATAATTTGTGCTCCAGATGCACACGCGGCTTCAAAATAAGACCTGTCGTTGGCTCTCGCCTGACGTGTATCCATATCCGCACGGGTTCTAATCATATATCCCTGTTTTACCAGAAGTGGAATATTCGGATCTTTTGCATCGTTTCTGAACATGATGGCAGCCTCCGGATTTCCAGGATCGACGTTTGCGAACAAAACACGTCCTTTTAAACTTGGGTGACCCTTGATGTACGTTGATCGCTTTTCACCCTGGGCATCAAGAATAAAGACAAACTTGCCCCTTGCTGATTTTAAAGTTGGCCAATTCCCCTTTAATACCGCTTCTTCGAGGGTTTTGTATTTACCTCTAACCTGATCCGGAACAATTAAATGTTTTGATCCCAGGCTATTGTTTATCGTTTTGTCCAGTTCGTCGAAAGTTTCGTTTACAAACTTTTCCGGTTGTGTAAAACCAGCACGTTTTATCGAATCATCTTTTGCTTCGAGGGTGATAAATACAGGTGTATGATCAGGGTGTGCCTCCGACCATTTCCTCAGTTCGAGCAATACCTCTTTAAGTGTAAAAGCGTTGCTGCGAAAATCAAGATCTGGTACATGGAGTATTTTAAAACCAGGTGCGTTCATTTTACCCTCAACGTCATAAGGTTTCTGGCCTTTTGCCCATTCCAAACCTTTTGGATGGCTGTATCTTCCACCCTTATTATCAGCATACACATCGATCTCCAGATTACGCAAACCTAAAGCAAGCTGCGCTGTATAAGCCGGATGTTCATAATCCAGTTTACTGGCAGATACCGAATCCTGCTGTTGAAATACTTTATACAGTAACGGATCAATAGCCTGTTTAAAACTATTGTGAGAACCGATCACCTGGATTTTGTTTATTGGCAATTCGTCTTCATTGGTCTTCACCAAAAACAAGAGCATCAGCAATAAAGTGGTGCAAAAAATACTTTTCATGCTGATATTAATATCCTTGATTTTGCTTAATTGTTTTGGTTACATCAAGTGTAGCCTGTGGGATCGGGAAAATCCTTCTAAATGGCTGCGTAATAGGTTTAGCACTAAACGCTTGCTCTAACTTACCAAAACGGATCATTTGTGGGCGTCTTAACAATTCCCAATAAGTTTCGTAAGCAATTTCTTTGTAAAGTGTAGCCTCGTTAAGAGAAGTGATTGGCGTACCTGGCGTACTGCCATAATAAGCCTCACGTTTTCTTGTGGTACGCAACTTGTTAATGTCGGCCATCGCCTCTGCTACCATCCCCTTGCGGAAATAAGCTTCTGCGCGCATGGTATATATTGCGCCTAAACGGATTAAAGGAATATCTACATTACTGCTTCCGTTACCCTCTTCAGGATCGAATTCATATTTAAAACAGCGTGCGCCACGGTTAATCTCGTTTTGTGCAAATACGGCCTGCGTAGGATTCGAAAAATTAAGCTCCGGTGTGAAGTCCATCTTGGTAGAGGTACTTTTCTCCATCACCAGTTCCGATACCTTGATCCTTCCATCGCTAGTTAGCTCCAATGCTCCCTGTGGGGTTAGCTTAGGGCCATATTGTTGACCAACCATGATACCCCTGTTAAAGTGGAACCAAGGCAGGTTGCTGCTCTTCGGCACAATATCCGTTGCCGGTACACTGCCCGGACCATCATTGGTAAACCAGGTACCATCAGCATATTGGTATTTCTGCGAGAAACGTGGATCATCATGGTTACCATCCCAGCTGGCATAAAACTGCGGACTGATACAGGCTGCATTGGTACCACGGTTAGCAGATGAAGGCTTCTGGTTACGCTCTACGCACACATAGGCAAAGGAGTTCGAGCCATTGCGCAGGTAATCGATCTTTTGTACCACCACAAAAATCAGCTCCTGTCCGCCAGAGTTTTTGATTGCAAAATTATCGAAGTAATTGGTTAACAAACTAAACCTGCTCGAATTGATCAATAATGAAGTATAACTGATTACCTTATCCATATCAGTTTCGGCCGTATTTACCGATTTTTCATTAAAATTGAAACTTGCCGCATAACGATCCTTAAAAACCGCACGGTTTAAGTACATGTTAGCCAACAAGCCATAAGCTGCCTCTTTGGTAAAGCGTCCATTATGTGTAGACTGTTGACCTAAAGTAGCCAGATCAGGGATCAGCGCCTCCACCTGTAAAATCAGCTCATCAATCGCCGTGGCCGACTGTTTCATTTCCAATGGTGCCTTTTCGTCCATCGGGTCGCGGTATGGTGCCTGCCCAAAAAGATCGAGCGTGGTATAGGTATAAAAAGCCAATAGCCCTTTTGCCTCTGCCAAATAAAGTGTTTTTTGTGAGATACTGCTGTTGGTTACCTCCTTTATCGCGGTTAACGAGCGGGTGATCCCATTTGTAAGCATGTTCCAGTTGTCTGTTACGATCGGGTTATTGGGTGCCCAGGTAAACTCGTGCATTGAGCGCCATTTGCCCCCGTCGCCCCAATCGCTTCCCCTCGTGGCCAGAATAGCTTCGTCTGTTGTGTATTCCTGTAGCGAGAAAACCGCGCCGTGATCTACAAAGGTACCTTCGCCCAAACGGCTGTAAGCCGCCGCCAGTGCGCCTGCAGGGTTGGAAGCACTGCTGCCCAGCACCTCATCAAGCACTTTTTCATCCAGTTTGGTACAGCCCGCAAAAACAAGTGCTGTAGCAAGAAACACCATGTTCCTAAGCTTTGATATATTATTGCTATTCATTACGTTATAATTTTAAAGTTGCTCCAAAAATAATTGTCCTTGCCGTTGGGTAGCTGGTATAATCGATACCTATCGACTGGTTTCCATTGGCTGCCTTCGGGCTATTGATCAATGGATCGTAACCGCTGTAATTGGTGATGGTGAACAGATTTTGTCCGGTAACATAAAGGCCCAGCCCCTGTAGCCAGCTCAACTGTTTTACTTTGATGTTGTAGCCCAGACGTACCGAGTTTAATCTGATGAAATCTGATTTCTCCAGGTATAGCGATGACAATTGTGGCGGGTTTGCCGGGTTGGCGCCCATATCGAAATAATGTCTGGACACGTTTCTGTCGGATGCCAGGTTATTGATGTTCAGCGCGTTCAATCCTGTATTATTCACCAGGTAACCACCCCTCTGCCCGATAAACGAGAACGAGAAGTCGAAGTTACCGTAAGTCATCTGGCTGTTCAATCCATAGGTAAAGGTTGGTATTGCACCTTGGAAAATCACTTTATCACTGTTATCGATCACCCCGTCGCCGTTCACGTCTCTGAAGGTATTGTTGCCTTTGCTGTCGAAACCGGTATGCTCTAACATGAAGAAAGAACCCGCTGCGTAGCCGTTCCTATAAATATTGGCCGTTACTCCCGAAAGGCCCGGTCCTGAAATGGTGCCCGAAAGGATCTCCGATATCGGAAGGTCTTTTATTTTGTTGTTCAGCGTGGCACCGTTCACATCAACATTCCAGTTAAATTTACCTTTGCTGATCAGTTTTGAGCCAAGCATAAACTCAAATCCCTTGTTCACGATCTTACCACCGTAATTTCCGTCGAGGTTTACCCATATATCATTTGTAGGGCTCAGTACCGGTGCAGGAATGTTAAGGATGGCATCGGTTGTAGTTTTGTTAAAATAGTCTAATGTTCCATAAAGTTTGCCTTTAAAAAGCTCAAAGTCTAACCCTACGTTATACTGGGTAACCACCTCCCATTTTAGATTAGGGTTCGGTGTCCGGATAACATTGATACCGTTTACTAATGTAAGATCGTTGTTGAGGTAGTAACCCTGATTAGGCGACAATGCATAACTGGCCTGAGTAAGTTTGTTCTGCACTTCCTGGTTACCCGTTTGGCCCCAGCTTGCCCTTAGCTTAAGCTCGTTTACTACTGGTATCTTTTTCAGGAAATCTTCTTGGGCGATGTTCCAGCCCAGTGCGAACGAAGGAAAATAACCATATTTATTGTTTTCGCCAAAACGGGTGGAACCATCTGCACGTACAGAGGCCGTAAATAGGTATTTGTTATCATAAGCATAGTTTACCCTTGAGAAGTAAGACTGTAGCTCGTTGATTTGTGCAAAGCCTGTTACACCATTCTGCGTACCGGCATAACCCGGGTTATTTTCAGGCAAAATACCTACCCCCTTATCTGCTATACCGATTATACTGAAACCAGTTCCTCCTCTTTCGAATTTTTGATAAGAGAAACCAGCAATGGCTTCGATCTTGTGTTTGCCTGTAAGCAAACTGTAGTTCAGGTAATGCTCCATCAAAGTACTCTTCGAATCGAGGTTGGTTTGTACATATCTTCCGCTCTGGCTCAGGTCGGTTATGTTAGGAAAAATAGTGGTATTTCTTTCGCCCACCGAGCGGTCTAAACCAAGGTTAAATTTGTATTCGAGCCCTTTTACAATCCTGAAAGATAAATCCATATTTCCCAATACCCTTAAAGTACGGGTACGATCGCGATAAATATCTAACAAATAGGCTGGGTTATAATGCGCGTTCGCATTGAAGTTGGTAAACTTTCCATTCTGATCGAATACCGAACGGGTTGGGTTCGACATTAAGGCCTGAATGATCAGCTGTCCGTTCGAACCGCCATCATCACTGGTTGGCACACCATCATCACGGGTTTCACTTCCCGTTAGGTTAATACCAATTTTCAAACGTTTATCATCCAGAAAAGATTCTGAAGCATTAATCCTTGCCGAGGTACGTTTAAACTCACTGTTCTTCACGATCCCTTCCTGATCCATCTGTGCTGCCGAAACATAATAGTTGCCTGTAGTGGTGGCCTTTGAGAAGGATACAGAATTGTTTAACGTTTTGGCCTGTCGGTAAATCACATCTTGCCAATCGGTATTGCCTCCATGATCGAAGGCTTTGTCTTTGATTGCGGCACGGTATTCATCGGCGCTGAGCAAGTCGAGTTTGTGGGCTACGTTAGAAAGGCCCAGGTAAGAATCGTAAGTAAAGCTCCCCTGCCCGGTTTTACCCTTTTTGGTGGTTACAATTACCACACCATTCGATCCACGCGCACCATAAATAGCTGCTGCAGAAGCATCTTTTAATACCGAAATGGATTCGATATCGCTTGTATTTAAAAAGTTTAACGGATTTTTAGCTTTTGATGAACCGAAACCAACATTCGTACCTGAAGGGCTCACATCATCATTAGTTAACGGCACACCATCTACCACGAAAAGCGGTGTACTTCCACTACGGATAGAACCAACCCCACGGATGGTTACATCTACACCTCCACCCGGTTCGCCACTACTGGCTACTACACGTACTCCGGCAATTTTACCCTGCAGTAAATTATCCGCCGAAGTAACCACGCCCTGCCTGAAGTTTTTCTCATCAAGCTGAGTAACGGCACCCGTTACATCTTTTTTCGTCTGTTTTCCATAACCCACAACCAAAACCTCATCCATCATGGATGCATCCGGTTCGAGTTTAATGTTCAGTACATCGGCATTGGCAGCCACCAGTTTTGTTTTGTAACCGATAAAGGATACCTCTAGTGTTTTACCTTTTACGGCATTAAGTTTAAATTCACCTTTGCTACCAGTAGAAACAGCATTCGAAGTGCCCTGTTCCTTTACCGTTGCGCCAATCAAAGGCAGGTCGGTTTCATCGGTAATCCGGCCAGAGATGGTTCTCCCCGGTTGCTGTGCAAATACAGCCATCGACACCATCAAGAGTACCGCCGAAAATATGATTTTCAGGGACTGAGGTGCCAATAATCGAAAATTAAGCGTATAAATTCCTTTCATGAGCATAATTAATAAATAGTAAGTGTTTGGTTTGGGATATTTGTAACTAAAGAAATCGCACAAAGATGTCTTTTTGATATAAGCAGTATTTACCTGTTAGATTATTAAATTGTTAAATCATAATCAGTTATAATGGTGGTATACAATAAATAAACAGCAGCAATTTAAGCCCCTAAAGCGCTACTGTAGCAGGAAGGTATTTCGCAATAAGGTCTTCATAATATGGCCTTAACTCACTCACAACGGGTGTTTTAGGACTCTTAGAATACAGGTCGTAAGGATTAAATTTATCTACCCATTTAAACATTTCCTGGTCGTGGGCATTGAGTATATGGTTATAAGCCTGTTCGCGGTGTTGCGAATAAAAAGAATGGTACCTGATCATATAAAGTGCAGGTTCGGGAAGATAATTTTTGGTCAGCTGGTACAGATATTCATCGTGGCCCCACGACATGTGGATATTATCCAATCCACACTGGTGGCTATATACCCCATATTTGGTATTGTAGCGTTCATCGTAGGTATCCGGATTATCGGCAAAAAATTCAGGAAAAACAATCTTGTCGGAGAACTTACAGCCTACCGGAAACGAATCTCCAACCACATTCCATTGCGGCTCGCCAAACAGGCAAAGCACTTTTCCCAGATCGTGGATAAAACCCGTAAGTACAAACCAATCGGGATGCCCGTCTGCACGGATCGCTTCGGCAGTTTGCAATAAGTGTTGTAACTGATCGAGTGAAATATCAGGATCAGAATCGTCAACCAAAGTATTCAGGTACTCCATGGCCTGCCACCAGGGCATTTCTTTTTTATCAAACTTTAAAAAATTGTCCTTTTTGGCCAGTACGTTATCATAAGTTTGATATTTGTGGTTTAAGCGGTAAAACTCCCGTACGGAATCAATTTCCGGACTGTCATAATTTCTAAATTCTTCTTTGGCCTTTTCCGGAACACCTGGCTCAGGATATCTTTTTAACACATCATCTTCCCAAACTTCTAAACTTGAAAGCGGGTTCATTTTTTCGTTTTTTTGTGTTTTCATAACGTTATATTTTTCATGGATATAAAATCGTGCTTAGGATTGTTCATTACCAGAATACCGTATATAAAGCGGCAAGAATACCGCAGATGAGTACCGAACAAACGATAAACGAAGGACTAACCTTAAACATTTTGCTGTCTATTTCGAGTCCCTGAGGATTGGTTTTACTTTTCGGATCAAAAACGGTAATCAGAAACATCAATGCCAGGATGATGCAGAATACCCAGCTCATGCGGTGTAAAAAAGGAATCGGCGAAATAAAACCCCTGGTAAGTTCGGGCAGAAATTTAAAAAGTGTGGATAATGGAATGGTTAACAATGCCGCTGTAAGTGCTGCAGTTGAGGTGGTTCTTTTCCAGAAGAAACCCAGCAGAAAGATGGCAAATACCCCTGGAGAAATAAAACCTACATATTCTTGTATAAACTGATAAACCTGATCGAAACTTCGCAAGGCGGGTGCAATTACAATGGCGATTAAGGAAGCTACAATGATCGACCAGCGGCCTACATTAACCAAATGTTTTTCGGAGGCATTCTTTTTAATGTACTTTTTATAAATATCGAGTGTAAATATAGTGGCGATACTGTTGCACTTACCCGCAAGCGAAGCCACGATAGCCGCCGTTAATGCCGCAAAAGCCAGCCCTTTAAGCCCCGTAGGCAAAAGGTTCATTAAAATGGGATAGGCATGATCCGGTTTTACATTTCCTGCGGCATCCACCATTTCTTTATGAAAAAAGCCCTGTTGCCAAAGTACATAAGCACATATGCCCGGAATCACTACAATTACAGGGATCAACAGTTTTAAAAACGCGGCAAAAATCAATCCTGCCCTACCGGTTTTTAAATCGGCTCCCAGTGCCCGCTGCACAATGTACTGGTTACAGCCCCAGTAGTTAAGGTTATTGATCCATAAACCGCCAGCCAGAACGGCCAGCCCTGGTAGTTCGTTATAAAACTTGTCGCCTTTTGAAAAGATCATATGGAAGTGATCATCCGCCTGGCTTTTTAAGATGGGCAATGCCTCCAGCACGGTACGCATATGAAAATGATCGTTCACCATATTAAGCGCCATATAACAGGTAACCAAACCGCCAACCACCAAAACCAATACCTGAATAACGTCGGTATAACCGATTACCTTCATGCCACCAAGTGTGATGATGACCGAAAATACGGCCAGGGCAATCAGGCAAACCGTAAAGGAAACTCCTGTAATGGTTTCAACAGCCAATGCACCAAGAAAAAATATGGAAGTAAGATTGACGAATACATAAACCAATAACCAAAAAACCGTCATTAATGTGCTTACCGTATTGTTGTACCGTTGCGACAAAAACTGAGGCATGGTGTAAATCTTGTTTTTAAGATAGATGGGCAAAAAGAATACGGCTACAATGATGAGGGTTGCAGCAGCCATCCACTCGTAACTGGCAATGGCCAAACCCATTGCAAAACCAGAGCCCGACATGCCGATAAAATGCTCGGCCGATATATTTGAGGCAATAATAGAGGCACCAATGGCCCACCAGGTTAAGGAACCTTCGGCCAAAAAATAATCTTTTGTATCGGTACTTGCTGCTTTTTTACTAGAATATACCCAATAACCATAAGTGGCTATGACAATAAAATAGATAAAAAAAACGACATAGTCGGTTGTTTCCAGATGATTCATGTTTCATTAGCCTAAATCAACCCGGGCACTTGATGGTGTCGGATTAATTGTTTTATATTTGGTTATAGGAGCAGCTACGAAAAAGAGCGGTTCTCCTGATCAAAGCTGTATATAAAAATATTAAATCGGGTGTTCAACTGAAATTTTATTTACGAATACGTTTTAGTAAAACACAGCATTACCCTAAATTAAAACTCAAATAAACCAGCATAAATGAGGCAAAACGTTACAGTAAAAACTTTAGCCAAAGAATTAAATATATCGATCGGAACCGTCTCAAAAGCCCTTAACGATAGTTATGAGATCAGTATCGATACCAAACAAAAGGTTTTAGAACTGGCCAAAAAGCTCAAATACGAGCGCAACCCGGCGGCGAGCAATCTCCGTAGTCAGAAAACAAAAACCATCGCTGTGATCATTCCCCAAATCGCCAATAACTTTTTTTCCCTGGCCATAAACGGAATTGAAGAAATTGCGAGAAAACGTGGCTATCATGTATTAATCTACCTTACACATGAGAACAGTGAAATTGAAATCGCCTTTACCGATAGCCTGCTCAGTGGACGTGTGGATGGCATATTGATCTCCGTTTCGAGCAGTACCGAAAACCTGGATCATTTTAGGGAACTGGTTAATAAAATCCCTGTTGTGTTTTTCGATCGCACCATTGAAGATATTGATGCCATTAAAATCACTGCCGACGATTATGAAAGCACTTACGATGCCACGGTACACCTGATTAATAACGGCTGTAAAAGAATAGCCTATCTTTATGCCTTGAGTTGTCTGAATACCGGTAAAAGAAGGATTGCAGGTTACCGCGATGCACTGAAAGATTATGATATGGAATCGGGCGAAAACCTGATTGTAAATCACCATAACGACGACGATCAAAATTACGAAAACATCAAAAACCTGATCATTAGTCAAAAACCCGATGGCATTATTTCGTCGATTGAAGAACTAGCCCTCCCTTGTTATTATGTATGTAACGAACTGGGGTTAAATATTCCCAACGACCTTAAAATCATTAGCTTTTCGAACCTAAGTACAGCACCTCTTTTAAATCCTTCGTTGAGTACCATTACACAACCCGCTTTCGAAATTGGCAGGGAAGCCGCTGGTTTTTTATTTAAAATATTGGATCAAAAACCGTTCGATGCAGATGAAATCCCTAAATTAAAATCGATATTAATTAAAAGGGATTCTACAGGGCCGTTGTAGTTGTTTCATTTAACCGCAAAGTGCGCCGAGTTGTTTTTTTACCACTGAGCACACAGAGAATTGCACAAAGCGCGCAAAGTTGGGTTATCTCCCTCTTATTGCTCTGCCTAAATCTTCTTAATCTGCGGGAAACCCTTTACTTTATAGCTTACGCTGATTTCACGGATCACCGCAGAATCAAGTCCCTTTTCCATCTTACATTTTCCATCGTTTTACCACTGAGGACACAAAGAAATACACTGAGGACACAGAGTTGGTTGTATAAAAGGTGTTAAATAAATGTGATCGTCATCCTGAACTTGTTTCAGGATCTATCCTGTTTTTTTTACCGTCAAGAATACAGCGTTAAAATACAATTCTCCGTGCTTTCCGTGCCTCTCTGCCCTGCCGTTCAGGCGGGCGTGGCTAACTGGCGTAACCAATTTTAACCGCAAAGTGCGCAGAGAAAAAAAGGCGCGAAGCGCGCAAAGTTGGGTTATCTCCCATTTATTGCTCTGCGTAAATCTTCTTAATTTTGCGGGAAACCCTTTGCCTTATAGCTCCCGCTGATTTCACGGATCACCGCAGAATCAAGTCCATTTTCCATCTTATATTTTCCATCGTTTAACCACTGAGGGCACAAAGAAATACCTTGAGCACACAGAGTTGGATATATAAAAGGTGTTAAAGATAGGCGATCGTCATCCTGAACTTGTTTCAGGATCTATCCTATTTTTTTACCGTCAAGAATACAGCGTTAAAATACAATTCTCCGTGCTTTCCGTGCCTCTCTGCCCTGCCGTTCAGGCGGGCGTGGCTAACTGGCGTAATCAGTTTTAACCGCAAAGTGCGCAGAGAAAAAAAGGCGCGAAGCGCGCAAAGTTGGGTTATCTCCCATTTATTGCTCTGCGTAAATCTTCTTAATTTTGCGGGAAACCATTTGCCTTATAGCTCCCGCTGATTTCACGGATCACCGCAGAATCAAGTCCATTTTCCATCTTACATTTTCCATCATTTTACCACTGAGGGCACAGAATTGGGTGTATAAAAGGTATTAAAGAAACGCGATCGTCATCCTGAACTTGTTTCAGGATCTATCCTGTTTTTTTTACCATCAAGAATACAGCGTTAGAATACAATTCTCCGTGCTTTCCGTGCCTCTCTGCCCTGCCGTTCAGGCGGGCGTGGCTAACTGGCGTAATCAGTTTTAACCGCAAAGTGCGCAGAGAAAAAAAAGCGCGAAGCGCGCAAAGTTGGGTTATCCCCCATTTATTGCTCTGCGTAAATCTTCTTAATCTGCGGGAAAAACCCTGCAATTATCAAAAACGCTCCTTCAATTAGCAATAACGCACCTTCAATATCCAAAGATGCCCCTTCAATTACCAAAAAAGCTACTTCAATCTCCAAACATGCCCCTGCAGTTTACAACAGAGCCACTTCAATTACCAAAAGAGCTCCTTCAATCTCCAAACATGCCCCTGCAGTTTACAACAAAGCACCCGCCTTTTACAACAAAGCCCCCGCT
This sequence comes from Pedobacter psychrodurus, assembly GCF_032678585.1. Lineage (GTDB taxonomy): Bacteria > Bacteroidota > Bacteroidia > Sphingobacteriales > Sphingobacteriaceae > Pedobacter > Pedobacter psychrodurus_A. The sequence continues at coordinate 31,507 of NZ_JAVTSN010000023.1, read as the reverse complement.
TTTATAAAAAGGCCTTATCTTCGCCTACACAGCTTATGTTCCATCATTTATCCCACCACACCCTCGCCGTAAGCACATCGCCACCAGCTATCCTGGCCACAGCATCTTTATAGTTTTGGGGGTTATTAAGAATTTCTGTTGAGAGGTAGATCATCCTGCGGGGAATAGTGCCATTGGTAACATTGCCTTTATAGTTTACCGGAATAAGTTTGGGGTAATCGCTCCTTTTCCAGTTTAACCAGGCTTCTATAAAATTAAAATTGGTACCAGTAGTTACCCAGTATTGCGTATTAATGGTTTCCACCGCTTTCTCGCTACTGCTTTCATCAAGCGGATTCTGGTTTACAAAGGCCGTAATCTTATTGGCATCAACCGCAGCCAAAGGATCAAGCTGGGCAAGAGACTGTATCGCTCCGGTTAATCCATTGGTATAATGCAGTTTTGCGGATCCATCAATATTCCATCCCCTCACCTTCGCTTCGGCAAGCAAAAATTCGGTTTCAGCATAAGTAAGGATAAAAATGGGACCACCTAATTTCAGGTACATAGCGGTTCGGGGCCTCGAGTATTTCCCCAGGGGCGCAAAATCGCTTCCGTTGCCCGTACCGCCAGGGTAATTTGGCGCATGGCTGATGTCTGTTGCCCCACCCTGTAGGTCGTATCCGTTAGGCATACCCAACTGAACGGTTGCATCGCTATTTCCACTTAGGTTTTGATCGGCATTTTTGGCCAGTCCATCTTTTGGAACCTCACCAATTAGTCCCAGCCTTGGATCGTTAGTATTTTTTAGCTGATCGATCAGCGTTTTGCTCCACCGCACTTCGAGGTAATCGGAATAGGTTCTTAAGGCAAGCGATGTTCCATTCTGGCTGTTAAAAGAGGAAGCATCCGTTAACAGGATTGCGTTATCGTTTATGCTGCCGAAGGTTTTACCTGCGGCTTTCTCTGTCCACAATCGGGCTTTTTCAGGATCTGCTTTGGTTAAGCGCATCGCGATCCTCAACATTAAAGAATATGCAAACTTCTTCCATTTGGCCATGTCGCCTTTGTAAAAAAGATCTGCACTCGGTCCCGGTTTTTCAGGATCGAGTTTAGCAGTAGCAGCGTCAAGATCGTTCAGCATCTGGGTATAAATATCTTCCTGACGGTCGTAAATGGGATATTTAATGCCCTGCATGGCTTTAACTGCTTGCGAATAGGGCACGTCGCCATACGTGTCTGTAATCCGTTGCAAAATCAATAAAAACATGATATCACCTATAGCAATCAGGTTCTGGTAAGCTGCAGGATCTTTCAACTTCGCCAGCCGCTGCATCTCCCTGATGTAGGAGGCATCGGTATAACCTTCATTGAAAATGCGGCCCTGGTAATCGGTAAAACTGCCAACGTTGATGTATTTATCGCCATTGTTGTAATAATAATAACTGGAGGCCAGCAATTGCATCATGGTACTCTGGTACAATAGCTGATAATAACCCAGATTGGCATATTTAAGTTGTGCCTGTGCCAGCAAACTGTTTGGATCATAATTATTTTCGGTAAGTTTGGTCGGATCGGTATTGATTTCGTCGAGTTTTGCTTTAGAACAACTGCCCGCTAAAAACAGCAAGAAAACACCAACAATATAACCCCTCATCCAACTCATCTTATTTAAATTTAAAGTTAAAATTAATCCCAAAACTGCGTGTAGCCGGCAATGAGGCGCCCTCTATGCCCGCATAGCCTAAGGTTGGTGAAAACTGCGATTCAGGATCTATGTTTTTGGTATATTTAAGCAGGGTAAACAAGTTACGTGCCACCAGATCAATCCCAATGCTGCTAAAAGGTGTTCTTCTTAAAAAGCTATTGCTGAAAGAATAACCCAGTGTAGCCTGCCGCAACTTGATAAAACTGCCATTGAGAACCGATAAGGCAGAAATATTGGTAGCCAGCTCAGGATAATAGGCATAAGCAGGAACATTAATCGTATTTTTTTGTCCATTCTCCAGCACGCCATCGGCAACAATACCGGTTTCTCTACCCACCAAAGTAGCTTTATTTAACCCAAGCACGTAACTATAATATTCTGTTGCCGACAAGATTTTATTGCCAAAACGGTAGTCGATCAGGAATGAAAAGTTAAACTGTTTATAACTAAAACTATTCGTAATACCACCGTATAAAGTGGGCATTGTGCCTCCCATGGGGACAAAATTGCCGCGTTTGGGTATACCATCCGACCCGATAATGATGTTTCCGCTGGCATCGCGCAGGTAATCGTAGGCCATAATCTGTGTAATCGGTTTACCTACTACCAATGCAGTATTGGCATTTAATGGCCTGTAAGTACCCGTAAGTGTATAATTGCTATTGCCATCAATAGAGCGGAGGGTATTTTTCACCTTGGTTATATTTAGGTTAATCTGCCATTTGCTGTTCGAAGTGAGCACAGGTGTATAACCCAGGGCCAGTTCTATCCCCGCATTTCGGGTTGCACCAAGATTAACGTAAGCTGAGCTAAAACCCGTGGTAACCGACTGCTTGGCATTGATGATTTCGTTATGGGTAAGGCGGTTGAAATAAGTAAAGTCTACATCCAACCGGCTGTTAAAAAATTTAAGATCGAGGCCAGCTTCTATTTCGTTCAACGTAAAAGGCTTTAAATTGTAATTGGGCAGATCGCCGGAAAAACCGCCAACGGGTACACCATTTACCTGGTTATCTACAGTATAATAGATTTGTGTGGTATAGGGAACGATGGGTTCGCCACTGGTTTTGGCAAAATCTATTCGCAGTTTGCCAAAGTCGAGTCCCTTCAATTTCAACAGATCTGAAAAAATAAAACTGCCCGATATACCCGGCACAAAAATGCCCCGGTTATTGGCTGGTAAGGTAGAATAGATATCGTAGCGGCCCGTAACCGATAAATTGAGAAAACGCTGATAACTCAGATCGGCGGTGTAATAAGCCGATTCCGTTACAATCCTCGAGATGGCCAAAGTTTTGGTACTGGTAATCAAATTCTCGGGAACATACAAATAAGGCACCTTAAACTGCGAGCCGCTTAACTTGTCGCCATTTCCTTTTCTTTCCCGGTAGTTGGCGCCCATGGAAAATTCGAGGTTCAGTTTATCTGTAAGGTTTTGAGTGGCACTGAACAGAATATCGCTGTTAAGCTCCGAAGTATGGTTGTGGTCGTAAGCATTGATACCGCCCTGCCTGTTGATGGAAAAAGCTATACCGGTGGGCAAAATACTCACCACTTCATCCTTACTCGAATCATACCCGATCCTCCCCTGAAGGGATGCCCAACTGGCCAATTGATACTTCAGCACTGCAGATGTGATATAGCGGTTTCTATTTGAATAATCGGCCTGTTTGTTCATCAGGAAATAGGGATTGGTTTTATATTCGTCGGCATTCCAGCGGCTTTCGAAACCTGTTTCTGCATCAAAACCCGGTGCAAGGATCGATTGATCCAAGCTGGTGGCCAATGCCGCAATCCCATAATTGGCATTTAACGGGCCATCACTAAGGTAACTTTTGTTTTTGTTTCGCTCGTAAATGTAATTTCCGGTGAGGCTTAACGATAGTTGCTTGCTTAAGGCAACCGTTCCATAAAAATTGAATGTTTTACGGTTCAGGGCACCATTGCTTAAAACAGAATTATAATCTAAGTTGGAAACCGAAACCCGGTAATTGTTCCTGGTATTTCCGCCTACAAGCGAAAGGGTATTGATAAAAGCAGGCGCGGTACGGTAAAAAGTCTGGATGTTATTTTGAACAGGCGAATAAGGCCGCATAGAACCATCTACCTGTGGTGTTAACTTACCGTCCATCACTTCGCCCCAGCTCAACAAACCAGTAGAAATGGCATTATACTGGTCGTTGGGCCGTTTATTCTGTGCTCCCTGACCATAGATATATTGAAAATCGGTAGAATTTACCGGAACATCAAAAGAGAGATTGGAATTATATTCCAGTTTTGCCCTGGTGTTTTCTCCCCCGCTTTTCAGGTTAATGAGGATTACCCCATTAGCGGCCCTTGCTCCATAAAGCGCAGATGCCGCGGAGCCTTTCAGTATGGTAATGGTTTCGATATCATCTGGATTAATGTTACTGATGCCATCGCCATAATCGGCACCACCATATTCGTTGGCACTTCCCCTGATGCTGTTATCGATGGGTATCCCGTTTACGATAAACAAAGGCGAGGCAGCCGTCATACTCGAAACCCCACGGATCAATACCCGCGCCGCAGATCCGGGACCACCGTTTACCCCGGTGATGTTTAGTCCGGCAACCCTGCCCTGCAGGGCCATAATCATATTACTTTCCCTGGCCTTCGCCAGGGAAGAACCTTTGATGGTGGTTAAAGCATAACCTACTTTTTCGTTGTCTTTTTCGATACCTAAAGCAGTAATCACCACCTCTTTTAAAAGGTGTACGCTGTCGGCAGTCGGTTTACCTTCAACATTTTTCCTGATTACAATCAGGTTATTGGGTAATACCGAATAGGTAAAGCCACTGTTAAGCAACAATTGTTCGATTACTTTTAAAGCTTCTTCGTCTTCTACCTTTACCGATACACGATGTTTCGGAATTTTGGATTCGCCATAGGCGAAACGATAAACAGTTTGTTGCTGTATACTTTCGATTACCTGTTCGAAATTGGCATCGCTAAAATTTAGGCTTACTTTGGTTTGCGCATGTACACATAGCGGAAAAATCAATCCAATTAACAATATGATCCGCTGTGCAAAATTCATGACTACAAATATACACGGCTTAACTGTTTGTGCTAACGATAGATGTACACATTTTTGCCTTTTATCGAATAATTGAAGTTTTCGATAAGTTTTAAAATATTTAGCGCTTCGTTGATACTTTCTTTCTCAAAGTATGAAGTAAACCGCATCTCTTTAAGTTCAGACTCTTTAAAGTTTACTTTAACACCATACCAACGTTCGAAAAGTTTAGCCACTTCACCAAAACGTTGATTTTTAAAGGTGAGTTCGTGCTTAAGCCATGCCGTTTCGATTACTTTATCTGTTCCTATTCCATTATAGATCGTCAACTGACTTATGCTTCCTTTGCCATTAGATAAAGTAAACTTATCACTAGGTTTTAAGGTAAAAGTTTGGTTGTTATTATTTTTAATTGAAACAGATACCTTTCCCCTGATTAAAGTAGCTTCGGTAAAGGCATCATTTGTATAGGCTTTTACATCAAATTCGGTTCCCAGTACTTTTACGGCTACTTGAGAAGTATGTACGATAAAGGGATGTTCAGGATCTTTTTTCACATCAAAAAAGGCTTCTCCGGAAAGGTAAACATTTCTGGTTTCGCCATCAAAATGTGCCGGGTATTTTAAACTGCTCTCCGAATTCATTTTAACAGTAGAACCATCGGCCAGGACAATGGTTTTAATTTCGCTAGCCCTGGTTTGTGCGTTTAGCAAAGCAGATGGTGTGGAGAAAATGTGCCCGCGGTTATACATCAGTACCACAGCCAAAGCAATTGCCACAACCGCGGCAATTTTTAACCAGAAACCATAAGATTTATTTTTACGCACCGTTAAAACGGGTTGTTCAGGAAATTTAATCTGCGCTTTGATCCGCTCGAAAACAGGATCGATATTTTCATTTTCAACAGTTTCGGCTTCAAAATAAGCCTGCAGCACATTATGTTCATTTTTCAGTGCCGGATTATCGGCTAAAATAGATTTCAGTTCAACAGATTCATCCGGCGAAAGTTCTCCGGCCAATTGTTTTCCAAGCAATTCTGTAAATCTTTGATCTGTCATTTTGTTTTCCGTCCTTTATTGTATGTTCCTTTTTATGAGAAAATTGCCTACAAAAAATATAAAAAAGATAAAGTACCCGCTAAGATAACCAGAGAGATGATTTTTCCAATCATTTTTTCATCTGTACCCTTGTCTTTAGTGTGTAAAGGCTGCAGGATCACGCGGAGTTTTGCAATAGCCCTGAATAGCTGCGTTTGCACCGTGCGTGGTGAAATACCCAACAGCTCAGCCACTTCCTTATATTTCATTCCGCTCTCTTTGATCAGTCTAAAAACAGTAGCCGCCTGTGGTGCCAAACCTGCAATTGCCCGGTCGAGCTGTTTGTGCAGTTCCTTGGTTTCCATAATATACTCGGGGGTATGCGTACTCACCTGAATATCATCTTCAACATCAACTAAATCGATAAACGTAACTGAAGAATTTTTTTTAAGGTATTTAAGCGATTGATTTTTTACCGCGATAAAGAAATAACTTTCGGGATTTAGCACGTGGGTACTTCCGTTGCGGTTCTCCCAACATTTAACGAAAACTTCGGTCACAATGTCTTCGGCCGCCTGTTTGTCGCTTACATAATAAACAGAGAATTTAAGCAACCTGCCGTACAGAAAGCGATAAAGCTGCTCAAAGGATGTGATATCATCTTCGAGACAAATCTTATTCCATAAAACGACTAGATCTAGCTTAGCTGCTTTCAACTTGGTTAGTTTTTGAATCAAATGTAAGGTAATAAAAAATATTTCATAAAAAAATCTGGCCGCTGTAGGCAATTTGACAAAAAAATGGGTTCTTATTCTAGTGCTATGTATATGGCACTGGCCATTTATAGATCTATTGAAGCTGAAACAATGAATAAAATCAATTATGTACTGGGCATTGATATTGGCGGTTCGCACATTACTGCGGCCGTAATCGATATGCAACAACGCAATATCCTTAAAAACTCTTATACCCGCGATCGTGTAAACTCTCATGGCACAACCGAACAGATTATAAAAACCTGGTGTACAACCATTAAAGCAGCTTATAAAAAGGTTGATATTCAAGTTGGCCGTTTAGGTATTGCCATGCCGGGCCCTTTCGATTACGAAAACGGGATCTCTTATATTGCCGGGAACGACAAGTATGCAGCCTTTTACGGCCTGAACGTGAAAGACATGCTGGCCAGCGAACTGCAGATCAGCAGGGACCAGATTTTAATGAGCAACGATGCTTCCTGCTTTTTGGCCGGAGAGGTATTTGCAGGCGAAGCCCGTGCCTATCAAAACCTGATCGGCATAACATTGGGTACCGGATTGGGAAGTGCTGTTGGCATTGAAGGAAAAATTACGGATGCCAATTTGTGGTGTTCGCCTTTTTTGGATGGTATTGCCGAAGACTACCTTTCTACCCGTTGGTTTTTAAAACGCTATTACGAACTCTCGGGAATAAACATCTTAAATGTCCGTGAACTTGCGATGCTTCATGATGAAAGTCAAACGGTACGCAAAATATTTACAGAGTTTAGCCAGAACCTGGGGCTTTTTCTGAAAGATTTCCAGCAAAACAATGATGCTGACGCCATTGTGATCGGCGGTAATATCGCCAATGCTTCAGGCCGTTTTCTTCCTGGTGTAACCAGATACCTGCAATCGATGGATATCAATTGTCCAATCCATATTTCTAAACTGAATGAAGATGCTGCCCTCGTTGGCGCTGCGGGCTGCTGGGCGGTACAGGTGGAAGAAAGTATTGGGAAGATATAATTGCCTGACGCGGTCGTTATGCTGATCCGATAGCTATCGGATCAGGGTGATGAATAGAATTAGTCAAGGCATTTCCAAAACATTATTTTAACTAAATATTAATCAAAGTTAAGGTTGAGATAGTTTACTTTTATTTGGAAATGAGCATACAGCGGTTCTTGGCAATTGCAGCCCTGCCATCCGCTTTATCCCTCTTGATCCCGATGTAAAATCGGGACGGGATGCCCGCTACTGTCAGGTTTATAATGAAAAGTCTGCTCCTGGCATATCCCCAAAGGCATTGAACCGCAGTTGCTAAACCCGTATTGAAGTGGAAGCCCGCAGCGTAGCGAGGACTTTGAACTGAAAGCGGGACTGAAAACCGCCAAAAGAGCAGAACCATTAATTTCCAAAAAAACTATTCTTAAAATCGAAAAACAGATTAATCTTCGCGTCAGATGGTAACATCTGATGCCACGAACAAACAAATAAACCTAAGCCTCCCGCCTGCTCTCTACCGTATATACAAAGCTATCGGCAAGGTAGTAACCTAAGTTATATTCGATAGGCCTGTCGCCCTGATCGAAAACGTAACGTTTTCTAAAAAGTAAAGGGCTCCCCACTTCTACATCCAGTTTTGAGGCTATAAATTTATCCGCAGCTTTGGCACTAATTTCTTCCTTTGATAAATCGGCAATAACCGAATGTTCTTTTTCCAGGATCTCATATAAAGGCCGTTTAAAATCCTCGTCACCAGTAAGCCCTATCCTGGGATGAAAATAAGAGATGAAATAAACAAAAGCACCTTCAGCTTTTCCTCGTAAACGCTCTAGTTTTAAAATCTTTTTATCGGTGCTGATATCAAAAAAATGTGCCAGTTTCTCGTCAGGCAACACCCAGCTGATGTGCAGTTCGAAATTCCTGATCGGAATGCCGCGTGCCTGCATTTCTTGCGAAAAACTTAACCAGTTGCTTGCTTTCGAACTCACCGACACCTCGGCAACTTTGGTACCTATGCCTTTTTTTCTGATCAGTAACCCTTCATAAACCAATTTATTTAATGCCTGCCTAAGCGTGGTTCTGGAGATCGCCAGCTGTTTGGCCATATCCACCTCATTAGGCAGAAATTTGGTGGCATATTGCGGATCCTTGATCAGGTTCCGTAATAATTCTTCAGCCTGAATGTGTAAGGGCACTGCGCTTTTATGATCAATAGAAAATTTCATTTTTTTAAAGTGCATCTCTTTAGACAAGGGGAAATGATCATGCATCTTCACAAAGATAAAAAAAGCACTTACAAACAGAAACATTATGTATGCATATGGATATTTTTAAATTCATCTGCATTTTAACATTACATCTACCAAACCACTACTATTCAACAAAATTAACACCGAATTTCATACAAAAAGAGATATTTATAAAAACATTAGGATATATGTACATACATATATACATTTGTTTTTATTTACGATTTTATCCGATCTATGGAAGTAAAAAACAACGTTGAGGAAACACCGGTCATTAAGAAATGGAGACAGAGTGGAGAGCAGATTTTACCTGCAAATATGAATGATTTTAACGTAGCGGCAGAAGGCTATAACCTATACCCTGTACACCCTTTAGGCAACAACAAAATATTTAACGGCTACCCATCATTGACGCGGTGGATTATAGAAAATAAAACGGTCATTATCGATGGTTATATCGGTGTATTTTGGCAGGAAATAGAATTTCTTTTACAACAGGAATTTACAAAAAGCAACATTCGGGTAAATTGGATCCGCTCCTCAGACAGCATGAAATCGCCAGAGGAGATATCGCAACTGGTAAATCCTTTCCTTGGTGAGCGCAAAAGTGTTTGGGGCAAAAAAACAACACTTCAGCTTGGCGACTTTTTTAATTCGGAATATACGCTGATCCAACCCAATAAGGCTTATGAAGTAAATATTCTCATTGGAATGGGCGCCGCATTGATAAGCTGGGATGCGCCAGTTATTTACCTCGACATCCCTAAAAATGAGATCCAGTACCGCATGCGTGCCAACTCAGTAAGCAATCTAGGTGCGGATAAAGCGGCAAGTGATTTTGAGATGTACAAAAGATTTTATTTTGTAGACTGGGTGGTACTTAATGCACACAAAGCTCAAGTTTTAGATCGCATCAGTGTGGTGGCCGATGTACAGCACAAATCGTCTTTAAACTGGATCCATACAAATGAGCTGAAGAAAGGATTAAAACACATCAGCCAATCACTATTCCGCGTTCGGCCATGGTTTGAAGCTGGTGCATGGGGCGGCCATTGGCTACAGGACAACATTGAAGGATTAAATAAAAACGAGGTAAATTATGCCTGGTCTTTTGAACTGATTGTACCCGAAAACGGCATCGTATTCGAAAGCAACGGCAACCTGCTGGAAGTGGCATTTGATTTTTTGATGATCAGCGAATATCAATCGGTATTGGGTAAACATGCACCTATATTCGGAATGGAATTTCCGATCAGGTTTGATTTTCTGGATACGATGGATGGTGGAAATCTTTCGGTCCAGTGCCATCCGTCATTAACATACATCCGGGAAGAATTTGGCGAAAACATCACCCAGGATGAAACTTACTACATTTTAGACTGTAAAAACGATGCTAAAGTATATTTGGGTTTCCAGGACGACATCAACCCTATCGAATTTAACCAGGCTTTAATTAACAGTCAGCAATTAGGTCAGGAAATAGACATAGAAAAATATGTGCAGGTACATGATGCCAAAAAGCACGATCTATTTTTAATTCCAAACAGCACGGTACACAGTGCCGGAGCAAATAACTTAGTACTCGAAATTAGCGCAACACCCTACATCTTTACCTTTAAAATGTACGATTGGCTCCGCCTGGGGTTAGATGGCAAACCGAGGCCCATTAATATTGAGCATGCCTTTAAAAATTTAGATTTCAACAGAAGAGGAAGTGCTGTTACCAACAAATTGATTTCGAAACCTTTGGTGATTGAAAAAGGAAAGGATTGGGAACTGATCCATCTTCCTACACATCAGGAACATTTTTACGATGTTCACCGCCTTGAATTTGATACGGAGATCACCGTTAAAACAAATAATACCTGCCACATACTGATGCTTGTAGAAGGCACGTCCATCAAAGTGAAAAATGCAGATGGTACTGTTACGGGGTTTAATTATGCCGAAACATTTGTTATTCCCGCAGCAGCTCAAAGTTATACACTAATTAACAAAGGAAAAGGCAGGGCCAGGGTAATTAAGGCATTTGTTAAAGATGAAGTGAATTTTGAGGGATAGTTATTAACCACAGATCAATAGGATGGACACAGATATTATACTTATGCTAAAACCTAATAAAAACATATATAAACCTAAACTCGATAATTATTTGATGAAAATAATGATTTATAAAGGCTTTGACTAGATCAATTCGTCATGCTGAATTTATTTCAGCATCTTTTTAGCATGAAAGACCCTGAAATAAATCGGATAGCTATCGGATCAGGGTGACGACCCGCTTATAAGAAAGCTTTTTAAACATCAGAAACAAAATTAATAATCGAACTCAGGTTCCTATCCGTGTTTATCCCCGCCTGAACGGCAGGGCAGGTGTGTGCATCCGTGGTTAAATTTGATGAAAACATGAAAATAGAAATGAGATCCGTGTTTATCCCCGCCTGAACGGCAGAGCAGGTGTGTTCATCCGTGGCCAAAAACCTTATAATAATATCGCAAATATTTTTAACCAAATCATAATTTTATGAGTAAGCAAAAAAGAAACAAAATACTTTTAATCACGCTTGTAGCATCGTTGGGAGGCTTTTTATTTGGCTTTGATATGGCGGTTATATCAGGCGTGCTACCCCTGGTACAAAAGCAATTTACCTTAAATGCATCTCAGGAAGGATGGTTCGTATCTTCTGCATTGGTAGGCTGTATTATTGGTGTGGCGATATCAGGCGAGCTGAGCGACAGGTACGGCAGAAAAAAGCCACTGATTTTAACCGCTTTTCTTTTTGTCGCATCGGCAATAGGCTGCGCACTATTTCCTAGCCTCTCTGGTGTAATTGCTTTTAGGGTTTTAGGTGGAATTGGTATCGGTATCGCTTCAAATGTGGTACCATTGTACATCTCCGAAATCGCACCAGCACAGATCAGAGGTAGATTGGTAACTTATTATCAATTTGCACTTACACTGGGTATTCTGGTGGCATATTTAAGTAATGCGGCCTTACTAAATGGGGTTTCAGCACAACAAGTTAGCAATACGGCTTGGAGTAGCATATTTAATCAACAAGTTTGGCGGGGCATGTTGGGCATGGGCGTGCTGCCAGCAGTTTTGTTCCTATTCGGTTTAATGCTCATCCCAGAGAGTCCGCGATGGCTGATACAGAAAGGCAAAACCGATGAAGCGAAGTTGATTATCAGTAAAATTACCGGACAAACATTGCCTGAGATGCATTCAGATCAGTTTACTACAGAAAACAGTAGTTCTAAAGGCTCTTATAAGGAATTATTTGCTCCATCTATGCGTAAGGCATTATTAATCGGCATTTTACTGCCTTTATTTTCGCAGTTCAGCGGCATCAATGCCATTATTTATTATGGTCCCCGGATACTTGGTAATGCAGGCGTATCATTAAGCAATTCATTAATCAGTCAGGTTATTTTTGGTCTGGCAAATATGCTTTTTACACTCTTCGCCATATGGAAGGTGGATAGCTGGGGCAGAAGGCCACTTTACCTGTATGGCACTGCCGGAGCGGCAATTTCATTAATCCTCACGGGCGTCTGTTTCTACTTTGATGCCACCTCAAGTATCTGGCTTTTAATTTGTGTATTGGCATTCCTGGCCTGTTTTGCCTGTTCAATAGGCCCTTTAAAGTTCGTAGTGGCCTCAGAAATATTCCCTGGCGCAATAAGGGGAAGGGCTTTAGCCATTAGCATTATGGTGATGTGGGTAGCCGATACCATTGTTGGCCAGATTACCCCAATTTTATTGAATAAAATTGGCAGTGCTGGTACTTTTTGGTTTTTTGCCTTTTTCTGTATCGTAGCCTTTATCGCCGTTTATAAGTTACTGCCCGAAACCAAGGGCAAATCACTCGAAGAGATCGAAAACGATTGGAAAGATGATACCGATAAACCAGTATTTTTTCATTAATAAATGGATTATAGATATGAATTTGAACATCAGAATTAAAGTTGCCATTTTATTACTGGTTACCCTATTTTGCAGTCGGGTGAAAGCACAGTCTGACCGCGATTTACTGGCTTATGCAGATCCACGTATTGGCACAGCACATAGCCGCTGGTTTTATTTTACTCCAGGGGCCCTACCTTTTGGAATGGCCAAACCAGCACCATCAACCAATGGTTCTTATGGCAATAAAAGTGGTTGGGAGGCTGTAGGTTACGATCAAAGACATACTTCTATCGAAGGTTTTGCAAATTTCCACGAATTTCAGATCGGGGGAATTGTTTTTGCTCCCTCTGTAGGAAAACTTCAAACATTGGCAGGAACCTTAGAACATCCTGAAACGGGTTACCGTTCTACTTTTGATCATCAGGACGAGACTGTTATGCCAGGTTATTACTCTGTTTTACTAAAAGATTATGGTATTAAAGCCGAATTAACCTCAACAAAACGGGTGGCTTTTCACCGTTATACCTTTCCAAAAACGACACAGGCAAATATTATTTTTGATATTGGGCACCAACAGGGTGAAAGTGGCAAGGTAACAGATGCAAAGGTATACCTCACTCCTGATGGAAAAATTGAAGGATATGTCATTACGCAGCCAGTATATGTGCAGAAATATCAACCCGGTGCAGATGTAAAAATGTTCTTTTCTGCCGTGATAAGTAAAAAACCGATTGCTTTTGGCACTTTTGTTGGCGAAAATATCACTAAAGGAAAACGAAGCACCAGTGGTAAAGGTGCAGGTTTGTACTTAACTTTCTCGACCAGTGATAAAGAAAGCATTAGCTTAAAAGCGGGACTTTCCTACACCTCAATTGAAAATGCCAGGTTAAACCTAAAGCAAGAAGCTAGGCAATTATCATTTGACCAGGCAAAGGAGCAAGCACTTAATACCTGGGCCAGCTACCTTGGAAGAATCAGGGTTACTTCAGAAAACAAAGAAGATCTTACGAAATTTTATACCGGATTATATCACGCTTTATCTGGCCGTGGTTTAGCCAGCGATGTAAATGGTGCTTATCCCAAAAACGATGGGGGAATTGGCAGGATCCCACTCGACAAAAACCATATTCCACTACATAACCACTATAATACTGATGCCATTTGGGGCGCTTTTTGGAATTTAACCCAGCTTTGGGCCATCGCCTATCCGGAGTATTATTCGGATTGGGTTAAAAGCCAGTTATTAGTGTATAAAGATTCTGGCTGGCTTTCTGATGGCATAGCCAATAGCCGTTATGTATCGGGTGTAGGCACCAATTTTGTTGGTTTGGCCATGGCATCCGCATATGCGGCAGGTATTAGGGATTTCGATGTAAAATTGGCTTACCAGGCCGCACTTAAAAATGAGCTGCAATTTAAAAACAGGCCATTCGGAGCAGGCAAACCGGACCTGGACAGATTTTTGAAATATGGTTATGTAAACCATTTAGATCATGGCACAGGTGCGGATGAAAACTGGAAATTTTCAGCTTCGCATACGCTCGAATATGCTTTTAGCTGTTATGCAGTTGATCAATGGGCAAAAGTTTTAGGTAAAACAGCAGATGATAACAAACTCACATCGCTTTCGAATGCCTGGAAAACCATTTTTGATCCTACATCAAAGTTTATCAGACCAAAAGATGAACATGGTAAATTTATATCCGATTTTAATCCAAAAGCAGCATGGCGGGGGTTTCAGGAAGGAAATGCATGGCAGTACACTTTTTATGTCCCCCAAAATCCAAAGGCTTTAATTTCTGCTATTGGTAAGGATGAATTCAACAACAGACTCGACAGTATTTTTACGGTATCCGAAAAGAATAAATTTGGTGGCGGCACTACTATCGATGCCTTTTCGGGATTAGAAAGCCTGTATAACCATGGCAATCAGCCAAACCTTCATATTTCATGGTTGTTCAACTTTGCAGGCAAACCGTCGCTTACACAAAAATGGGTCAGAAAAATTTTGGATGATTTTTATGGGACAGAAGGCATACATGGATACGGATATGGACAGGATGAAGACCAGGGCCAGCTGGGCGCCTGGTATGTGATGGCTTCGATGGGTATTTTTGATGTAAAAGGCTTTACCGATGCTTCGCCTGAAATAGGGCTATCGGCCCCGGTTTTTAATACCATCAGGATTAAAGGCAATAAAAAATATTTTAGCGGAAAGGATTTCGAAATTGAAACCACAGATCACAACAGACAAAATAACTATGTACAGTCATTTTCGCTTAACGGGAAACCGTTAAAAACTCCTTTTATGAAACTTAAGGACATTCAAAATGGCGGAAAATTATTGATCCAGATGGGAAAAACACCAAAAGATGTGTATTGAGTAGCAAAGTAATCGGGCGACTTTTCTATTTTATACTGTCATTCTGAGGGATAATTTATTAAATAAAAATCAATATGATTGACGTATAAATTATTTTTTTTGCCCTGCTGCTCCGTCTTGCCTCGGCTCGCCGCCGCCGAAGGGCTCTTTCTTTTTGGCATCAAAAAGAAACAAAAAATGCCGGCTGAAAATTTTTCTTTGGAAGCCAGTAGAGTGGCTTGGTCTGTGGGACCCGAAAAATTTGTTAGGCCGGGTTTTAGTTGAACGTGGACGAGGTGCTTTGGCCTAGCTGGGAGGAAATGCAAATACCTTTAAGTTACTCATTAAAAAATAATTACAAAACAACTTCAATAGTAGCGCAGCGAAGAATCTGCAAGAAGAAATAATGTCTTTAAAATTAGAAAGCAAGACCAACAAATCCTTCTCTTCGCACTTTAAAATTCTTCACTGCATTAAGAATGACAAATTCTATATAAAAAAAGGGTAATAAACGTATTTATTACCCTCTATTATTGTGTGTATGTGTGTAATCCGTAACTTAAAAACAGAATCGCTCCTCTCCTACTTCTTTTTCTCCAGCTCGGTTATAGCGGTCCATAATACGCCAGCTTCGCCCCTAAAACTTGACGAACCCATTGGCTTATTATCAGGAGTATACCATTCGTAAAATCCATTATTTTTGACTACCCTGGCCAACATGGGCTGTAGTGCTTCCCTGGCTTCAGCCAGTAAGTTGTATCGGATAAGCTGGCTAACCATCCTTCCTCCAAACCAGGTCCAGTCGCCCCCATTTTGATATGAATATGGCCCCATACCCTTATTCTCGAAGGTGCCCAAAGGATAAACAGGATAAATGGTAAGTCCGATTGTTGCGGCATGGGCATCAACCACGTTTTTTTGCATCTTTTGATAAGCTTCTTTTACCTGTTTTTTGGTTAGCAAACCAGCTTCAATGGCAACTGCAGTACCACCATGATAATAAATTTTAGATTCATCAAAGGAGGCGGGAAAAGGCGAACCGTTTAAATAAATATGCGGGATATACTTTTGTGCTTTGTTATCCCATAAATATTTGTTTATATTCTGGCGTACATTGCTATAAATTTTATTCCATTTACTAATCTGCCCTGCATTTAAATCACCAATCGCAATAAAATCTTTTATGGCAATTAAAAACATGGCGTTATCATAAATATCAATCGCGCGGTGTGTATTCTCATCGATTACCACACCCCAGCTATGTTCTGGCTGTACATCGCCCCAATCAACAGTGGTTGCGCCCCAAAGCAAACCATGCTTCTCGTCAAATCTTTTTTTCATCAGAAAATCAAGCGCATTTTCCATCTGGTTTTTAACCGTTAATCCTGCTACCTTATCTGTTAAAATCGTCTTGTCGCCCGTACTGCGGATATATTTTGCAACAGCCTGGATCAATGAGGTCTCCTGATCAGTTTCTACAGTGTTTTTATGACCAAGATATTCTGGTGCCAGTTCAGATTTGTAGAACTTCCCATATATCGTGGCTTTGCTCGCGGGGATGTAACCATCCAAAATGCCCCCATCCGGTTGCTGAAACTGAAAAAACGTAATCAGGTGTTTTCTGATCTGCGCTTTGTCGTTCACCTTGCAGCTCAGTTCGATAAAGGTATTTAAATCCCTGATCCAAACCTCGCCATAACCATCACCAGCAGTAAAACCTTTTTTGATCAGTTCTTCGGCCATGGTTTTAACCTTATTTGTTACTTCAGGCTGTACATTTTTCTGTTGGCCTTGTATGTTACCGGTTTCTTGTGCTAAAGATATATCAGGTAATGCAATCAGCAATAGCGCGGCTAATGCAATATTTTTATTCATGTTCATGTATGAGTTAAATCTAATCATTCGGTTTTTATATCTTTTATGATGTATTTAAAATTTGTTATGGATCACCAGACCTAAAAAACCCAGATCTCTTCTTTTAATGCGTTTTTTTGAGGAAAATATTTTGGTTAGCTTATATGTACAAACATATACACATTAATTTAAATTTCAAATAGCAAAATAAAAAAAATACAGCTAAATAATTGTGCATGCACATCCATCACAATCAAGTATACCACCAATATACTATTGAATAAAAGCATTTTAAAGACATCTTTAATCATATTTAAGCATTTAAATGCATTTTTAATTTTGATTATAAACTTTCACTATATATGTTTGTACATATTAAATTATACTTGATTATTCTTAACCGAACAGTTCAAAATATCATCCCGATCAATATGAAGAGATTTAAAGTCTTACTCACAAAATTTTTGTTCGCAGCATTTGCCTCCATATGTTTTCCTGCTTTAAGCATTGCACAAACGCACATCGTTTGGAAAATAGGCGAAAAAGACAACAAAACCGACGGTTTTGCTTTGTCTCCAGGCCATTATCAGCAATTTTTAGCACAGGATTTTGGTTGGGAAGACCGTTATTATCTGGTGGGGAAATCAAATCCAGCTACCGATTGGCCTTATGTGTTACCTGGTACAGCAGATGGCTGGGGCGGCACCGGACCAACTTCAGGCATCCGCTCGCACCAGTTAAATGTATTGTTCGACCTAAAACCACTTAAATCTGCCGAAAAATTTCAGTTGATTACCGATATATTGGCTTATAATGGAAAAAATCCGCCGTTATTTAAAGTAAGCATCAATGGAAAAGATTTTAAGTTCCGTCTGCCTGTAAACGAAAAAGATCAGGGAATTTATGGAGATACACATGATTTAAAAGCAGAAGCTTATAAAATCGACATTGCCCCAGGCCTACTACATCAGGGAGGTAATGCCATTACATTAACGATACTAGAAGGTTCCTGGTTAATATTTGATGACCTAAGATTGGAAGGAAAGGCAGAATTACATCCACTGGCGTCGAAAGATTTATATGTTAGAAATGTAAAAGCTGCAGATTATACCATCTCCAAAAATGGAATCATCATGCAGCCCTTGCTTGTGGATATTGAACATCTGGACAACAAACCATCAATTGCCATAAAAATTAATGGAAAAAGTGTGTTAAGTACTCAGATAGATACCGGCCGATATGTACTGGAAGCACCTATGCCTGTTTCTAAACAGCCTAAAAAAACAGAGTGGCAAGTATTATCGGCAGGCAGAATTATTGCTGAGGGTACCGTATTGGCTGCTGAGCAACCGCTTAAAACAAGTGCAGGATATGCCGACACTAAAATCGGTACCGCACATTCAAGGTGGATGATTGCACCAGGTCCATGGATGCCATTTAGCATGGTTAAACTAAGTCCAGACAACCAAAATCCTGGCTGGATGGCGGGTTACGACCCCACGGTAGAGAGTGTAGGTACTTTTAGCCACATCCACGAGTGGACAATGGCCGGCTTAGGTATGATGCCTGTAAATGGAGAAATTAAATACAAGATAGGATCGCAGGACAAGAAAAATGATGGCTATCGCTCTGATATTGATAAAAGCACGGAGAAAGCACCCATTGGATATTATTCAGTGATACTTAAAAAGTATGGCATTAAAGCAGAATTGACTTCCACCACCAGATGTGGCTTTCAACGTTATACTTTCCCCAAAACAAAAGATGGCAGGGTGATGATCGACCTTAAGGTACCTGCCGAATACGATTATCAGATTAAAAGCTTTCAAATTACTCAGGTGAATAAACGCCGGATCGAGGGCTATAGCGTGCAGCAAACCGCAAATGCATGGTCAGGAGGAGTTGATCAGGATTATACCGTAAATTTCGTGATCGAATTTGATCAGGATATCAAAAAAGTCGGCGGATGGATTAATGGCAAACCTCAACACGGATTAAGTATAACCGGCAAAAATGTTCATGATGCCGGTATGTATGCCGAATTTGATACCCAAAGCAAAAATGTGATACAGGCACGCTCGGGTATCTCGCTGGTAAGCATTGCAGGCGCAGCGAATAACCTTAAAGAAGAAGTAGAAACACCTTTCGGCTGGAATTTTGAAGCCGTACGTGCCGCGCATGTGGCTACCTGGAATAAGTTAATGGATCGGGTGGCGGTATCTTCAGACGATAGCCGCGAGAAAACCAGATTTTATAGTAATATGTACCGTGCGCTTTGCAGCCGGAATACCTGGAGCGATACCGATGGATCATGGATTGATGCTACTGAGCAAAAAAGAAAGTTTGCCAATTCGAATGATGTGGCTTTAGGATGCGACGCCTTCTGGAACACCTTCTGGAATTTGAACCAGTTTTGGAACCTGGTGACGCCTGAGTGGTCGTCTAAATGGGTTAAATCACAATTGGCCATGTACGATGCCAATGGTTATCTGGCAAAGGGACCAGCGGGTATGGAATATATCCCTGTGATGGTTGCCGAGCACGAAATTCCGCTAATTGTGGGCGCGTATCAAATGGGAATTCGTGATTATGATGCCCAAAAAGCCTTTTCTGCCGTTTACAAAATGCAAACCGAACCTGCTGCTAAGGTGGGCAAAGGAATGGCCGGTAATGAAGATTTATCGCCCTATCTCGAACATAAGTATGTCCCCTACGATAAAGGCAGGTTTAGCAATAGCCTGGAATATGCTTATGATGACTGGACTGTAAGTCAGTTTGCCAAAACCCTGGGCAAAAAAAAGGAATACACCGAATTTGCTGATCGGGGCAACTGGTGGAAAAACGTGATTGATACCGCTTCGGGCTTCGCACGTATGAAAAAATCAGACGGCACCTGGTTTCCGGATTTTGATCCCTTTAAGTCTGGTGCAAACGAACATTACGTGGAAGGAAACGCCTGGCAGCTTACTTTTTTTGTTCCTCAGGATATCCGGGGACTGGCGAATCTTATCGGAAAGAAAAAATTTACCGACAGGTTGGAATGGGGTTTTAATGAAAGTTACAAATGGCGTTTTAATGCGCCAAACGATGCCTATTGGGACTATCCAATTATGCAGGGAAACCAACAATCGATGCACTTTGCTTTCCTCTTCAACTTTGTACAGAAACCCTGGTTAACCCAAAAATGGAGCAGGGCCATTATCGACAGATATTATGGTTTCGATATTGCCAATGCTTATCTGGGCGATGAAGACCAGGGACAGATGAGTGCCTGGTTTATTATGACCTCTTTAGGCCTCTTTCAAACAGACGGTGGCTGCAATACTAATCCACAATACGAAATTGGGAGTCCTTTATTCAGCAAAGTGGTTATAGATCTTGGCAATCAATACGGGAGAGGTAAATCGTTTACCATAGAGGCTAAAAATAGCTCAAGAGTGAATAAATATGTACAAAGCGCAAGCCTTAATGGCAAAATATTAAATAGCTTTTCTTTCCCCAGTTCCGAACTATTAAAAGGTGGGAAACTGACTCTGGTTATGGGAAGCGAGCCCAATTACAAGTGGGGGATTAATTAGTTTTAGTGGCGCGGCTATTTAAAGTTGTCATCCTGAACACAGTGAAGGATCCTTTCCTTGGTGTCAGATGTTACCATCTGACACTATTTCTCCATTCCAAGATACTTTTCTCTATTGTAGCAAAACATATATAGGTTATCATCGCATAGCTTAACAACCATTTTATCCACCTAAGCCACCTTAGCGCAGCTAAGCGAATTGCTATTCTGAAAGTTTTTTCTTTTCAGTGGTGTCAGATGTTACCATCTGACACTACTTCTAAATTTCGAATCGCAATATAGAGCGCTATTGTGCTATAGTTTAAGCCTCATTTTTTATTTTACCACCTAAGTCACCTTAGAACAGCTAAGCAAATTGCTACTCTGGCATCAGTGCTCATCGCCAACAGATCCTTCGCTACGCTCAGCATGGCAAATTTCTCCTAAAAACATACCGTGTTTTCAGTACTCTCGTGACAAAAACCCTCCCATATTTTCGGTGTCCATAAGACTCAATTCAGCGGAACGAAAAAAAATAAAAATAATTTCATTTTCCTTGTAGGCAATTTATGCGGGCAAAATGCTCTTCACTATAAAACCTGAAGGATGGAAATCCTGAAGGCGGCAAACAATTAACCAAATACTTATTCAAATTTATTCATAATGAATATGAAAAAATCTCTACAGCTCACATGCTTATTGCTTTACGCATCGGCAGGCCTGTACGCAGCAACACCAGCAGATCATTTTAATCGGGCAATTTCTTACCATTCGGTTTATCAGGATGTGATTAAAGGAACAGTAAAAGATGAAACGGGTAGCCCAGTGCCAGGTGTTACAATTACCATTAAAGGTGCACAAGGTGGAACACAGACCAATACTTCCGGACAATACAGCATTGCAGCCAAAACTGGTGATGTATTGGTATTCTCGTTTATCGGTTACCAGAGCAAAGAAGTTACCGTAGGCACACAAAGCACACTGGATGTATCGTTAAGCCCAGATTCTAAAAACCTTGAAACCGTAGTGGTAACAGCACTGGGGATCAAAAGATCAGAGAAATCGTTAACCTACAATACACAGCAAGTTTCGGGTGATGAACTGTCGAAGGTTAAAAGCCCTAACTTGATGAACTCCCTAAATGGAAAGGTTGCAGGTTTAACGATTAGCCCAAGTGCTTCAGGTGTGGGTGGTTCGGCCAAGGTAATTCTAAGGGGAAGCCGTTCAGTAAGCGGTAACAATCAACCTTTATATGTAATTGATGGTGTGCCCATCAGCAACAATGGTAATGCCAACGGTCAGCAGAACAGCGTGTTTGGTGGCGGTCAGGATGGAGGTGATGGTATTTCTAACCTAAACCCCGACGATATTGAAAGCATTACTGTTTTAGAAGGCGCTTCAGCTGCAGCATTATACGGTAGCCAGGCACAAAATGGTGTAATTTTAATTACCACCAAACAAGGTAAAGCTGGCAAGACTGAAATTGGATTTTCTTCGGGCATCAGTATCGACAATATTGCTTACGAGCCTAAATTCCAAAACAGCTACGGACCAGCCTCTACAATTATAAGAGATAGCTGGGGTAAAGAAATCAGCAATACCACCGATAACTTAAAAGAATTTTTCAAAACAGGTATCAATACCTCGAACGCGATCAATCTTTCTGGCGGTTCGGAAATTGCACAGACGTATTTTTCTTATTCCAATACTTATGCCAGTGGTATACAACCAGGCAATAAGTTAAACAGGAACAATTTAAACCTGCGTGAAACAGCCAAGTTTTTGAATAACAAATTAACGGTTGATGGAAGTGTGAACTACATCAATCAGAAGATCAATAACAGTCCTTCTCTAGGTCTTTACCTCAATCCTTTATTGGGTTTATACCTTTTTCCAAGAGGCGTAGATATTACACCATATAAGGATCAGTATTTACTGGCCGGGAACGAAGGTGGCGCTCGCCAGAACTGGTTGGGTGGTTCGACAGATATTAACCAGAACCCATGGTTTTTAACCAACCTTAATCCAAATACTTCTACCCGTAACCGTTTTTTATTAAGTGGTAGCCTAAAATACGATGTTGCACCTTGGTTAAATATCCAGGTTAGGGGAAACATCGACCGCACTACCGACGATTATGAAAACCGCAGATATTCTGGAATTGCAACCAATTTCAATTCGACCGGAACAGGTTATTTTGCACAGAGTAACCAAACCTATGTACAGAAGTATGCTGATGCGATTGCCAACTTTACCGTTCCAATGACGGGTTCTGATTTTAAAATTAATGGATTGATCGGCGGAAGTGTAAACGACCAGAAAACAACAGGTTTATCTTTAGCAGGTAACCTTTCGGCAACCGATTTCTTCTCGCCTGCCAATACTATCGTTGCTCAACCAGGAACATTCCCTGGAAATACCTTAACCAATGTTGTGCCTATTATTCCAAACCATAGTCAATTACAAGCGGTATTTGGTAATGCGAATATCTCCTATAAAGATTGGGCATTCTTAACAGTAACAGGCAGAAATGATTGGTCTTCTAATTTGTCGTACACACCAAACGATTCTTATTTCTATCCTTCAGTGGGTTTATCATTTATCGTATCCCAAATGTTTAAACTTCCTGAGGCCATTACTTATGCCAAAGTTAGGGGAACTTATGCCGAAGTTGGAAATACAGTACCTCCTTATCTTACTTTTATTCAAAACACCTTAAAATCAGACGGTGCATTAAATTTTAATACCAATGCTGCTTTTAGAGAATTAATGCCAGAGCGCACAAAATCATTTGAAATTGGAACGGATTTACGTTTTCTTTCAAACCGCATCAATTTTAGCTTTACCTATTACAAAACCAATACCAGAAATCAATATATTCCGGTAGTGGCTCCACCATCATCATTGGTATCAACAGGATATCTTAATGCAGGTAATGTAGAAAACAAAGGTTTTCAGTTTATTTTGGGTGCAGATGTGGTTAAAGGCGATGGATTAAACTGGAACACATCGATAAACGGTTCTTTAAATAGAAATAAGATTATCGATATTGCATCTGCAGATAAAATCAACAGTATAGATTTAACTGGGGCTGGTAATACTTCTTATATCTCGAGGTTACAAGTTGGTGGATCATATGGTGATATTTATGGCTATACTTTACAGCGTGATGCACAAAACCGCATTATTTTAGGTGGCGATGGCTCAACGGCTTCTCCTTATACTCCACTTAAAAGCACTGATTTTAACTATATCGGCAATCCAAATCCAAAATTCCAATTGGGCTGGAACAACAGTTTTAGCTATAAAGACTTCAGTTTAAGTTTCCTTGTTGATGGAAAATTTGGCGGTCAGGTATTGTCATTAACCGAAGCCTTAATGGACGAAGCTGGCGCATCTGAAGCTACTGGTATTGCCAGAAATCAGGGCGGTGTTAAAATAGATGGCGTAGATACCAAAGGAAATGCAGTATCCACAACAATCAACCCTCAAAGCTACTATTCATTTGTTGGTGGTAGAGCGGGCGTATCAGGCGAATATATTTACAGTGCAACTGTGGTACGTTTAAGAGAAGCGGCCTTAGGTTACACTCTTCCGCTAACAGGCAAAACGTTTAAAAGTGTTAAATTTTCTGTTACCGGCAGAAACCTGTTTTATTTTTATAAAAAGGCACCTTTTGATCCCGAACTTACCCTGTCGACCGGAAACGGTTTATCTGGTGTAGATGTTTTTAACCAGCCTGCTACACGCAGCTTAGGTTTCAATCTAAATGTATCATTTTAATTCTATTCAAAAACGACATGAAAACTATATATCATAAATCCAACAGGATTAAAGGATTATCAGCCATCTTGATGGCATCCTTGATGGCCCTCAATGTTGGATGTACAAAAAACTTTGAAGATTTTAACACCAATCCAAATTCACTATCTCCTGCGCAAAGCGATGCACTTTTAAAATCGGCAATCGGCCCGATCGAGCAGGAAATCTTTCATAACTACCAGATTGCTCAGAACCTGAGTGCTGATGCTTTTAGTGGTTATATGATGGCTCCAAATCCATTCGGAGGGATCAACAACATGAACTATTCGCTTAATAACGGATGGAACAGCGCGGGCTTTAACGATCAGTATAATTATGTGATGGCGCCCATTTCTAAAATTGGCCAAAGTGTGGTAAAAACAAAGTCGCCAGAGGCATGGGGAATTTCACTGCTGGTACAGGTGATGGCCATGAGTAGGGTAACGGATAAATTTGGTCCAATCCCTTATACTACCGCAGGTTCATCATTAGTATCAACACCGTACAACGATCAAAAAACTGTGTACGATGCCTTTTTTAAACAGATTGATACGGCAGCCAACAACTTACAGGCATACATTACCGCGAATCCAGGCAAAACTGCCTTTTTTGATAAAGGTGATTTAGTTTATGCTGGCGATCCGGTAAAATGGTTGAAACTGGCCAACTCTTTACGTTTGCGTTTAGCGATGCGTATTGTTAAAGCCGACGCTGTTACAGCCAAGCTACAGGGTGAAAAAGCATTAAATGCTCCAGGTGGCCTGTTAACCACAGTTGCTGATAATGCTGCTGTGGCACAATCGGGAACAAGAGATAATGACGTATGGGTGGTAACGGTTGCTTATGATGGAGATAACGGACTTGGTGCAGCCTTGCAAACCTATTTAGCAGGTTATAAGGATCCACGCTTATCTATTTATGCTACACCAGCTAAAGACCCTTTATTTGCTGGGCAATATATCGGTATCAGATCGGGAGCGAATACATCCTTTAATGGTTTAGGTAAACCAGGTTATAAAACCTATTCGAGCATAAATTCTTCTGATATGGCCAAATCTCCTGCCGGACAAAAAGCCCCACAGATTTTAATGACTGCTGCTGAAGTTTGGTTTTTAAAGGCCGAAGCGGCTTTACGAGGCTGGACAAATGCCGGAGCTGCTCAAACCAATTACGAAACAGGGATTACGACTTCGTTACAGCAGTGGAACGTATCTGCCGGCAACTACCTGGCTGATGCAACAAGCAAACAGACGGACTATGTAGATCCTAAAAACCCTGCCAACAACGCTTCAGCAGTAAGTACAATTACCATCAAATGGGATCCTACAGCTAGCAATGAACAAAAACTAGAGCGTATTATTACCCAAAAATGGCTGGCTATATTTCCTGATGGACAGGAAGCCTGGAGCGAATACAGACGTACCGGTTACCCTAAACTATTCACAGTAGCCAACAATAACAGTGCGGGAACCATCAATACCCAAACACAGATCAGAAGATTGCCATATCCAACCACCGAGTACGGAAATGGTAATAAAGATGAGGTACCTAAAGCAGTAAGCTTGCTTGGCGGCCCAGATAACGGCGGCACCAGATTATGGTGGGATATCGATAAAGCGAATTTCTAACACACAAACAATACCGGGTAGGATAACGAAAGTTGTCCTACCTTTTTTATATTAAACCCATTTCTAACCAAAATTTTAAACCTATGAGAAAACCTTCTGTTTTCGGCTTTCTGCCGTTAACAGCTTCCCCCCTTATTTACATCATAAAAAATCAGTTCAGAAAAAGAAGAACCACCCCTTTCCCTAAAACCTGAATTTATGGATAGGCCGGAGCTAAAATGTCAATATCTATGATATAAAAAACCTATTTGTAGCGATTACAATCAATTTCTAACCAATTTAAAACAAAAATTATGACAACTACCAAATTGTTAACATGCAAAAATGCCGCATTAATTGTGGCCCTCTTTTTTACCGTTGCCATCAGCGGCTGTAAGAAAAAAGACATCACCCAGGACGAAACCTTAACCGGGCCGGCTAAAAAAGCATCTACTGCAGCTATCGGTGTACCCGGTCCAAAAGGCGTATGTTATGTAGAAGTGAACAGCTTTGATATCCGGAATGTAGGAAAGTATAAACTTTCTTCAGGAGAACAACTGTTCGACATCGCCATTATTTTCGCGGCGAATATCAATTACAATACCTCAACCCAAAAAGCGGTACTGGGCTTTAACCCAAACGTAACCAATGTGCTGAATAACAGAACAACCTATATCAAACCTTTACAGGATAAAGGCATAAAGGTTCTACTTTCTATTTTGGGTAATCACCAGGGGGCGGGTTTTTGTAATTTCACCTCCCAGGCATCTGCAACTGCTTTCGCACAACAACTGGCTAATGCAGTTACTACTTATGGCCTGGATGGTATCGATTTCGACGACGAATATGCCGAATATGGTGTTAATGGTACAGGTCAGCCAAATGCCAGCTCATTTGTATACCTGGTAACGGCGTTGAGACAATTGATGCCAAATAAGATTATTTCATTTTATTTTTTCGGCCCGGCAGCTTCCAGATTATCTTTTAATGGTGTTACCGTAGGATCTAAAGTAAATTATAGCTGGAATGCCATTTATGGTAGCTTTTCGCCACCAAATGTACCAGGATTAACCAAAGCAAATCTTGGACCTGCGGCAGTTGATATACAAGCAACAAGTTCATCTACAGCGGCATCATTGGCTACCCAAACCATTAACAATGCTTATGGCATTTATTTATACTACAATCTACCAAATAACGATGTGCATACTTATTTATCAAGCATATCGAGTAACTTATATGGTGGCAAAACCACTACCTATACACCCTAACCGTTAAAACAGGGAAATACTTATATTTTATAAAAGATATAAGTCAATAAATCTGCAATCGCTGCGAATATGATTAGTAGGGCGGCATCAGCTGTCCTACTTTTTTTATCCCAGCCCCTACACCAAACTATGCCGTTTCGGCATTATATCGATTTAGCCATTTGCTTACTAACATACCATTTCTATCTTTGTAACCGTTATCTTTGCGCGGATACAGATATAGGTTATAAAAAGTGTGAAAATTTCATGATTAAAATAACAAAACTGTAGCCGTTTTTGTCCCCTTTTTGGAATAGGATGCATAATACACCTATTGACACTATTTGAAGGTAGAATATATTTTTTAATTTTAAAACGCTTAATTTTACCCGAATGGATATCTTATCATACCTGTTAGAACTCTTGCAGCAACGCAAAGAAGTTGGTATTACCGGCTTGGGCACCTTTTATAAAAAGAAATACCCAGGAAGATACGATAAGGAAAAACAAACGTTTTTACCTCCTGGATATACCCTGCAGTTTTCTGCCGACTTAACTGAAGAGACAGCTTTGGCTGATTTCATTTCCGCTAAAAGAAATATCTCTAACGAGAGTGCCAAATACGATATTGAACAGTTCGTTGAAGAAGTAAACCAAAAACTGGAGTTAAACCACGAGGCCGAGCTTGAAAATACCGGTCGTTTATTTTTTACCGAACAAGGAATAGGTTTCGAACCGGTTAAAAACATAAACTATGGTTCAGAGTTTTATGGCCTGCCATCATTAGCTGAGACGGCCATTGAGGAAGAAAAACCTGCTTTACCAAAAGAAGAGGAAGAAATTTACGACGAAATTGCCGAAGCACCTGTTGCCCATTCACCATTCGAAAACAAATCGTACCAGGCCCCGGTAATCGAAAATGTAGAACTGGATGAAGTTAAGGATGATCTTAAAAACACTTTAAAACATGCAGAAAATGCTTCAGAAGATGTTGTTGAGGCACCAGCATTTATCAAAGAGCAACACGAAGAAAATCCTGAGCGTTTTGGCCATACTCCAGAATCGGAAGTAGAAAATATTGCAGCAGAACAGCAGGCCATTGAAACGCCAGCATCTATTGATGAACAAGATAAAACTGACGCTGTTGAAAATAAACCAGAAATAGATATTACTGAAGAAGAAATTGTCGAGGCTCCTGAATTTATTAAAGAGCAACACGAGGAACACCCTGACCGTTTTGGCCATACACCAGAATCGGAAGCAGAAAACATTGCTGCAGAACACCAGGCCATTGAAACTCCTGAATCTGAAGAAATAATCGACGAAGCCAACACTGTTGAAAATACACCTGAAGAGACCCCTACTATTGAAGAAGTAGAGGTGCCAGAATCAATTGTAACCCAACACGAGGAACACCCTAACCGTTTTGGCCATACACCCGAATCGGAAGTAGAAAACATTGCTGCAGAGCACCAGGCCATTGAAACTCCTGAATCTGAGGAAATAATCGATCCAATTGAAAATACTTCCGCGCCAGAAACTGTTATTGTACCGCAACAGGAACAATCAAGCCGTTTTTCATTAAGATCGGAAATAGATGAACCAAAAACGTACATTAATTTAGAAGATAGCGAAAAACAAGAGGAGTCTGTAATCGAAGCACCTGAATTTATTAAGGAGCAGCATGCCGAGCACCCTAACCGTTTTGGTCACGATCCAATTGAACACAACCAGGAAAGCCCGCAGGGCATGTCTACCTGGCTGATGATTACCATCGCCATTTTAGCTTTGGTTATTATTGCTGCGATAACCTATCTGATTAAACCAGAACTGTTTACTGGCCAAACAACAGAAGCTATTAAACCAGCACAAACTGTTGTCGATTCGCCAAAAGTTGCCATTGATACTTTAAAAGCAAAACAGGATTCGATCGCAAAAACAGATAGCATTTTAAAAGCAAATCAGGTTCAGAAAAAGGCAGATACTGTTAAAAAGACAATTGTTAAAACAGTAGAAAAACCTGTAGCTGCCCCACCTGTTGAAACACCAAAAGAAAAGAAAATTGTACCAAACCCTGGTCCTTCTACGTTCTACGTTATTGCGGCATCTTTCCAATCAGAGAAAAAAGCACTCGTATTTATTAAGCAAATGGAAAAAATCGGTTTAAAAGCCGAAATTGCAAAAGTACCAGGACGCTTAAAAAAAGTAAGTATAGCGCGCTTTACCACTGAAAAAGAAGCTAAAGAGCAGAAAGATATTTTACAGAAAAAACTTAAAGGAAAAGGATATTTCGTACAACAAGAATCTAACAACACACAACCATAATGATAACTTTATTAATTCAGGACACCACACAAGCATTACAAGACACGGCAAATGCGGTTAACCAAGCCGTAACACAGCCACAACCAGAACTACATTTTATCGATCTGCTTTTTAAAGGCGGTTGGGTAATGGTTCCATTGATTTTTTTAGCATTGTTAGCTTTAGTTATTTTCTTTGAACGTTATTTAACTATTAAAAAAGCAACTAAAGACGAATCAAACCTCATGGGTCAGATCAGATCTTATATCCAGTCGGGAAATTTAGATGGAGCCATGTCGCTTTTAAGAAATAACAACTCTCCCCTTTCGCGCATGTTGCAAAAAGGTTTAAAACGGATTGGCCGCCCCATTAAAGATATTGAAGGCGCTATCGAAAACGTTGGTAAATTAGAGGTTTCCAAATTAGAAAAGAACATTAGCATATTGGGTATTGTGGCAGGTATTGCACCAATGCTTGGTTTCGTAGGAACAATTGTTGGGGTAATTACCATTTTCCACCAGGTATCAATTAAAGGTGCGATCGAAATCGGCACCATCTCTGGTGGTTTATATACCAAAATGATTACTTCTGCGACAGGATTAATTATCGGTATTATCGCTTACGTACTGTATCACATTTTAAACATCATGGTCGAAAAGATCATTCTTAAAATGGAAACCGATGCAATTGATTTTATTGATTTACTAGAAGAACCAGGCAAATAATGAATTTACGCAAAAGAACAAAAGGATCGGTAGAAGTACATACTTCAGCGTTGAACGATATTATGTTCTTCCTGATGCTGTTTTTCCTATTGGCCTCTGCCGTGGTAAATCCTACCGTGGTTAAACTGTTATTACCACAATCATCAAGCGGACAGCAATCTACCGCCAAGAAAGCAGTTACAGTTACGATAGACGAAAACCTAAAATATTTCGTTGAAAAAAAACCGGTGAGTATAGACGAATTAGAACCAACATTGGCATCGTACCAAAAACTGGCACCAGATATGACCATTCTTTTATACGTATCGCGAAATGTGACTTATCAGGATGGATTTGTGGTAAACGATATTGCCAACAAATTAAAATTAAAACTTGTTGTAGCCGTTGAGCCTAAAAAATAATGAACTACAAAGCACAAATACCTAACGAGGAAAATAATTACCCTAAGGCCATTGCCATAGCAAGTGGAATTATGGGCTTTTTATTGTTGATCAGCTTTTTTATCGTGATTGGTTCGTTCCAGCCACCTGAAGAAGTGGGTATGGGTGGCATGGTTGTAAATTATGGAACTTCTGCAGAAGGCATGGGAGATGATTATACCAGTATCGAAGAACCATCGGCAGATCCAAATGCAAATGGCAAACCACCTGAAAAAGTAACACCAGAAGAAAAAGTTACACCAACTACCACTACTGAAAGCAGTGATAAAGAAGTGCAAACGCAAAATACGGAGGATGCCATTGCGGTAAATACCAAACCCACAAAACAACCCACTAAAGCTGCACCCACTCCGGTAACAGAAGACAAACCTGCTAAACCGGTAATTAATCAAAATGCACTTTACAAAGGCAAAAAGAATACTGGTCAGGGACAGGGTGATGGAACCGGAAAAACACCAGGAAACCAGGGTGATAAGGATGGCGATCCACTCGCTTCCAATTATGGAGAAGGTGGTTCTGGAAACGGAAATGTTCAACTTTCACTAGCCAGCAGAAAATTTATCGATATCCCAAGGATACAGGATGATGGACAAAGTGCAGGAAAAATTGCCGTTCAAATCCGTGTAGATAAAAATGGCAAAGTGGTTCAGGCCCGCGCCGGAGCAAAAGGCACTACCCTATCAGATTTAGCCCTCTGGCGAAAATGTGAACAGGCTGTATTGGGCGCCAGCTTAAATAAACTGGAATCTGCCCCTGATGTACAAACCGGGATCGTGATGTTTAACTTCAAAGTGAAATAAAAAAATATTAAAAATGGTCTGTGTCCTCACAGACCATTTTTTATTGGCGTTTTTTGTGCTATCAGATATTATTATCTGACCGAAGATTTATTCCTGATCGAGTAATCCAGACACCAAACGCTTTGATAAAATATTTACAATA
>NZ_JAVTSN010000022.1:0-118854 GCF_032678585.1 Pedobacter psychrodurus | reverse complement strand
GAAAAATGAACCAGCTAAGTCACTTATAAGTCTCAATTCGATATATAATATACTTTTAAAAGATCTGCTTTGGATGTTTTTAGCTCTTTGTCGTCACCCTGATCCGATAGTTATCGGATTTATTTTACGGTCTATTTAGTAGGAAAGATGCTGAAACAAGTTCAGCATGACGATCGCATGAGGAAAAAGAGGCAAAAAAAAATTTGTTCGCTACAAATAAAACTAATAGAGTTGATGTTATAAGGTCTCTGGTCTGAAAAAAATCCCGTTTAACCTCTCCAGGCAAAACGGGATAAAACCTAAAACAAAATCCGTTTCATTTGACAAAACGTAACAACTTGTGCGTTGTTAAAATAATAGACGATAATTTCTGTTTAAGGTTTAATGCCCGATGAATATTTTTATTTAATTTAAGGCAGATTATAGAAACACCATAAATTCACCAGCATATTTTAATTATTTCTACAGGTTGGTTCGTTGTTTGTATATGGAGGAGAGGAAATGATAAAACTGCTTATATCAGTAACAGTTGCAATTTGTGATTATTTTTTTTGTAAGCCTTTCGCAAATGCTGCGCAGTTTTATCTAAGTTTGTTCAATATTAAATTATTTAGGATAGAAAATGTCGGTAAGGGGTAACCAGTTTAAAACCAATACATTCAGAGATAAAGGTGCAGATAGTGCACCCGGCAGATCATCATCAGCGCGTCAGCCAAAAGAAAAAAGAGAATTTTTGCCAAGTTTCGATCTGGCCGACGGACGTGCAGTTAAAATTGTAGGTCTGTTTTTTGTGATATTATCGTTATACTTTTTAATTGCTTTTACCTCGTATCTGTTTACCTGGCAAGACGACCAGAGTTATGTAATCGATGCCAATGGCGGGTGGAGTAACCTTTTTAAAACAACCGAAGAATTAAAAGATGCGGGCGTTACCATACCTGTTGTACAAAACTGGCTGGGCAAATTTGGCGCCCTGCTGTCGCACCAGTTTATTTACGAATGGTTCGGCATTGCATCCTTCTTATTTGTATTGGCCTTTTTTATTATCGGCTACCGTTTATTATTCAAGGTTAAAATCCTTTCCATTTCAAAAACATTAGGGTATAGCTTTTTCTTTTTATTGTTTATTTCTTTAACCCTTGGCTTTGCACATAGCTTCTGGTCAGAATCTCCCCATTATTTAGAGGGTGAATTTGGTTACTGGAGCAATAAATTATTAGGGGCACAGATTGGCGCAGCAGGTGTTGCGGGATTAATTGCCTTTGCCGGATTAACCATTTTAATTATTGCCTATAATATCGATTTTAAATTCCCGGAACGTAAAGAGAAAGAAGTTTACCTGGATAACGAAACACCGGATTATGTAAACGATATCAGAGAACAATCGGTAAAAAACAAAACTTTTGAAAGTCCGTCTGAGCCCATTGAATTTCCGGTGCGCGATAAACCTCCTGTAAGTAACGAACGCAAGCAACAAAATGTAGTATTGCAGCCTAGCCGTTACGAAGAAAAAGAAGCCGAAGAAGAAGTTATACCTCCGGTTGTATTGTCGCCATTGGCTACCAATTTACCTTTGGCCACTGCTGCAGCGGCTACACTTCCGTTAACGGTTGAGCCGCCAATAGAAGCAGAAAAAGAACCTGCATTTACCATCGAGAAAACGGAAGAAGAAAAAAAATCGGAAGATCTGGTTGAGCAGTTCGGTAACTATGATGAAAAACTAGACTTATCGGGTTATAAATATCCAACGATTGATTTATTAGAAAACTATGGTACCAATAAAATTTCGGTTAATGCC
Organism: Pedobacter psychrodurus; assembly: GCF_032678585.1. Taxonomy (GTDB): domain Bacteria; phylum Bacteroidota; class Bacteroidia; order Sphingobacteriales; family Sphingobacteriaceae; genus Pedobacter; species Pedobacter psychrodurus_A. The sequence goes on along the minus strand of NZ_JAVTSN010000022.1, from coordinate 117,056 downwards.
GAAGAATTGGAGGCCAATAAAAATAAAATTGTTGAAACCCTTAACCATTACAATATCGAAATTGATAAGATTAAGGCAACAATTGGCCCAACGGTTACCCTTTACGAAATTATTCCAGCCCCTGGAGTTAGGATTTCGAAAATCAAAAACCTGGAGGATGATATTGCACTTTCATTGGCGGCTTTAGGGATCCGTATTATTGCACCAATGCCGGGTAAAGGAACCATTGGTATCGAAGTGCCGAACCAGCACCCTGAAATGGTGCCGATGCGCAGCATTTTAAATACCGAAAAATGGAGCCAAACCACAATGGATCTGCCAATTGCCTTAGGTAAAACCATCAGTAATGAAGTGTTTATCGCCGATCTGGCTAAAATGCCCCATTTATTGGTAGCAGGAGCTACTGGTCAGGGTAAATCGGTTGGTATCAATGCCATTCTGGTTTCGCTTTTATTCAAAAAACACCCTGCACAACTGAAATTTGTGTTGGTCGATCCGAAAAAGGTAGAGTTAACTTTATTTAACCGTATCGAAAGGCACTTTTTGGCCAAACTCCCGGGAGAAGCTGATGCCATTATTACCGATACCAAAAAAGTGGTGAATACTTTAAATTCACTTTGTATCGAAATGGATCAGCGTTACGATTTGTTGAAAGATGCACAGGTAAGAAATTTAAAAGAATACAACGATAAATTTATCAAGCGTAAGCTTAACCCGAATAACGGTCACCGCTTTTTACCTTTCATTGTTTTAGTGGTGGATGAGTTTGCCGATTTAATGATGACGGCCGGTAAGGAAGTTGAAGCCCCAATTGCACGTTTGGCCCAGCTGGCCAGGGCTATTGGAATCCACCTGGTTTTGGCTACACAGCGTCCATCGGTAAATATTATTACGGGTACCATTAAAGCCAACTTCCCGGCAAGGTTAGCCTTTAGGGTTTTATCGAAAATTGATTCGCGGACCATTTTAGATAGTGGCGGTGCCGATCAGCTAATTGGCCGAGGTGATATGCTTTTATCTACAGGAAGCGACTTAATCAGGCTACAGTGTGCTTTCGTTGATACACCTGAGGTAGACCGTATTTCGGAATATATCGGTAACCAGCGCGGTTATGCAGATGCCTATCAGTTGCCCGAATATGTAGATGAAGCAGGTGAGGGAAGCAAAGCTGATTTCGATCCCAATGAGCGTGATAAGTTCTTTGAGGATGCCGCCAGACTGATTGTGATGCATCAACAGGGTTCTACATCGCTAATACAGCGCAAACTTAAATTGGGCTACAATAGGGCAGGTAGAATTATCGATCAATTGGAAGCTGCCGGAATTGTTGGTCCTTTTGAAGGAAGCAAGGCCCGAGAGGTATTATATCCAGACGAATATTCTTTGGAACAATTCTTGAATAGTATGAACGACAAAGATTAGATTAAACCAATACCAAAAAATCTACTCTAACGTTTCAAAGACAAAAAACTTAAAAAAGAAAAGATGAAGAAATTAATTTCAGCATTAATGGTTGTCGTTGCTTTTACAACATCAACCTATGCTCAAACTGATGCGAAAGCTAAAGCCATTTTAGCTGATGTGAGTAAAAAATACAAATCGTATAATATCGTAAAAACAGATTTTACCTTTACTTTGGATAATCCAAAAGCCAAGGTAAAAGAAACCCAACAGGGTACCTTGTATGTTAAAGCCAACTCTAACAAGTATAAAGTGGCCATGACCAACCAGGAGTTGTTCAGCGATGGTAAAAGCCAGTGGACTTACCTTAAAAAAGACAAAGAAGTACAGGTAAGCAATGTAGATAATAGTGGCGATGCCATCAATCCTGCTAAAATCTTCACCGTTTACGAAAAAGGATTTAAATATGTGTATACCGGCGATGAAAAAGTAGGTGGTAAAACATATGAAATGATTGATTTAACACCTGTTGACGCTAAAAAATCGATTTTTAAAGTGCGTTTAAGTATTGATAAAGCAGCTAAACAGATTGCAAACGTTGTTTTGTTTGATAAAAACGGAAACAAGTACACTTACAATGTGAAAACTTTTTCGCCTAACGTAAATGTACCAGAAACTACTTTCGCTTTCGATGCCAAAAAATATCCTGGTGTTGAAGTGGTAGATTTAAGATAATGATTCTTACCGCCAAGGCGGGATGAAACCTGTAAGGTTCAGTTGGAAACAGCTGAACCTTTTTGTTTGATCACAATCTAAGCCATTTATCAACTAAGATGCGCTAAAGTGACTTAGGTGGTGGAAAAATTACCATTCTTTCCTATTGAACCACCTTAGACACCTTAGTTCAACTGAGCCATTTATCAACTAAGATGCGCTAAGGTGACTGAGGTGGTTAAAATTACCACTGTTTCTTATTGAACCACCTTAGACACCTGAGTTCAGCTGAGCCATTTATCAAGCAAGATGCACTCAGACGACTGAAGTGTTGACAAAATAAAACGTTATTTTTTACAAACGTATTTATGAATGCTGCGCAGATTTATCTAAGTTTGTTTCCAATGTCATTGCCACTAACAAACCATACTTTAGAGAAATTAGAAGCCCTGCTTTTTGCAATGGGTTATAAGGTACGTTACGAGAAAGGAAACTTTAAAACAGGTTCTTGCCTGCTCGAACACAATAAAGTGATTGTAGTGAATAAATTTTCCAATCTGGAAGGAAAAATTGCCGCATTGGTTACCCTGGTAAAACAGACCAATACCGACGAAAATCTGTTGGACGAAAAGCAGCGTCAGTTTTATCAATCCTTACAACAAACCGAATTATTTTAATGAAGATACAGCGCAAGGGTTACATCTATAAAATGGAAAGGTTAAGCAGATGAAAGTTACTTTTTTAGGTACCGGTACATCACAAGGCGTTCCTGTAATTGCCTGTACTTGTGAGGTCTGTAAATCTACAGATAAAAGAGACAACCGTTTAAGGACTTCCATTTTAGTGGAAACGGCCGATAAAACCATTGTGGTAGATAGTGGACCCGATTTCCGCTACCAGCTTTTGCGCGAAAAGGTAAAGGATCTGGATGCGGTGTTGTTTACGCACGAACACAAAGATCATATTGCGGGTTTAGATGATATCAGGCCTTTTAATTACTTACTCCATAAGGTAATTGATGTTTATGCTACCGAAAGGGTACAAGCGGCTTTAAAAAGAGAGTTCTATTACATCTTTGCCGAAACCAAATACCATGGTTTGCCACAGATTAACCTGCATACGGTAAACAATGGCGAAGATTTTAAGATTGGTGAAAGTACTATTATTCCATTTGAAGTGATGCACCATTTATTGCCGATTACGGGTTATAGGATTGGCGATTTTACTTATATCACCGATGCCAAAACCATATCTGAACAAAGTTTTGAAAAAATAAAGGGCTCAAAGGTATTGGTGTTGAATGCTTTGCAAAAGGAACCGCATATTTCGCATTTTACTTTGGACGAGGCCATTGCCTTTGCCGAAAGGATAGGGGCCGAAACCACCTATCTTACACACATCAGCCATAATTTGGGTAAACATGCTGATGTAGAGAAGGACCTGCCAGCTCACATCAGACTGGCCTACGATGGTTTAAAAATAGAAATGTAAATGTTGTTTCAGAAATACAAAATTAAATTATATTTGCAGCACAAACCCAGGTGGTGGTAGACGCCTTCGGGAATGATTAAATAGTAAATACCCAGGTGGCGAAATTGGTAGACGCACCAGCTTGAGGGGCTGGCGCCTGTATGGGTGTGGGAGTTCGAATCTCCTCTTGGGTACTGTTCTAAGTATGCATGCTTAGTATATAAACCGGACTTTGAACATAAAAAAGTCCGGTTTTTTATGTTCAAATCGGTCTTTAATGCTATCTCAGCCTTGTTCAAAGTATTCCTGCTTAAGCCTTTTTAAATTACGGGGTATTAGAAGATTATGTTTGAACTTAATTTTGTGTTAATATGGTATTTATTCTAACTATAGTGAATTAATCATTAAAGGGATGTCTAGTACATAAACTGAGATATGTGTAATATATGGCTCGTTAAGCCCAAAGAATCAGTTTAGATTGATTCAAATGTTATAACAATTCAATTATTTTGCTTGCTATAAATGCATCTTTATCTTTTTTTACTTCTTCAAGCATTACTCTTCTTTCCGGCGGCAGTGTAAAATATTTATCAGCCCATAAATTTATTTCAATCATTAGCGGAAGCAAATCAATCCCTTTCTGGGTTAGTTTGTATAAAACTTTTGCCTTGCTTTCGGGATGTTCCTGCTTTGTAATCACATCATTTTCTTCAAGCATTTGTAATCGGGACGCTAAGATATTGGTCGCTATTTTTTCTTCCGATTTTAGGAAATCGCCATAAGTACATTGTTTGGAGAACATCAAATCTCTCACAATCAGTAAAGACCATTTATCTCCCCATATATCTAATGAACTGCTAATAGGGCATTCAGACCGCTTTTTTAAATTTCCCATAAAATAAATCGCAAAACTACTTGCAAAATGAAAGTTGTTTATATATTTGCACTTGCAAAACGCAAGCAAATTTACATAATTAAATTATAGATACAATGAAAACAACAGGAAATACCATATTTATCAGTGGTGGAAGCGCTGGAATAGGTTTAGCCATAGCGAAAAAATTAAGCACAGCAGGTAATAAAATCATCATTAACGGACGTAACCAAGAACGCCTTAAAGATGCCTTAAGGGAATTAGAAAATACTGTTGCCATACAAGGCGATTTGTCGGTAAAAGCCGACAGAATTAAGATTGCAGAAGAATTAAAAAATAACCATCCCGCTGTAAACATCATCATTAACAATGCTGGTGCTGCTTTTATGAATGATTTAAGTGAGAGCAACAACAATGCAGCAGAAAAAGCATACGAGGAAATCAATACCAATTACATCAGCGTGATTGATTTTACTGCTTTAACTTTACCATTGCTCTTACAACAGAAAGAAGCTGCAATTGTAAATGTTTCTTCAATAGCTGTTTTCAGATCCAATAAATATTTGCCAACTTATTCGGCAAGTAAAGCAGCTTTACATAGCTATACACAAGGTTTGAGAGATACATTTGCGGATAACGAAAATCTGAGTGTTTATGAACTCTATCCACCATTGGTTAACACTGAATTTTCTGCAGAAATTGGTGGCGCAAGTGGTATTCCAGCGTCGGAAGTTGCCGATGAGCTGTTTGCTGCTTTAGAAAAAGATCAATTTGAGGTTCCTGTAGGCGATACCAAGAAAATCCACGAATTGGTGATTCCAATTACCGAAAATGTTCCTCATTAATTCAAGTCTTAATGATTTTAAAAGATAAAACCATCCTCATTACTGGCGGAGGATCAGGAATCGGGCTAGAAGCTACGAAACAATTTCTGCAGATTGGCGCTAAAGTGATCATAACTGGAAGAAACCAAGATAAATTGGCTGCTGCAAAAATAGCTTACCCAACATTAACTACCATACAAAGTGATGCTGGGAATGAGACCGATGCTTATGCGCTTTTTGAAAAGGTAAATAAACTGGGTGGTATCGATATACTCTATAACAATGCAGGTGTTGGTGTGCATCCCAAAAATTTAGGCGTTGCTAGTGATAATCATTTTAAAGGTGCTGAGTACGAAATGCAGGTCAATTATCTTGGCGTAGTCAGGTTGAACAATCTTTTTATGGAAATGCTAAAATCTAGAAAGGAAAGTGCCATTATCAATACCACTTCAATTTTGAGCATGGTGCCCTCACTGGTTGAAGCCACCTATTCGGCATCCAAAAGTGCACTGGCTTTTTATACCAAATCTTTAAGAGGCCACCTCGAAATTCTTGGTGCCAATGTAAAGGTTTTCGAACTGTTGCCACCTTTGGTTGATACGGATATGGTAGCCGATCGAGATGATAAAAAGATAAGCACCGAGCAATTGATTAAGGGGCTGATAAAGGGTCTAGAAAAAAACCAATATACCATTCGTGTGGGTGATTCGAAACTGATCTATGTATTGAACCGTTTTTTTCCTAAACTCACCTTTGGATTGATAAATCCGAAGAAAATAAATTCAATTTTAAAATGAAAGCATTTTCAATAAAAAAATACGATAAAAGAGGAGCGCTAGAACTTACTGATATTCCTACGCCAATCCTAAAGGATAATGAAGTATTGGTTGAAATCCATGCTGCGGGCTTAAATCTGCTTGATGCGAAAATAAAATCGGGAGAATTTAAGTTGATTTTACCTTACAAACTTCCAATCATTTTGGGGCATGATGTAGCTGGAGTTATTACTAAAGTTGGAAAAAATGTAAAGCGGTTTAAGTTAGGCGATGAAATTTATGCTCGTGTTTCAGATTTTCACATTGGCACCTTTGCAGAATATATCGCCATTGGCGAAGATGATTTGGCACTAAAGCCTAAGAATATTTCTATGGAAGAAGCGGCCTCTATCCCTCTAGTTGCACTTACGGCGTGGCAGGCTTTGGTAGAAAATGCTAAGCTGAAAAAAGATCAAAAGGTATTTATTCAGGCAGGCTCTGGAGGCGTAGGTACGATTGCTATTCAGCTGGCGAAACATTTGGGTGCAACGGTTGCTACAACAGCAAGTGAAAAAAGCTTCGAAATGCTGAAAAAACTTGGCGCAGATGTGCTGATCGATTACAAAAAAGAAGATTTTGAAACCATCCTGAAAGATTACGATGTGGTACTGAACAGCCAGGACAATAAAACATTGGAAAAATCATTGCGGGTAATTAAACCGGGAGGAAAGGCAATTTCTATTTCTGGCCCGCCTACACGAGAATTTGCCAAAGCAATTGGGGCTAATTGGTTGATCAAAACCATCCTTTCTCTAGTTAGTTTTGGTATCGTTAAAAAGGCAAGAAAACTTAATGTTGGCTATTCTTTTCTTTTTATGAGGGCAGATGGTGCACAATTGAAAGAAATCACTTCACTTACAGAAGCGGGAACAATTATTCCGGTAGTGGATAAAGTATTTCCATTTAACCAGACCAGCCAGGCATTGGAATATGTAGAGAGCGGACGTGCAAAAGGGAAAGTAGTGGTGAAGGTAAAGTAAGCCAAAGTTTCTTTTAATTCCTGATTTGTCAGTTTTATTTTCAAGTTTGTCCGCTTCCGCTTTCTAGTAATCATCATCCGCCTATAAAATGCTTACTTTTGGTGAAATGGAGAAAAAGCTGCCTATTAGACGAATGTTGAGCCTGGTTTTTTTGATGGCGATAATCGTTAATGGCATTGTTTATTTTGCTTTTTCGATTAACCCTAGTGAAATCCGTTCTTTGCCGGTGATTTTTAAAGGTTTAGTTTCCATGTCACTCGTCGGTATGATGAATATCGGTATTCTGGTTTGGTTAAAAGCGAAATATGAAAATGATATAGAAAAGATCAAGCTGTTTCGGTATCTTTCTGGCTATCCTTTAAGTTTGAGCATTTATTTATTGGTATTTCCAGTTTTTACCAGATTTATAGAAAAAGATGAAGGTTGGTCTGAGTTTACGCTACAAACCTTCATGATATTTGTCGTTTCCAGTTCTTTAGTTAACACTATGGTCACTATCGTGATTAACTTAGTGATGCTCCAAAACGAAAAGATGAATGCAGAACTGGAGCTTTCTAAAATTAAGACCGCACATGCCGAAGCAGAAATACTTTTGCTAAGGCAACAAATCCACCCGCATTTTTTGTTCAACGCACTCAATACACTTAAGTCATTGTATAAGGTTGATACCAAAACTGGCGATACTTATATGGTGCATTTGGCAAATTTTCTACGTGCATCTATTTTTGATCGCGATGCAGAGGTTTCCAGTTTGCAAGATGAACTTAGGTTACTTAATGATTATCTTGAAATGCAAAAAATCCGTTTCGGAACTGCAATTACGTGTACCATCGATACAAAGGAGGCAGATGGTAAAGATCTTTATCTGCCTGCTTTTTCACTCCAGCCACTTTTGGAGAATGCGATCAAGCATAATGAACTAACCGAAGAACTTCCGCTAAATATTGAAATTCAAGTTCTCTCTGGTATCATCAGCGTAAGCAATAATTTGCAGCCAAAAAAAAATGCGGAGCAATCTACTAACAGCGGTCTTGCCAACCTTTCCGAACGCTGTAAACTCCTTTCTGGCAATGATATTGCGATCAGCATAGAGAATGGGGAATTTATAGTAGGTATCAAATTATTAACAGATGAATATAGTAATCATAGAAGATGAGCGCCTGGTTGCTGAAGATCTGCAAAGTAGTATCTTACAACTTTTAGACAGTCCGGCCAACATTATACAATTACGTTCGGTAAAAGAAGCGATTGCTTATTTTGAAGGAAGCCACAAAGTTGATCTGGTTTTTAGCGATATACAACTTGGAGATGGCCTGAGCTTTGAAATTTTTATGAAGGTTGCAACAACAGCACCAATTATATTCTGTACAGCTTACGATCAGTATGCGATGGAAGCCTTTAGCGCCAATGGGATAGACTATATCCTTAAACCATTTACATCTGAAACACTAGAACGTGCATTAAACAAATACGGGCACCTTAAACAGCAGTTTTCTGGCGGTGGATATGAGCAGTTGATGGAGATTTTGACCAATCGAGAAAAGCAGGTAGTATCTTCTATTTTGGTTTATTATCAGGATAAAATCATGCCGATAAAGCTCAGTGAAATTGCACTTTTCTATCTTGAAAATGAGGTTACCCATATTGTTAGTTTCGATGGAAAAAGACATTACCCAAACAAGAGCCTGGAGGAACTTGAAAAAATAATTGGTCAAACGTTTTTTAGAGCTAACCGCCAGTACCTGGTTTCCCGCAAGGTGGTTAGAGACGTTTCGAGCTTTTTCTCCAGAAAGCTATCGCTTAACCTAACCATTAATTTTGAAGAGAAAATAATGGTCAGCAAGGTAAAAGCGCCGCTTTTTCTGGAGTGGCTATCAAAGGCAGACTAAAATCTGTTATGGCTTAGATCACCTCATTTTTCTATCCATCTCTTCGTTGCCGATTTTGTCCGCTTCGCGAATGTTTTGCTTTAACATGCTATTCCCTAAAGCCATCTTTGCAGAACAAATCATCAGTAATGAAGAAAAAGAATATCCTTTTTTGGCTGTGCATGCTACCTCTTTCACTAGTTGCCCAACAACGGTGGACATTAAAAGAATGTATCGAATACGGGCTGAGAAACAATAGAAGTACGCAGGTTTACCTCAACGAAAAAAAGATAGCCGATGCAAAAGCTAAAGAAGCATTGGCAGCCCATTTGCCAACCATTAGCCTTTCGGGTACAATAGACGATAACCTGAAGGTACAGGAAACGATTATACCGGCAGGGGTTTTTGGTCCAACTGATACCAGAGTTGCCTTTACCAAAAAGTTTAGCACCAATGCTACAGCTCAGCTCGATCAAACATTTTTTGATTTTTCGTTGATTACAGGTTTGAAAGCCAATAAATACAATAAGCAACAAGCCGAGCTCAATATCATCAAGAATGAAGAAACAATCATCTTCAATATCAGCACCGCTTATTATCAAATTTTTGTTTATCAGGAACAACTTGATTTTTTGAAGGCCAACCAGGAAACCTACAAAAAGCAAATGGAGATTAGCCGCTTGCAGGTTAACAAGGGCATTTTGCTACAGAAAGAACTTGATAAAATTACGGTCGATTATAATAATGCGGTTTCGCAAGGTGTAGTTGCAGAAAGTAATTTAAGTCTTTCGCAAAACCAGCTAAAATTTGAAATGGGTTTCCCTTTTGAAGACCCGCTGGAAGTTGAGCATTCAGGTGTGGGTCAATCACCCGTTCTTCCAACTTCAAATACGATTTTGGTAGCGGGAATTACCGATTACCGTATTTCGCAAACTGAAGCTAAATTGTTGGAGATTGATGAAAAAAGAATCAAAGCGGGTATTTATCCCAAACTTACTGCTTATGCCAGGTACGGAGGGGTAGGTTTTGGCGACCAGCTTGGGCAATCTTTCTCTTCCATAAGCGATTTTTCTGTGATAGGCCTTAAACTGAATTTTCCGATACTGGACTTTTTTAAAAGAAATGCACAATATAACCAAGCTAAGTTTAAGCGGATTAATGCCCAGGAAAACCTGAAGATAGACGAGAACAGGTACCAACTGGAATATCAGAACTCCCGTACCAAGGTAACGAAAGAGTTTATCAATATTGAAAATAACAAACGGACTATAGACCTAGCAAAATCGGTATTGGATGTAACGGATCTGCAATATCAAAAGGGAACTGTACCATTGAGCGAGTGGCTTACTGCACAACAATCCTTAAAAGAAGCCCAAAATAATTACCTGAGTTCGCTATACAATTACCTGTTGGCCAAAATTGAGCTCGAGAAAGCATCAGGGACTCTCAAAACAGCTTATTCATCTCAACACTAAATCATTAGCATGAAAACAAAATATGTATTGATAGCTATTGCCGTAATTCTTATCGGCATAGTGGTTTATCAGCTATCTGCAAATAAAAAGGAAATCAACAGCAAAAAGAACAAAAGTACACTAGTTGAAATCAAAATTCCGGTCAAGGTTGCTCAAGTCGTTCAACAGGAAATGGAAATTAGTATCAATAAAACGGGCGTGCTTGCTCCGTTCAGGGAAGTAAAAGCATTATCTATTACTAGCGGTACTATACGCGAGGTACGTTTCAAACTAGGAGATCAGGTGGCGCAAGGACAAGTACTTGCTCTTCTAGATGATCGCTTATTAAGGTTAGAATTGCAAAAAGCGCAATCGGCAGCCGCTAAATTAAAAAATGACCTGGATACTTATACTGAACTTCTTCGCGGAAAAGCGGCCACACAGGAAAAAGTAAATCAGTTAAATCAAGATTATTTGGATGCTAAAAACCTAGTTGCACAGGCGAGTAAAAATTTAGGTGATGCCGTTATTAAAGCACCAAACGCAGGAACAATTTCTGTTAAATCAGTTGAAGAAGGTCTTTACGTACCTGCCGGAACGGAGATTGCCACCATCATCAACCTATCGCAGGCCAAGGTATTGGTTAATCTTACCGAAAGTGAAGTGTACAAGGTTAAAAACGGGCAAAAAATTAAGATTACAACTGATGTTTATCCTGACCGGGAATTTCAGGGAACAATTAGTTTTATCAGTCCACAGGCAGACCAGACCAATAACTATCCTGTAGAGATCATGGTAGCAAACGCAACCAGAGAAGTATTACGGTCGGGCACTTTTGTATATGCCGATTTCTCTAGGAAAACCAGCCAACAAATTATTGTGATCCCTAGGGAGGCACTGACCGAAGGGGTGAAAAATGCGTCGGTTTATGTGGTTTCTAACGGTATTGCGAAGCTGAGGAAAATTGAAGCAGGGAGCGAAATTGGAGATAAGATTCAGGTCGTTTCTGGTCTTCAGCCCGGAGAAGTAGTTGTAACCTCGGGCCAGATCAATCTTAAAGAGGGAAGTGAAGTAAGTATCTCAAAATAAAACAGCCGTAAATGTCAATCTCAGAAATTGCCGTAAAACGGCCACTACTTATCATTGTTATTTTTACCGTTCTTATTTTGTTCGGTGTAATGAGCTATTTTAAGCTCAACTACAATCTTTTGCCCAAAATAGAGGTAGCAACGGTATCGGTAAGTACTATTTATCCTGGCGCTTCGGCGGCGGAAGTAGAAACTTCGGTAACCAGAAAGCTCGAAGATGCATTTTCTTCAGTTGAAGGTTTGGATAAAATCAGTTCGACCTCGCAGGAAGGGATATCGCAACTTTCAGTGTCGCTAAAAAGTGGTACCGATCTGGACGAAGCGGAACGATCCATCCAACGAAAAGCAGATCAGGTACAGAACGAATTGCCGGACAATGCAGATCGCCCGACAGTTAATAAAGTCAATTTGGAAGAAACACCAGTTGTAAGGGCAGGAGTTACCTCGAATATGGCGCCACGACAGTTGTATGATATGGTTGATAAGCAATTGTTGCCTATTTTGCAAAATGTTGCTGGAGTTGGGCAGGTAAGCATAGTGGGTGGTGATGAACGTCAAATCCAGATTAACATAGATCAGGACAAACTTAAAGCCTATGGCATTGGCATCAACCAAGTTACCGATGCAGTTGCCAATGCAAATCAATCCTTTCCGGCAGGAAAAATAGAAACCAAAGAACAACAACTTTCCATCCAGTACGATGCAAATGTAACTTCTATTGAACAACTGCGGGAGCTTATTGTGAAACAACGCCCAAAGGAGGGGAATGTTTACCTGAAAGATGTTGCCGAAGTGGTGGATGCCACGGCAAAAACCACGGCAATTAATCATATCAATGGTATTCCGGCCATCGGTATACAGATCATCAAACAGTCTGATGCCAATGCGGTAAACGTAAGTGAAGGCGTAAGGGCGAGTTTTGCCGCTATCGAAAAGCAATATTCTGGCAGTGGACTAAAATTTACAATTTCAAGCGATCAGTCTACCTATACGTTAGAGTCTGCAGATGCTGTGATTTTTGATATGGGACTAGCGGTAGTAATTGTAGCCATAGTAATGCTGGCCTTTCTGCACAGTTTCCGCAGTTCGATGTTCATTATGGTTGCCTTGCCATCTTCTATTATCCCGACTTTTATTGCGATGTATTTTCTTGGCTTTTCACTTAATCTGATGTCCTTGATGGCGCTTTCACTGGTCGTGGGGATTTTGGTTGATGATTCCATTGTAGTGCTGGAAAATATATATAGGCACTTGGAAATGGGCTCTGATAAACGAAAGGCGGCGCTTGACGGTAGAAGTGAAATTGGATTTACAGCACTTGCCATTACGCTGGTAGATGTGGTGGTTTTTCTACCCCTGGCTTTTGCCGGAGGATTGATCGGATCGATCCTGAGCGAATTTTCATTAGTGGTCGTAATTTCTACCTTAATGAGCCTTTTTGTGTCCTTTACCATTACCCCGATGTTGGCCAGTCGTTTTGGTAAAATAGAAGAACTTAATCCGAAAACCTTGTGGGGAAGGATAAACATCGGTTTCGAAAAAATCATCGATAATTTAAAAGAAGCCTACGTAGGGATGCTGGCAACGGTACTCCGCAAAAAACGCTGGTTACTTTCGGGCGTGATATTGCTGATCGTAGGATCTTTGATGCTGGTAGGAACTGGATTTATTGGTGGAGCTTTCATCCCCGCAGGGGATCAGGGCGAACTATTGCTGAAGATGGAACTTGCGCCATCATCGAGTATTTATCAGACAAACATGACGGTTCAGCAAGCGGAGAAAATTATCCTGGCAAAACCAGAAGTAGAAAGAGTTTTCTCGAGTATTGGTTTTGTAAGCGGTGGCGTGGCGGGAACTGGAAACAATGCGAATTTGGCTGAACTCACAGTTACCCTCAAAGGCAGAAAAGAGCGGATAATTAGCGCAGAAGATTTTGCCATCCAAATAGAGCGGGAACTTACCGCTGTTATTCCGGGCATAAAAGTTACCGCTTTGCCAACCTCAATTTCTGGTGGTGGCGGACAAATACCTATTCAAATTGCGGTTAAGGGAACAGACCTTGCTTCGGTAAGAAAAGTAGCCGATCAATATAAAACCCTGGTAGCAAGTGTGCCTGGAACACAGTTTGTTCAGTTATCTGTAAAAGACCAGAAACAGCAGATAGAGGTGAAACTGAACCGTGAAAAGATGACCTTGTTGGGGCTCAACGCTAGTCAGGTAGGAAACGCTTTGCAAAATGCCTTCAGTGGTAACGATAAGGGAAAATTTAAACAAGTTGGAAATGAATATGATATTCTTATCGGGTTGGATGAATATAGTCGTTCGGATATCAATAATGTAAAAAACCTGTCATTTACCAACAGCGATGGTCAAAGCTTTGTGCTGAGCCAATTTGCGCAGGTAGTTAGTGGGATGGGAGAAAGTGTATTGCAACGCAGCGATAGGCTAAGTTCTATTACCGTAAACTCCAATGTAGCTGGACGCCCGGTAGGTACCATTGCTACAGAAATTAAAGAAAAAGCGAAGCTGATTGAACTTCCTACGGGAGTTACGGTAGAATATTTGGGCGATGTAAAAAACCAGGGCGATGCTTTTGGAAGTTTGGGCTTGGCACTGGTTATCGCAATTTTGCTGGTCTATCTGGTCATGGTTGCGCTTTACGAAAGTCTGATATATCCTTTTGTGGTATTGTTTTCTATTCCGGTTGCGCTTATTGGTGCCTTATTGGCCTTAGCATTAGCTATGGAAACACTAAATATCTTCTCCATTATTGGTATGGTGATGTTGTTGGGTCTCGTTTCAAAAAATGCGATCCTGATCGTAGATTTTGCCAACCACCTTAAGAGCGAAGGGCGTTCGGTAAAGGATGCGTTGATAGAAGCTGGAAAAGAAAGACTCAGACCAATTTTAATGACCACGCTCGCCATGATACTGGGCATGTTGCCGATTGCACTTGCCAGTGGGCCCGGAGCAGAAATTAAGAACGGAATGGCTTGGGTAATTATAGGAGGACTCACAAGTTCTATGGTGCTTACCCTTTTTGTAGTACCTGCAATGTATCTCATCGTTGAAAATGTGAAAGCAAGGTTTGCTAAAAAAACAAATAACAATATTCAAATTCAAGAAGCATAAAAAACATGAAAAGATCAATAATATCTTTGGTATTTATTATAGGCGCAGTCAATTTTTGCTGCGCACAACAACAGGAGCTCAGCAAAAAAACAATGGATTCTATTGGTAGGGCCAGGCTTGAAGAAGCAGCTATCCTCAATCCTGTTCTACGCCAGGTGACGGTTTCTACTGATTTGATAGGAAAAGGAAACATTGAAAGTAGCTTGCTCGGAAGTCCGCTGTTAAAGGGCAAAGCCAGTACGCTGCGTACCACAATAATAATGAACTTGCCTGTTGCTGCTTGGGGTAAAAATTCCTTCGGCATCTCTGGAACGTTTTTTCAGCAGGAGATCAGGGTAAGTGATATACAGAGTTTTAGTCCGACTTTGAGTAATGAAGATGTAATTTTTAATAAAGGTACCTTTGGGCTTACCGCCTCATTTACCCGTAGGGATTCTCTTTTCGGACGCCCGGTTTATTATATGGCCAGCGCAACGGGAGTAACCAACGACATCGAGAAGGTTAAACGGGTTAGCTTTTTAGGGACTGCGGTATTTCCTTTAAAACAAACTGCAACAACTAGGTATTCGATAGGTGCGGTAATTAATATTGACCCTTCTTTAAAAGTGCCTGCATTCGTGATATTTAACTACTGGCATAAGTTTGCCAATAAACTGGAACTGAACGTGAATATGCCTAGTGGTGTAGGGTTAAGAAGGGAATTTTCGAATCGTTTCTGGGCAACTGCAGGTACAACATTGGGGGGCTCGCTCGCCTTTTTCGACCTTAACAGTGCCAATTTGCCAAAGGATGCAAACTATACTACTATTGATCTTAAATCAGGAATAGGAGCAGAATATCGCGTAGGGAAAAAGATGATTTTCGGTATAAATGGTGGCGTTTTGACACCGCTTTCGGCACGTGCTTTTGATCGGAAAGAAACCTCAAGCGAATATTTTGTGAAGAATAAGCTAAGTAACGTCCCTTATGTTAATTTTAGTTTCTCACTTTTGCCCTTTTTACGGAAGAAATAGATAACTGGTAATTTTCACATTTGCCAAATTTTTTGTTCTATTATAATCTGGTCAAGGTGATTTGATGGAAAATCACCTTGAATTTTAACATCTGATTAAATGAATTTTTTTCTCTCCAAATCCTCAATTATAGGCTCTATAAGCAATAAAAAGCGATTTAAATGTTCAAAGTATTCCTGCTGATCGGTACGCTAAAAGCTTCGGTAAAACCGAAGCTTTTTTGTTTACGGCCTCAGTAATATCTTAAAGGCGACCCCGATAGCTATCGGGGTGGTAGATGCACCAGCTTGAGGGGCTGGCGCCTGTATGGTGTGGGAGTTCGATCCGATAGCTATCGGATTTCCTCTTGGGTGCAACCGCACTTTGAACATTTTAAGGTGCAGTTTTTTATGCCAAGTGGTGTTTCAACGTGTATCAGCATTGTTTAAAGTATTCCTGTTTAGCTTCAGTATGGCAAGGGGGATAGGAGATTAGCTTAGAGCTATTTGTTGATAGCCATTTCCTTTAATTTATTCAATTGTAAATATGTGCTTGTAATTCTTCTTCTATTTTAACTCCTCATCATTTGTTTTCTTTAAATTTGAGTTATGACCAATTATATCGAAGAAATCAGAGGTATATTATCTGCAGCTAGACAAAACGCTTACACCGCTGTGAACGCAGCAATGGTTGAGGCATATTGGCTGATCGGAAAACGTATTGTTGAGCAAGAACAGCATGGTGAAGAAAGAGCGATTTATGGAGAAGGTATTTTGAAAGAACTTTCTAAAGCTTTGACAACTGAATTTGGTAAAGGTTTCTCTTACTCCAATTTATATAATTTCAGGCAGTTTTATCTTACTTACCCTGAGCAAAACAAATTCTACACACTGTGTAGAAAATTGACATGGAGCCATAACCGGTTAATAATGAGGGTTGAAAGTGAAGGTGCTAGAATATATTATTTAAACGAAACTGCAGAACAGAACTGGAGTGTTCGAACTCTGGAGCGTAATATTAACACTTTCTATTATCATAGGCTGCTGTCTTCGAGTGATAAAACTATAAATCAAACCGAAAGTGAGATATTGGAGAAACAACGACCTGAAGATTTTATTAAAGACCCCTATATCTTTGAATTTCTAAATATTGAGCAACCTGCAACTGCAAATGAGTCTGAAATAGAAACAGCATTAATAGAGAACCTGCAGCAATTTTTGCTTGAGTTAGGAAAGGGTTTTTCTTTTGTGGGCAGGCAATTTCGAATCAGTGCGGAAATAGATCATTTTTATATTGATTTGGTCTTTTATAATTATCTGCTTAAATGTTTCGTGCTAATTGATTTAAAAGCTGGAAAACTTACCCATCAACATGTTGGTCAAATGGATATGTATAGGCGAATGTTTGATGACCTAAAAAAACCGGAAGGTGATAATCCAACAATAGGTATTATTCTTTGCACCGAAAAAAGTGAAACAGTGGTTAAGTATTCTGTAATCAACGATAATCCCAGACTCTTCGCTACTAAATATATGCCTTATTTGCCTACAGAAGAAGAGCTGATTGCAGAAATAGAGCGGGAAAAGGTAAAACTTAACCTTTTTAATAGTTAAAAGACCAGTTCCCATATTTTGCCAAATTTTTGTTCTATTATAATCTGGTCAAGGTAGTCTAATCGAAAATTGTCCTAAGTTTTTTCCGCTCCAAATCTTCGATTATAGCTTCAGTAAGCAATAAAAAGCGATTTAAATGTTCAATTATTCCTGCTGATTGGTATACTAAAAGCTTCGGTAAAACCGAAGCTTTTTTGTTTACGGCCTCAGTCATATCTTTAAAGGCGACCGCGATAGCTATCAGGGTGGTAGACGCACCAGCTTGAGGGACTGGCGCCTGTATAGGTGTGGGAGTTCGAGCCGATAGCTATCGGATCTCCTCTTGGGTACGGTTCTAAGTATGCATACTTACGGTATTATCCTTAACTTGAACAA
Organism: Pedobacter psychrodurus; assembly: GCF_032678585.1. GTDB lineage: Bacteria > Bacteroidota > Bacteroidia > Sphingobacteriales > Sphingobacteriaceae > Pedobacter > Pedobacter psychrodurus_A. The sequence goes on along the minus strand of NZ_JAVTSN010000022.1, from coordinate 99,456 downwards.
GTCAAAGTACGGATTTTTAATGTCAAATTGGGCTTTAAATCCTTATTGGCCCTGTTCAAAGTATACCTGCTGAAGGCTTTTGTGAATACGGGGGGACGAGCAGATTTTGTAGAACAAATTTTATCCAATTCGCTCCCGATATTCCTTAGGGGTAATGCCTAAAAGTTTTTTTACATAGCGGGTAAAGAACGAACGGCTTGAAAAAGCCAATTCATCGGCTATTTCGGAAATATTAAGGTTCTTATTTTGCAAGAGTATAATGATTCGCTCTCTTGCGTTACGTTGTATCCATTCGGAGGCGGTTATTCCTGTATTAATTTTGCAAATGTAATTAAGGTATTTGGCTGTTATATTCAGTTTATCGCTGTAAAACCGTACTTCGCGCTGTGTCATGCAATGCTCCTGTACTAATTGTATAAACCGTTCATATAAGGTTCCGCTTTGCAAGCTTCGTTTTTTTCTGTCGAGCTCGTCTTCAAAAATGTGCCACATTTCTAAAAGAAAAAGTTGCATCTGAAGTTTAAGTGCTTCCTCATAAAACCGATGGTTGGTTTCCAGTGACATATCGTAAAGCAACTTAAAATTTTTCAGGATTTTCTCTTTGTCTTTTTTATCCGGATGCAAAATCGGATATTCTTTAGAGTGTATAATGCTGTCTATACTCGCTGTGGCACTCGGCAAACTTACGGTAAGTAATTCGCGGTCGACAAACAAAATTGTGGCCTTAAAACTTTTTGAAAAAGACAGGTCTGAAACGTTAATACCCGCCAACCAAAAGATAAACTCGCCTTTTTTACTTTGATATTGCCGGCCGTTAAACACAAATTTTACGCTCCCACTTTGACAATAGATATGTGTATGAAACCGGATATTAAAATTTTCTGGAAATTGATTTGCTGATACCGCTTTGCAGAGCATAACTTTTTGATTTGCTGCCATATTAAATAAAAATAGAATAATTAATTGATAATAGGCAATATTTGACATTACTTGCGAAATAAATGTAACAAAACACCTTTTGAGTAGGTTTATCTTTGTTCCTATAAAGAAATGGATATGAACACGAAAGATATTTTCGAGAGGTTACGTAATGGGGAAATCATTTCACCAGACGATCCGGAAGCCTATCAACTGATGGAAGCTTCTTTTGCAACAAAAAAGCTTTTGGTTCAGATGAACAATTCAACAAAACCAGAAGAAATCAGAAACTTATTAGGCCAGATCATAGGTTCAGAAATCGACGAAACTGTTAACATATTTACCCCTTTGTACATCAATTACGGAAAACATACAAAAATTGGTAAAAGTGTGTTCATCAATTTCGATTGCGTGTTTTTGGATCTGGGTGGAATTACCATTGAAGACAATGTGTTTATCGGTCCGAAAGTAAGTTTATTATCGGAAGGACATCCAATCTCAAGGGAAGACCGACATTCGTTAATTCCTAAAGCTATCCATATCAAAAAAAATGCCTGGGTTGGTGCGGGCGCATCTATACTTCAAGGGGTAACCATAGGAGAAAATGCGGTCGTTGCAGCTGGCGCAGTTGTCTCAAAAGACGTCGCTCCAAACACAGTTGTCGGAGGGGTTCCGGCAAAATTTATTAAAAACATTTAAGTATGAAAAAATCAATTCTTATTGCGCTAACGGCAGTCCTTTGTTATAATACCGCAGGTGCACAATCAACATCCAACTCAATACAGATGAAAGAAATATCAGCAAAAGGCTATACCACCTTTAAGGTAAGTGATAAGGTTACACTGTACGCAGTTAAATTCAAAAATCAGTATAACCTGCAAGTAGCCGGACATCTTTTCGTACCCAAAAATTTGGAAAGGAGAACAAAAAATTCCGCAATAGTTGTAGGCCACCCAATGGGCGCGGTAAAGGAGCAGAGCGCCGATGTTTATGCCTCGAACATGGCGGACAGGGGCTTTATTGCCTTAGCTATTGATCTTTCATTTTGGGGGGAAAGTGAAGGCTCGCCCCGTAATGCGGTCCTACCCGAAATGTATGCCGAAGATTTCAGCGCCGCAGTGGATTTTCTTGGTACGAGGGATTTTGTAGATCGGGAGCGCATAGGCGTTCTTGGTGTATGTGGAAGCGGAAGCTTTGTGATCAGCGCGGCCAAGATCGACCCAAGGATGAAAGCAATTGCAACGGTAAGCATGTATGATATGGGTTCAGCAAGCCGTAATGGGCTGAATCATTCTCAGAGCCTTGAACAAAGGAAAAAAAATCAGGCAGAAGCCGCTGAACAACGATATGCTGAATTTTTAGGTGGTGAAACCAAATATACGGGTGGAACTACTCACCAGCTGGATGAAAATACGCATCCTATACAGCGTGAGTTCTTTGAGTTTTATCGCACCCCAAGGGGAGAGTATACCCCAAACGGTGTCTCGCCTAAAACCACAACACATCCTACATTGAGCAGTAACACCAAGTTCAATAACTTCTATCCGTTCAATGATATAGAAACTATTTCTCCGCGCCCTATGCTGTTCATCACCGGGGATAAGGCACACTCAAGGGAATTTAGCGAGGATGCTTTCAAAAGAGCGGGACAGCCAAAGGAACTGGTTATCGTTCCAAATGCAGGCCATGTTGATCTTTACGATAAAACCGACCTGATCCCATTCGATAGGCTGGAAGCTTTTTTCATCAAACATCTAAGAGAAAACAAATAATAAAAACCTGAAATCAAAAAACGATGAAAACATTAACAATAACCGCAATTGCTACCCTGTTGTTCCTGAGCATCAGCGGCAGTGCCCAGAATACCAGCAAGGCAGATCAGAAAATATTGAATTTTATTTTTCCGAAAGGTGAGCTCGGGCCATCCGGAAATTTCACTGGCAAGGCCTGGAACATCGGTCTTGTTGAAAATGATACGATATATAATACCGTTGTGGGTAACGTGTACTTCGAGCCTGGGGCGAGAAGTAATTGGCACAGGCATCCCTCAGGGCAGATACTGATCATTACCGATGGTACAGGCTACCACCAGATTAAGGGACAACCCAAACAGAGTCTCAAAAAGGGCGATATCGTAAAATGCCCGCCCAATGTAGAACACTGGCATGGCGCAAGCCCCGATACCGGTATGTTGCAGCAATACATTTTACCTAAGACAGAAAAGGGTGTCGTGACCTGGCTTCACAAGGTAACCGACGAAGAATATCTCGGTAATAAATAAATACCTTCTAAAATGAAAATAACATGCCTCTATTAATAACCCTTATCATGGTTTGTTCCTTGTCTTTAAGTACGTCAAGCTGTGGCAAAAATAATGAGCTGGGAACAACACAAGAGAATGCGAATAATACGAACGGGAATACGACTAATCCAGCGGGAAGTAAAATGAAGATTACAATAGGCACTGCTGTGTTTACAGCTACGCTAAGCAACAATTCCACGGGAAATGCTTTTAAAACAAGACTACCAATTACCCTAAATATGACCGAGCTGAATAGCAATGAAAAATATGTCGATTTTCAAACCGCATTGCCGTCTAATGCAGCCAATCCAGGTACAATCCAACCGGGAGACATCTTGCTGTACGGTTCCAATACCATTGTGCTTTTCTACAAAACCTTTTCAACCTCATACCGCTACACGAGTATCGCACGGATCGATAATCCTTCCAGTCTTGCCGCTGCGCTGGGAAACGGAAGCATAACGGTAAAGTTTGAATTGGAGTAGAGATGGAGTTTGAAAAGAGATTCTGGCCTTAACAATTAATTTCCATATCTGCCAAATTTTTTGTTCTATTATAATCTTGTCAAGGTGATCTAATCGAAAATTGTCCTAAGTTTTTTCCTCCCAAAATCCTCGATTATAGCTTCAATAAGCAATTTAAATGTTCAAAATATTCCTGCTGATTGGTACGCTAAAGCTTCGGTAGAACCGAAGCTTTTACTTCCCGGTTTCTTTTTCAATTTTCAAAAGCATTTGTTTCCCGTTTTCGTTCCTAGGATTTAACTCAATCGATTTTTGATACATTTTTACGGCCGCTTCTTTTTTATCACATTGATGCAAAGCTTCAGCATAACTATCAAACACATTCCAACTCTTTGGGAAAATTAAAGTGGCTGCATTGAAAACATGCAAAGCATTTTCACATTTTTGAAGCCGAAGAAACTGATAACCCAATCTGTTAAAATCTCTTTCCGAAGCCTCATAAATACCCGGATTGTTCAAATATTCCTGAATCAACTGAGTGGCTTTTTCCTTATTTCCATTTTCAATTAAACTTCCGTAGATTCTTGAAAGACTTTGAGCAGGAATGGTATAAGGCATATCGTTTATTAAATTCAAAACAGCATTAGAAATAGGAAAAACAGGCGTATTTCCCAAATTAGAAATAAGAATTACGGTTTGATTTTTAGTGCGTATTTCAACGAAACTGGTCAATCCATTTCGGGCCAAACTGTACGCGAATTTGATGCCGGACGGTCGTCTAAAATGTTCCTTTCCCTCTGAACAAAAACAGGCCTCGACCTCAAATTTCCTTCTTCCTGGAGCAACCAGATTCATCTAATTCAGGTTCACATCCAATCTATCCCTTAAGATCAACAATGGATCTTTAATGGAAAATCATAGAGGAATTCCACCTAAAAGACGCGCCACAGCACCCAAACCCCTCCAGACAGATCGAAGATTGCATCTAGCAGTAATTTAACGCCTGAGCCTTTTATTTGGCCTGAAATTAAATGGAATTGCCGAGAGAAGAAATTCTGATCCAAAGATCAGCGCCGTCAGTTTGGTCCGAAACAGCTCGTCAGTTTGCAGCGAAACAGGGTGTCAGCATAAATGCGAAACGCGTGTACACTTTTGCCGAAATACGAAAATTACTAGTGCTGAGTATCAAATACTAACCGGTATAGGTAAATCCGTTGTTGTTACTGATCTTCGGGAACTTGTTGACAGCGGTATCATTAAAATGCAAGGTGCTGGGCGTTCGACCAAATATGTGCTTAATTATTAAGATGGCTATACTGATTTAGCATTATTGTGCAATTTATCTGTCCGTTTTTCGTCCGTTATTTGTCCGGAAGTAAATCAGAATGCAAGTGTGAAAAAAATGTTTTCGTTTCGGATTGGTATGAAAAGTGCCTTATTCATGTTGTTACTGCGTTGTGTAGTTGCTAATGCTTGATATCGCTTAGGTTTCTATTCGTCCGATAAATCGTCCGATTGTTATGGATAAAAATTAATTCGTCGTAAATGCCAGGCTCTGGCCAATTGGAGATTATTCGATATATGGTCACCTTCTCACCGCTAATGTGTGCAGTTTTTTGGGGGGAGGTCAATTTCAGCTATCCGTTTGGCTTGCAAAATCATTCAGCGGCCAATTGGCAATTGCGGTTATACCCCTTTTAGGAGTACACTTATGCCGCTCTTTTTCAAAGACTTAAATCCATTTTTGCATTTAATTAAAACTATATGATTGTAGTGATGTTGAGACGGCATAAAATATAAAAATCGTTTATCATGAAAAAAAATCTATTAAAATTTCTATTTGCAGGGCTATTGTTTGCCGGAAGTGCACAAGCACAGATTCAAAAAGGTAATGTGATGGTTGGTGGAAACCTAACCAATATTAATTTGGGTTTAGATGCCCCAAATGTTTTTAGTATCGATATTACCCCGAAAGCCGCCTGGTTTATCGAAGACAATTTAGCCGTGGGTGGTTATGTAAACTTCGGTTTAGAAACAGCTAAAAACTCTGCTACCACAACAAGTTATGGTGTTGGTGCATTAGGACGTTACTATGCCGGTAAAGATGTGGAAGTATTAAAACACGGACGTTTCTTTGCTGAAGCAACCGTTGGCGTGGGTGGTGTGAATGTGAGTAATGGTGGTGGAAACACCAACGGACTGGATTTAAGCGTTGGTCCTGGTTTTGCATACTTTATTACGCCTAACATTGGTTTAGAAACCCTGGTGAAATACAAAGGCCTTGTAGGTTTTGGAAGTTCGACCATGCAGAACAATTTAAATCTTTCTTTCGGATTCCAGATCTATCTTCCGGGTAGGGGAACTGCAAAAAAAGTTAAAGGCGATATGAACTAATCATTGTTCGTTTTCTGTTTTTTTAATCAGCTGTTAGGCTGATATCTAAGAGTCTGTATCAAATTGTCATCCTGAGTTTGTCGAAGGACCTATTAGATGTTTTAAAAGGTGTTTCCACAGCATGTCCCAATTTCTTGGGAGGATCAACGTGACAAATCCGAATAAAATATCATTTATGATACAGGCTCTTATTATTATTAACTAATTTACGTTATTCCTATAGCCTTTGCAGACCCAGTTTTACAGCTTCCTTGTTGGGCTTGGAAATGGGTATTTTTTCTCCAGTGGTTAACAATAGCACACCACCATCTTCCTTTAACCAGCTTTTTACATATTTAGGATTAACCAAATGGCTTTGGTGGGTTCTTAAAAAACCGCTGGGCCGCAGTAAATCTGCATATTCCTTGAGCGATTTAGAAACCAGTATTTTCTCCTCATTAGAAAGGAAGAAGTGGGTATAGGTATTGTCGGCCTCGCAACGGATAATATCTGATAAGGTAACATACCGCACTTCACCTTGCATCTGCAAGGCAATTTTGCTCACATTCGTTTCTGGCTTTTTGAGCTGTTGCAGTAAAAAATCGAGCTGTGTAGTTTGTATTTGCGTTGCCAGTTTCTGTGTGGCTTTATTTACCGCGTTTATCAATTCTTCAATATCGATGGGTTTTAAAAGGTAATCCAAAGCGGCAAATTTTACCGCCTGTATGCCATATTGATCGTAAGCGGTAACAAAAATAACTTCGAAATTACGCGTTGGAAGCAGTTTTAGAACATCAAAGCCTGTTTCATCACCCATTTGAATATCCAGAAACACCAGGTGGGGCAAATGTTTTTCTATAGCAAGCACCGCATCGCTTACATTTTGTGCCGTTGCCATTACCGTTACCTGCTGACAGTGTTTTTCTAACAAAGACCGCAGGTTTTCTAAATTGGAGATTTCGTCGTCTATTAAAATTGCCTTCATCATATTATAGCCAATCGCTGAGTGTTAAACTGATGTGAGTACCCTTAGGGCTTGATTGTATGGCTAAAGTAAAGCGATTTTCTTTATAAACATTATTTAACAAGGCTATTCTGCTGTCGCTTAGCGATAATCCCAAACCATTGCTTTTCTTTTCAGTATCAAAACCATTTCCATTATCGGTTACCGTTAACACCAGGTTATTGGCTTGCTTGCTAAAGGTGATGATAATTTTTCCATCGGCCGCTTTTTTCGCTATGCCATGTTTCACCGCATTTTCTACAAAGGGTTGTAGCAGCATGCTTGGGATCTCGATATTATCTAAAGCCAAATTTTCGGAAGGATTGATTTCGTATTGAAAGCCAAACCGCAATTGCTCCATTTGCAGGTAATCGTCTAACAAAGTTTTCTCCTGTAATAAACTGATCAGTTCTTTATCGTTGAGTACGTTACGGGTTAAACGGGCAAATTTAGAAAGGTATTTATTGGCATTGTCTATTTCGTTTTTGTTCATCAAATTTTGAATGCCCGAGAGTGCATTAAACAAAAAATGAGGGTTGAGTTGCGAACGGATGGAGTTAAGCTGAAGCTTTGCCGTGTTTTTTTGCTGTTCTTCTTCTGCCAGTCTTTTTTTGTTCCTTCTTTTGATGGCGTTAAGTATCAGTAAAAAATTTATACCAATAATAAAGGCTGCGATTATGGTATAACTGTAAAGTTCTTTTTTGGTGTAGTTTTCTTCAGCTACAGTGATCAAAAGCGTATGGCGGGTTATGTATTTCTCGGTTTCTTTTGGTGAAATATTGCAATCAAAGCAACCGGTCCATTTAATCGATGGCTGAATAATAATTTCGTATTCGCCCGACTTTTTGAAAATGTTTTTATCAATTTCTATAAAAGGTAGTTGCTCATGATCTTCACTAATGATGCCACCATATAGCCAGGTAGTTGATTCGAAAATGATTTTATTGGTTTTTTTGTCTTTTATTGAGGTGTAGTAAAGATAATCGATATCCGATTTGTCTTTAACAACGGTTAGCTGCAGATCTTTTTCAGTGAAAGTAAAGTTTGTGCGCGCTTTTGGGTCTTTTATCCAGCTGGTGCTATAGCCCTGATCGTTTTTGCTCAGCATTGAAAAAGATAGGATTTTTGCCTTTGGAATAGGCCTCCCGTAAAAAACAGCTTTATCAATATCTTGCGGTTTGTCTATACTATAAACAAGTGTGGTAACCGTTTTGCCTTTTATAGGGAAAATGCCCAGTGTTGTCGAACTGAACAGTTCTTCATCCCCTTCGGCGTGGGTATCTTGCAGTTGCGCCATGTTAATTGGCTTATTGAGCGCGATGGCTTTATTGTCAGCCAAAATGGTGTACCGATAGTGCTGTATATTAATATTCTTTCTAAAATTAACCGAGATACTTACCTGATTTACATCGGGCAAATAGTTAAAGGTGGTGCGCGGTTGATTGGGAAAGCCAATGGCATAAAAAACGTTTTTGGCTCCGCTATCTACACTCATCAGCAATTTACCCCCGGCAGCAATGTGACTAGAAAAATTTATGCCTTTTTGTGCATGTGCTACCGATAGTGCGATAACGAGGTTGAGCAGTATAAAGATTGTTTTTTTCATCATGTTGAGTTTAATTTTCATCAAACTAATGGCAATAATAACGAAACTACAATGATAAAACAGGAAAGGCAGGGTTCGAAATAGTAGCGGTGAGGTTTTGTGCAGTATTTGGATGTTGCACAAACTTATTCAATGGGAATGAGAAATTAGTTGATCAACGCTATTGTTATCAATTAAAAGGCAATTATTGGTACATAATTCCTTAACATAACATTAATATGGCCCGATGTATCTTTGCGCCTACAGATATAGGGTAATATGGAACACATTGGCGAACAGGATCTTTTGCAATTGATCAGAGATTCTGATTATACTGCTTTTGAAGAACTCCACCGCCGCTATTACAAACCGCTTTTTACCCTGGCTGCTAAAAAGATTGGCGACCAGGATGAGGCTTACGACCTGATGCAGGAAATGTTTATTGAACTGTGGGAAAAGCGAAGTACATTTTCGATCAGCAATCCCTTACACAACTATCTCAAAAACAGGCTTTGGTTTAAACTATCTGGTTATTTTAGAAGCAAAGGCTTTAAGGAAAAACACTTCCGCAATTTTGCCGATTTTTTGCAACAGGAACAAGATACTGCCATACATATGGATGAGCTGGAGATCCGCGAAATGGACCTGCAGTACGAAGCGGTAATGGAAGTGATTAACCGCACCATAGCCGAAATGCCCGAAAAGATGAAGGAAGTTTTTCTGCTGAGCCGGAGCAACCAATATTCTGTTTCGGAAATTGCCCAACAGCTCAACTTATCGCCAAAAACGGTAAAGAACCAGATCAATATTGCATTGAACAGAATCAGGCAGGCCACTTCCGATCCTTCGTTATCGGCGCTTGAAATTTTGATCTTAATTTGGTTAACAATTAAATAACATAAACTTAACGATTAATTTCTGGGCCTTTTACCCAAGTACTGCTTATTACTAATGTATGCAGGAAAGAAATCGACTCACAGCACTTTTTCAAAAGTACCAACAAGGACTGGTAAACGAAGAAGAAAAAACAATGATTGCCCGTTGGCTCATCCAGTTGGAAGTAATGGGCGAACAACTAACACCGGCAGAACTGCAGGCCAAAGCAGCGCTTTCCAGAACTGAACTAAAAAGCCATTTCTTTCCCCCTGAAATACCAAAGACAAAAATTGTGCGCTTGCCGATTTGGTTAAAGTCGATTGCCGCAAGTCTGTTCTTTGCAGTTTTAGTAGCCAGTATATATTATATCAACCATCAAAGCAGGGATCTGCCCGTTCAAACTGCCTTAGTACAAACAGTTACAAGGGTAGGTGAAATGAAAATTATTAGCCTGCCCGATGGATCGAAGGTTACGTTAAACAACCAAAGCAGGCTCAGGTATCCGCTTAGCTTTAACGGGAAATCGAGAGAGATCTATTTAACAGGGGAAGCATTTTTTGAGGTTGCCCATCATGCTAAAAAGCCTTTCAGGATACATACCGATAAGCTTGAAGTACAGGTTTTGGGTACCTCGTTCAATGTGAGCGCCTACCCGGAGGATAACGAAATCTCGGTAGCCGTAGCCACCGGAAAAGTGGGCGTGTTTTCTAAAAATAACAAAAAAGAAGCCGCACGTATGCTCCTCCCTGGCGATCGGCTTTCTTACAATCGTTCAAATGCCAGCTTTAGCCATTCGAGGTTGGCCATAGCAGATATCAGCTCATGGAATGTGGGTAAGCTTGTTTTCAGGAATGAAACGTTAGAAAACATTACCAAGCAACTGAAAAGGTATTATAGGGTTAATTTCCTGTTTAAGAACAATATACTTCTTGCCAAACAGATCAGTTTAAAAACAAACAATCTCAATATTGCGACGCTGATGAAAGCATTGAGCTTATCAGGCGATTTTCGCTATGAAATCGAAGGCAATCAAATCACGCTCTGGTAGCAAAACCAATCGATAAAAGGAGGAACAGGCTTATGTAAAAACAATCATTTATCAGATCAGAATAAAAAAAGAGCGAAAGTGGTGGGACACTTCCGCTCAAAACAAGTTTTTCTGATCCATCATTTTTCAGGACAATAAACCATTTTAAAAAAACCATGCACAATTCTACAAAAATTAATGTAATTAAACTGCTGTTTGCGATGACAAGATTTACCTTTCTGGTAACCATAGTATCCATCACCCTAACGGGAGTGCTCCTGGGCGCCGAAGCAAAATCTCAGGATATCAATGAAGCCAGGGTTAGTTTTGCCAAAAAAAGCACCACCATTGCTGAGCTATTTGAAAAGATTGAACAACAAACAGGCTTTACCTTCTCATTTGCCAAAAAAATTGGCGATCTGCCACTCACTTCATTCCAGGCTAAAGATAAACCCTTGCCAGCAATACTGAAGGAACTGGCCTTAAGCAGGCAACTTAAATTTACGCAATTGGGTGCGCTTATTGCCGTTAGCGAATTGCCTATGCCCCCAAAGCCCGGCCGTATATCCGGAAAAGTGACTGACGACAAGGGCGGTCCGCTGCCAGGTGCTTCGATCAAAATTATCGAAAACGGACAGGTGATACAAACTAATCCGGATGGCAGTTATATCATCAACATCGAGCCCGGAAATTATACACTCGAATTCAGTTATATCTCCTTTCAGCGCCAGCGTGTTACTGGCATTCGGGTAAATGAAAATAAGGATACCCCTTTAAACATTGTTTTACATACCGATTCGAAAGGACTGAAAGAAGTAGTAGTAAGCTCTGATTACAAAAAGGCCTCCATAGCTGGTTTATATGCGCTGCAGCAAAATACCTCCAACCTTTCGGATGGGATTTCGGCCGAGCAGATCGGTGCTACACCCGATAAACATGTAGGTGAAACCTTAAAACGCATCACCGGTGTAAGTACCACCGATAACAAAAGGGTAGTGGTACGCGGTATTGCCGAGCGTTATAATGTTTCCCTTTTAAACGGCAGTACATTGCCAAGTACGGATGTGCAGGAACGCGATTTTGAATTTAACCTCATCCCCACCAGTCTGGTAGAGCAAATTGTTGTGGCCAAATCCATTACTGCTGATATGCCTTACGGTTTTGCAGGTGGGCTGGTGCAGATCACCACCAAATCGGTGCCCAATGCAAATTTTTTATCCATCAGCGCCGGTACATCATTTAACAGTCTAACTACCGGAAAAGATTTTATGGGTTATGGCAGAGGCAAATACGATTACCTGGGCTTTGACGACGGTGCACGTAACCATTTTCCGGAAGGGCTTTATAATATTGGTGCCTATAATCCATCGTTGCCTGATGGGCAGAACACCATCAAGGTGGCACAGATTGGCGAGCAGAACAAAAGGATTGGTGGCACCGAAAGATTGGGTACAAGGGTTTTTCAATCTATGCCTTCGCAAAATTACCAGTTAAGTTTGGGTAGAACGTACTCACTAGACACGGTACAACAACGTAAAATTGGATTTGTAGCCTCATTAAGCTACCGCAATACGCAGAACAACGATGATATTGCCAGTATGCGCAGGGGAAGATGGAGCCAGCAGCCAGTTAAGGGCGATGATCTTACCGACATTAACACAGGTAATATTTATGGCTTTAATACCACCTGGGGACTGCTGGTTAATGGCGGTTTCAAAACGGCAAACCATCAAATCAATACCTACAATCTCTATACCCGTATTTTCGACAATCGTTTTAGCCGCATTACCGGATGGACGCATGAAAATCCGAAGGATGACCTTGCTCAAAAGTTTCCTGCTACACAAGAAGACGACCGGCCTAAATTTACCGACCTGTTGCAGAATAAGCTGAGCGGTACACACCGGTTTAACGCCATCAAACTGGAATGGAGTGCAGCACGGACAGCTTTAAAATCATTGGAACAAGATGCTGTAGCTGCACAGCTGAGCAGCAGGGAAATCGTTAATAAAGTGCCTTTTTCTGGTTATGGCCCCAACAGCGCATCTGAGCCTGGTTTTGGTGAAGTGCACCGGGATCAATATATCTATCAGGAAAAAAACTTCGACGCAACATTTAGTGCTGCCTACGATTTCAAAATCGGCAATACGGCACATACTTTTAAAACTGGTGTGAATTACCTGAAAAAACATGCGAACTATAACTGGGGCATCCTGCCGATTAGCATGAGCAGTAAATCTACCGTTCCAATCAACGAAGTTCCTATTCAGGAATGGGGCAATTACATGGGGATGGAAGATAATGGACACAACATCTTCTATTTTCCGGCAAGCTATTCGCTCAACGCTTTCGAAGCCAAAAGTGTAAACAAAGGTGCTTTTATGATGATGGACCATAAACTATTGCCAAATCTGCGTATAGTTTACGGGGTGAGAGCAGATTATTTTAGGCTTGATACCATTCAAAATTCGGCAAGTTTACTACAAGATTTGAGAACCAAGCTTGTTTTCGAAGAAGCAAAAGACTGGTATTTTATGCCCTCGGCAAACCTTAGTTATTCGCCTATAAAAGACCTGAATGTACGCGCCTCTTATGCAAAATCTGCTGTGCGGCCGGGACTGATGGAGAATTCACGGTTTTCACGTTTTAATCCAAACTATGGTTCGTACGTAAAAAGCAGTGGCGTATCGAGCACCATTATCGATAATTATGATGCTAAGATTGAGTGGTTTCCTGGCGCGGGAGAATTGTTATCTGTTGGTTATTTCTACAAATATTTTGATAAACCGGCAGAGTATTATAGGATAGACCGCGAAAACAACGGCGTGGGTTACATCATCATCTCTAATTCTGACTGGGCGAAGGTGAAGGGCTGGGAATTTGAATTGCGTAAAAGCCTCGGTTTCATTAGCGACAATGCTGCTTTCCTGAGCCATATTTATCTGAGCGGGAATCTTACCCTGCAAAAGTCATCGGTAAGGGGGCGTGAACTGCAATACAAAACACTGCCCGACAAAACGGATTCAGTTTATTATATCTATCAGAAATATCCACGTGCCCTTTACGGACAAGTTCCATTGCTCTATAATGCAGGTATACAATATGTGGGTAAAAAGCTAGGACTAAACCTTACATACAATCATGCGGGATACAAAACCTTCATTACAGGTATTAGTCCAGACCTGATTGAATATGAACGACCGCGTTCTCAAATGGATACACAGATTAGCTACAGATTCTTAAAAGGAAAAATGGAGACCAAATTGAACATGAGCAACCTGCTCGATGCTCCGTTTAGATACTTCATCAATGATGGCAGCACTTACGAACAAAAACCGGGAACAGAAAATGAAGTCAACCTGGAGTGGAACGACAGATATAGCTACAAGGAAGGTTTCTCAGAGAAATTTGAAGAGGGATATACCGATCCGGTAACCAACAGGAAAGTTGGAGACCGACAGAGTGCTACGCGTTATGTAGGCCGAACATTCAGCTTGTCATTTTCTTACAACTTTTAATCTAAAGCAGCAAAATGAAAAAAATAACCTATATCATCGCATTCGTTTCGATTTTAATCTTCAGCGCCTGCGAAAAAGAAGGGAAAGTACTACTTCCCAAAATAAAAGCACTAAAACCTTTTGAAATGAGGGGATATGTACTCGGTGATACGTTAGAACAATATTTCGATGGAATTAAGGTGCGCGATTATTATGGCGGGGTTACTCTCGGAACTGTTGCTCCTAGTATCGCTTTTGAAAATGATGTAACTACGATGGAATTTAGAAAAAAAAGTACCGGGCAAAAATTGTACGAACAAACGTTCAAAATTACAGATTCGATAAACGTTGTGCCCAAGTTCTACTTTGATGGAAATACTTTAAGTCCCCGTTATAATTATCCGACTCCACAAGGGCAGGATTATCTCATTAATTTCTATTATGATGCACCAAAAGGAAGTGTAGGTATTGATCTTTCGATCGATGTGCTGGAATATTATTACGATGCCAATAACAATCTGGTAGTTGTACAAACAACCAGTTTTCCTCTGACCAGCAATATTGGGATTGGGAAGTGGACTGATTTTATAAAGATTACGCCGCCACCATCGATAGTGCCAAGCCAGCCGGGTACCGATCTTTATCCGATTGTGACCATGAGAAATTCGAAAACAAAAGAATACCTTATCGGCAATGATCGCGATCGAAGCACGCTGCAAATCGAAATTCCAGACCAGTTTACTTCAAGTGGAAAGGTACAAAGCATGCATCTGGTCAACAAGACAGAGAACAAAATTAATTATATGCAAGTGAATGATTTGGTACAGTTTTTTCGTTAAAGATACTCCTCAACCGTTTTATCGAATACATTCGGTACACTAAACATCAATCAGGCAGGTATTTCATGATACCTGCCTTTTTGTTGGAAGCACTGTTAAGTATATCAGTTATACACCAGATTAAATACAAGGTAGCAGATGTTGAATTCATTTTACTTAGGATTCAGAAAAAAGGGTTCGAGTATTTCCCTATGTTTTTCTCCCCACTGTGCAGTAGTTTCAATTACAGGAATCAAGGTTTTGCCCAGCGCGGTAAGTTCATATTCCACTTTTAGGGGCAACTGATCAAAAACCGTCTTTGCGATGATACCCAAAGTGTGTAACTGTTTCAGTTGGGTGTCTAAAAGGCGTCTGGATGCTTTTGGGATGTGGCGATGTAATTCACCAGGTCTCTTAATACCCAAATGAATGCTCCAGATGAGTGCAATCGTCCATTTGCCATTCATCACCTCCATAAAAAGATGAAGACCGCATTCGAGGTTGATGGGGAGCTTTTTTTCGTACATCATGCAAATATAGGTCATCGGCATGTCTTTTCCGATAGGGCTGAATTTAGCCGTACTTGATTCTTTTATGTTGCTTTTCGACCTTTAACGCATGAAAAATAAATTATTTGGAGCCTATACCGGGCTACCTGCCAGTTTGCTGATATTGGGTGCGGCAAATTTTGGCAGTCGCCGCGGGTATGGTGCCGACGAAAAGGATATTGAAAGAATTTTGGCGACTTATACCGATGCCGGTGGTAATTTTATCGATGTGGCAGATCAGTATCAGCTCGGCGAAGCAGAAGAGATTGTTGGCAGGTTTACTGAAAACCAACGACACAATTTTATCATCTGTACCAAATATACCCGAAGCGCTGAACAGGTTCCATCGCTATTAAATTCTGGCAATCACCGCAAAGCAATGCGGCAGGGGGTAGAGGCCAGTTTAAAGAGACTTAAAACAGATTATATAGATATTTTTATGCCACATTATGATGATGGGCTTACCCCAATCGACGAAATTGTGCGTGGCCTTGAAGATCTGGTTAAATCGGGAAAGATCCTATATGCCGGCCTGGCTAATTTTCCTGCGTGGAAAGTAGCGGCGATTGCCAGTAAAATCCCTCTTGCCGCAATACAAATGGAATATAATTTGGTTCAGCGAACGGCCGACCGCGAGCTTATGGGCGTATCCGATCATTTTGGATTGAGCAGAATGCTCTATTCGCCACTGGCTGGAGGACTGCTAACAGGAAAATATCGCAATGGAGCTTCCGGACGCTTGAATATCGGTACGGCCAAAGCGTATACCGAAGACGCTAAAACCAAAGCCATCATTGACGAATTGGAATTAATTGCAACCGAACTCGATGCAACGGTAGGGCAGGTTGCCTTTGCATGGACGCTGACCAAAAACGCTTTCCCGATCATTGGCGCTAGAAAACCGTCGCATCTGGAAGAAAGTCTGCAAGCACTAAAGATTACATTATCTGTTGTTCAATTAGAAAAACTGGACGCGATTAGTGCGGTAGAAATGGGCTATCCACATGATCTGCTTCAAACTGTTCAGCACAAATTTGATGCATAGGAGCATATGCCAACCTTGTTAAATATAAGTCTTTAAGTAAACATGATTTAATAATACCTTATTCTGATATTCGGGAGATAAAAGCCTGGCTTGCTGTTCAACCATCATTAGGATTTATTTCTCGATGCCGGTTTTTAGGCGTTTGCTAACTAACTTTAATAATGCACAAATTTTACCGAAGAACGCTGTCACCCGATAGCTATCGGGTCCCAAGAGCCGGGGAAATCAAAAAAATAGGTGCAGTTCAGGTAAATTGGTACTAACAAACCTGAAACGCAGTGGTTTTGTGTTCATAAGCAATGACTCAAAGCTTTGATAAGAATTGAACACAAACCCCGAAGGGCTCAATCAGACCAAAGAAAACTTGAACAACTGCTGATTAAACGAAGTGCCGCTGTTTTTTTGATGTGTGTAGGATTGTGCAAAAAGGCTCATTGCTGGATTGACAAAGCGTTTTGGGTACTTTGGCGCTCCAAAATGCGCCAGCATTCTTGAGCACAAATAAAAACAACATGACCCGCGAAAAACTACCATGCCCCCGCGGCAAAGAGCGGAAAAATATTTGTACTTTCTAAAGAAAGCAGGACAGATTAATAGCAGAAGGAATACTAATCCCTAAATTTCCGAACAGCATGACGGTTGCATTAGGCAAAGGAAAAAATAACATATTTTATTAAGGCAATATTGATAAACGTTAACCTTATATTTAACAGATGATCAAGCGGATTAAAATGCTAAGAGTTACAGCGCTATGCTTTCTTTTGTTCCATTTGTTTGTTACACCATCTTTTGGCCAGATCAAGTGGCCCGCTGGTCAGCTGCTTCCATCTTTCCCGGCGCCCGCGCGGGTGCAGGATTTAATTATCCTCCGGCAAAATTCGCCCTACACTTCGGCAGAAATGTATTTGTTTGCTTCTTTAAAGGGGATTGTAAACCGAACTAAACCACGCATTTTCTCTTATGAGGGTGATGCTTTCGGCGAAGGACCGCATACCTGGTTACAATCTTTAGGCTTAAACTGGGCTGAACCTGAAGACAAATGGGACCTGATTACCAAATACCGGAGCGAAATTTCGGGTTTGATTGTTTATGATCCAGATCAAATCCATACGGTTAACCTGGCCACAGTACTGGCAAAAAACAAAGGCGCACTGATTGCCTCACCCTTATTGATGGCTAAATTAACTGCTCCGCCTTATAATTTGCCTGTGCTGCTCGATTTGCAGGGGAAATTTAACAGCAAACTGGAAGTTTATCAATCGTTATATGATACCTATTGGCCAAACCTCGATCACCGTTTGTTAATCGGACTCAATCCTAATGCGCATAAAGCGGCCCTTCGCGAATATGCCGTGGCCCTGGGTGCTGCGGTGATCTGGCTTGATCCCAAAGTAACTGGTGAAAGCGAACTGTTAAACAAATTTCTATCTTCCATGTCGCCGGGTGCAAGCTTTATGGGTTGGTGGCCACAAGAAGGGCCAGGAGTGGAGCGGGCTTCGAAATATGGCATCGCCACCATTGCGAGTGACTGGTGTGCTAACCTCACGGTGCACAGTGGTACCGCAAGAACCGTTAAAATCAAACCAATTCCACCTAAACCAGCACTCCAAAATAAGATTTACGTTGCTTTTATATTGAGTGATGGAGACAACTTGCAATTTACAGAGCATTTAATGCGTAAACTTTGGGATAACCCTGATCGGGGGGCTGTTCCAATGGGATGGACAGTATCTCCTGCTATGCTGGATGCCATGCCGGGCGCACTTAACTACTTTTGGAAAACCTCCACGAAAAATGATAATCTGATTTCAGGACCTTCTGGTTACGGCTATACCTACCCCAATACCTGGCAGGATGAAAATTTACTTAAACAGTTCGTTTCTAAAACCGAGGCCTATAATGCCCGTGCGGGCTTGCGGGTAATCACGGTTTGGAATACGATTGTTGGCGGTATTAACCCTGCTGTTGGGAAGATTTATGCCAGTGGCGCAAAATCGTTGTTAGGCGTTACTGCCCAGAATACCGGAGCTGGACTCACCATTTATAACGACAGTTTGCCGGGAATGGCACTTACCTGTAACTATTGCACAAATGTACAGGCGATGAAAGACCACATTGCCAGGGCTGCGGTTGGCTGGGATAGAAACTCGCCCCGTTTCCTGATTATACAGGCGCAACCCTGGAAAGGCGTATCGCCAACAAGTTTCAAAAATGTGGCCAGTTCACTTAATGAAGATTATCTTGTTGTTCGCCCTGATCATCTCTTTCAGTTGATCCGGGAGGAAAAAGGCCTGCCAGTCAATCCAAAATAGCAATAGACTAAGCTCGGGTAAACATCTGTTTTTAGGGTTTTGTAATGCTTTTAAAAAAGTTGATCACCACCTGGTTTGCTTCAGTTGGGTAGATATGTCCACCCGGATGCACGTATAGTACCACTGGGGTCTGGCTTGATGATGGATATAGGGTTGCATATTGTGCATATGCTTGTCCTTCGCTGCTACAGTTGTTTATTTTTAATATCCTTTTACACATCGCGTTTTGCCACTCCGGTTTAACCAAAGGATCTTTCGTGCCCATAATGGGCATGGCAGGTTTTGGTTTTAACAGGTTAAGCACTCTTCCGCCTACAGCAGCCGAGGGTGCAAAAGCGGCAAAAACATCTCCACGGGTTGCCCACAACAGGTAAGTAAAACCACCACCGTTCGAATGCCCGGTGGCATAGATGCGGCTATTATCGACCTGATAGTCATGACGCAATGTTTTTAACACGGCATCAAAGAAAACCAGGTCACGGTCGTTCATATCTCCGGGGGCTTTTTGCCATCCCGGTAATTTTCCTTGTGGATCTGTAAGTTGCCCCGGGGTATTGAGGCCTTGTGGGTAAACAACAATGGCTCCGGGCCATAGCTTTTCGAAACCGCGGCTTCTAAACATATTCATCATCGTTCCGCCATGTCCGTGAAATACAAAAATTATGGGACTGGGTTTTGATTTCGCGGTAATGGGAATATAAACCAAAGCTTCTCTAAGGGTATCGCCCACAGTCCACTTCATCTGTTTTACATTAGGTGCAACCTCTTGTGCAAATACATGTGTTACCGAAGCATAAATCAGTATAACAACCAGGAGCGATAATTTTGGGAAGGCTTTGGAAAGTGATTTCTTGATCATTTCTTTATGACGCTTTGCGCAGCCTATAGTTTAATCGGAAGTAGTTTGATCTGTACAATTTTTTCTGCTTCTATAACTTGAATTAAAACATTTTAAAAGTATTTTGGTTATTTTGTTGATCATATAAAAAAAGTCTTTACCATCTATGGAGTTAACCGACGGGGAAAATTTATATCATGTGGTGCAAAATGCACCTATCGGTATCTGTATATTGGATGCACGCACCCTTGTGGCAGAGATCGTTAACAATAAATTTCTGGAGGTAGCCGGTAAAGCACACGAAACTATTTTCGGCCGTTTTTATTGGGATACATTTGCTGAAGTGAGGTCTGATTATGAAGAGGCACTAGCTAAGGTAGTTAAAACCGGGGAGGCCTATTATGCCGATGAAGCAGAAATGACGCTGATCAGGCATGGAAATGAAGAAAAAATTTTTGTCACCTTCGTTTATGCACCAGTTAAGAATCTTGCAGGCGAGGTGACTAAAGTAGCGGTTTGGGTGCTCGAAAACACCAAACAAGTGCGCGATAGGCAAGAAGTAGATGTAGCCAGCGCATCCTTTCAACGGGAGCGCGACCGGCTTAAGAGTTTTTTTATGCAGGCGCCTGCGGGCATCTGTATCCTCGACGGACCAGAACTGGTTTATGAAATGGTTAATCCAGCCTATCAGGAATTATTGCCCAATCGCGATTTATTGAACCGCCCCCTCTTTGAAGCTTTGCCCGAACTGCTTGGTACACCTTTGGAAGAAGTGCTGTTGAGGGTTTACCGTACCGGAAAACCTTATGTGATCAATGAACTGCTTATTCCCATAGCCGAGTATGAAGGCGGACCAACGCACGACCGTTATTTCAGTTTTAATTATGATGCACGGCGAGATGAAAATGGGCAGGTAGATGGCATCCTGGCGTTTGTTTTCGAAGTAACGGGCATGATCAAAGTGCAGCAGGATCTTCAGCAAACTACGGAACGATTGGAACAGCAAAAAAGGGTATATGAAACGATTATCGATGGTACACCCGATCTGATGTATGTATTCGATCTGGATTACCGCTTTACCTATGCCAATAGCGCCTTGTTAACCATGTGGGGTAAAACCTGGGAAAATGCCGTAGGAAAAGGTTTATTGGAGAACGGATACGAACCCTGGCATGCCGAAATGCACGAACGGGAAATTGACCTGGTTAGATCGACGAAAAAACCGATACGTGGTGAGGTATCCTTTCCGCATGCCGTTTTAGGCAAGCGGACTTACGATTATATTTTAACTCCGGTGTTTGATGCGCATGGTGAGGTAGAGGCGGTAGCGGGTACCACGCGGGATGTTACAGAGCGAAAACAATGGGAAGAATCGATTGCGCAAAGTTCGGAAGAATTGCAAGCAATTAATGAGGAGATGGTGGCTATAAATGAAGAGCAAGCTGCTTCTAACGAAGAACTTATTGTAACGAACAGGGAACTGGAGCTGGTGAACAGAGAGTTGCAGGATGCCCGGCAAAGGATCGAAGAGGCTGAAGTAGCCCTCCGGTTAGCCATTAATGCCGCCAGTTTTGGCACCTGGTTTATCCATTCGGTAACCCGTGAGTTTATTACTGATGCCCGTTTAAAAGAATTATTTGGCTATTATCCTGATGAAGCACTTTCTATTGAACAGGCATTGGCCCAGATTACCGAGGAATACCGTGGTTTTGTAGCCACCAAGCTGGAAAATGCCATTTATCATAACGGCGATTATGATGTAACCTATCCGGTTATCGGCTTACATGATAACAGGTTACGCTGGTTGCGTGCCATCGGAAACCTAAAAGCCGATCCTTCGGGTGCTTTTTCGGCCTTTACGGGTGTGGTGATGGATATTACCGAGCAATATTTGGCAGCAAAACAAATAGAACGGGCTGAAGAAAGCCTGCGTATGGCCACCGAAGCTGCAGGATTGGGTACTTATTTTATTAATGTAATTGACAGGATTTTTTATCCTTCGGTTAAACTCAAGGAATTTTTTGGCTTCGCAGCAGATGAGGAAATGCCTTATGAAGCGGCCATTAACCAGATCCATCCGGATTATAGGCAGGCGGCTGCAGATCAGGTGGAAGAGGCCATAACTAAAGGGGTGAAGTTTGATATGGAATATCCGATTATTGGCCACAACGATGGTAAAATACGCTGGGTGCGCGGCATCGGAACCGTTCAAAAAGATGATCATGGCGTGAACAGGTATTTTACGGGCGTTCTGCACGAAATCACCGAACAAAAACAGGATGATATCCGGAAAAACGACTTTATCAGTATGGTGAGTCACGAATTAAAAACACCACTCACTTCTCTTACGGCAATTGTGCAGATCGCCAGCCGGAAGCTAAACAACAATAATGATCAGTTTTTGGCCAGCGCCATGGAGAAAGCCAATAAACAGGTGAAAAACATGAACTCGATGATTAATGGCTTTTTGAATATTTCCAGACTGGAATCGGGTAAAATCATGATCGAAAAAAGTACATTCGATATCGACCTGCTGCTGCGGGAGATGATTAGTGAGATACAATTAATGGCTACTCAACAGATTGAACTCGAAAGTTGTGGTGGGCTGCAAATATATGCCGACCATGATAAGATCCGTTCTGTTGTTTCTAACCTGATGAGTAATGCGGTGAAATATTCGCCCAATGGAAACTTCATCAAGGTGAAATGTGAGAAAACTGATACGACAATTACTATCAGCATTAAAGATGAAGGAATAGGGATCAAAGCGGAGGATATAGAAAAAGTATTTGTGCGCTATTATAGGGTGGAAACAGGTCAAACCCAACATATTTCGGGTTTTGGTATTGGCCTTTATCTAAGCGCCGAGATCGTCCAACGTCATGAAGGGAAAATATGGGTAGAAAGTGAAAGTGGAATAGGATCGACTTTTTACTTTAGTTTGCCGCTTAAAGTAGACTAGATTTTGTTTATCTGCATCTGTTGTTAGGTTAGCCTAATAATCTGTATTATAATTATAGGTTTGTCATATTGGCCTTCCCTAAAAATCCTACTGGTAGACACAAATATTTATTTTTTTGCTCCTATGCCGCAGGGCATCAAACTTTTGAGGCATCAAAAGTATGCAAAAATGCTTTGTCAATCCAGCAATGTGGCTCCTCACAAGCCCACGCTCATCAAAAAAACAGCGGCACTTCGTTTTGTGTTCAATCTCTTCAAAATTTTGAATAATGTTTCATGAACACAAAACCACTACGTTTTAGGTTTGGTAGTGCAATCTGTTATATTCTGCATCTGTTTTTTTGATTCGCCCGCCACTTGGGATTGACGGCGTTCTTCGGTAAGACCTATGCTTTATTAAAGTTGGTTAGCAAAATGCCTGAAAAACTAATAGTATAAAGATGTGTTCACACGATAGTAGAAGTGCGTAAAAATAGTCAAGGGACTTATTTAAATCCACTTTAACATGTTTTGACAAGCTCAACATGACATTATCTAAGGTGAAATTTCTTTAATGACATAACCTCTCGAATATTAATGTGCCATTTCGTGATCTTGATAGAAGCTGCGATCTTTTTAATATCTTTATTTAAATGGAAATACTTCGAACAGGGCAGTTTTATGGGCAGACCAATGAAACCAAAACATTTGGGAACCTAACACTTACCGATACCGAATACACAAAGGAAAAGGTCGACTGGCATTATCATGAAAATGCTTATTTCACTTTTCTGCTTGATGGGAAAATACTCGAAGGCAACAAAAAAGAGGTTTATCATTTTACGCCTGGCAGCTTATTGTTTCATCACTGGCAAGAATCGCATTACAATATCAAGCCTAAAGGTTATACAAGGGGTTTTCATATCGAGTTTCAGCCCGAATGGTTTCTCGAATTGGATTTGGATATCAGTAATTTACAAGGCAGTATCAACCTCCGTCATCCTGATTTAAAGGCATTAATGTATAATATATTTATCTCAAGCAAACAGGATACAGCAGAAAGTGCTTTAGCTGTAGATTCGCTTCTGGTTGAACTGTTTACAAAAGCAGCGAAAAAAGAAACTGATCGCACTGGAAAAACACCCATGTGGGTTTCTAAAATCAGGGATATTCTACACGATGATCCTGCTCAAAGCTGGACATTACTTGCGCTAGCAAAAGCCTTGGATATCCATCCGGTACACCTTTCGAGGGATTTTCAAAAATATTTTGGCTGTAATATTGGGGTTTATATCCGTACCATCCGGTTGCAAAAATCGCTCTCAATGATGATCGGAAAAGGTAATTCTTTAACGGATATTGCTTTATATTGTGGTTTTGCAGATCAGAGCCATTTTATCCGATCTTTTAAATCCACTTATCAAATCACTCCGCAGGTTTATAGGAAACTGATACGTTAATGTTCTGCATGTTAATCCTGTTCTATTTTTGAAGCTTACCGATAGCTATTTTTGAATAATGAAGATGATCAATTTCCAGGTGCTAAAATCTGCCCGCTTAATTTTGCTGTTCCTTTTTTTTGTGCACAATGCTGCAAACGCTCATGCCAATAATACTGTAGTTACAGATCCTATCCACAAAACAAATGTGGGTAAGATTATATTCACGGATCAGATGGTTGGAACAAATGGCCCCTGTTCGGCCCTTTTCCTGAAAGATTACAAACTCACCAATAAAAGCAATCTTTTTATCACGGTTTTTTTAGCGAAAACCATGGGCTATTATCTTCAGCAACTTTCGCCGGATTCGAATATAGATTCTTTGATCAAAAGGGGAAATTATCAGTTTTCTTTTTACGTGGATGAAAAATTGGTTTATCAGAGCAACCTTTTACCCGGTGCTCCCCGTGCTGATGCACAAAAGACGCTAAAGTTATGGACCAAACCTTTAATTGATAATGAACATGAAGGAGCATGGTGGAGCCAATCGGCCTGGAACCGGTTTATGTTTAATGGAGGCGATGTAGCCATGACCGAGGGCAAACATACTTTAAAAATTGAGCTGAGACCTTATGTTAAACTAGAAAAGCTACTTGTTGGTGATGTTATTGCGTCTGGCAGCCTAAACTTAGTGGTAAACCGAAAACCTGTTGTATCATTAAACCATATCAAACTTTCACCTTTAAAAGCTTATGATGGATTTGCTGTATCGGAGGAAAGATTTGATCAGGAAAAAATCAAGGCTCTAAAAGCCTATGCCGAAGCAGGTGTGTTCAAACACATTACCAGTGTAGTGGTGATCAAAAACGGGAAATTGCTTGTAGAAGAGTATTTTAATGGCGCCAATCGAGATAGTCTACATGATGTGCGCTCGGTAGGTAAATCTTTTGCTTCAACTATGACTGGGATTGCCATTGCCGATGGGCTGCTTAAATCAGAAGAGGAGAAGCTGGGTACATTTTATCAGCTGAAAGATTACGATCATTATTCGCTTGCAAAAGGGAATACCTCGCTTAAGGAATTGCTGACCATGCGTTCGCGTTTTGATGGAAATGATGATGATAGCGATTCTCCCGGGAATGAAGAAAATATGTATCCAACCCCAAACTGGGTAAAATTTGCATTAGACTTGCCTTTTGATACCTTAAAGTACAAAGGCCAGTGGCACTATTTTACGGTTGGTGTGATGCTGTTGGGCAGTACACTTAATCAGCTTGTGCCAGGTGATTTGGAAAAATATGCAGACGAAAAATTATTCAAACCGTTAGATATTACGCAATATCAATGGCAATATACACCACAACATGTGGCGAGCACAGCAGGAGGGATCCGGATGAACGCGCTCGATTTTGCCAAGTACGGTCAGTTGTATCAAAACAACGGGCTATGGAAAGGAAAACAAATTATTCCCAAACAATGGGTTGATAAAACACTAAGCAAACAGACCGCTATTACAGGAAGAAAAGAGGAGTATTATGGATACCTTTTCTGGAATAAAAAATATACGGTTAAAGGGAAGGCTTACGAAACTTTTTACGCCTCAGGAAATGGCGGCAATAAAATTTTTATTTTCAAAGATCAGCCTTTGGTTGTCGTGGTTACGGCAACTGCTTATGGCACCAATTATGCCCATGCGCAGGTTGATAAAATGATGGAAGAGTACATTTTACCAGCGGTAATAAAATAAGGGATGTATGTTTATTACACAATTTCTTATTCATTAAATAAACACAAAAATAGCTGCGGTACATGCTTTTGTGACCAATATTGTTTCATAAAATTTTTCTGTTTAGATATTGTTTTAGAAGTGCAAAATGCTGTTCTTTGCGCTTTAATTTAAAACAGTCTAAATAAGAATAATATGAATATAAATTTACTCTTTAATCATAGGGTATATAAGCTGGTAATATTGCCAGTAGTTTTCTGTTTGATAAGTCTACTCATTTTTGGTTCGGCCATGGCTCAGGAAGGCAAACCAGAAAGAGGGGCAATTACGGGGAGGATTACAATTACTGATGGCAGCAGTGCCCAGGGGGTAACTATAAAACTTAAAGAAATAAAAAAAACTACCGTAAGTGATGGTGATGGAAAATTCGAGATAAAAAATCTGCCTTTTGGTAAATATACCGTACAGATGGTAAGAGTAGGTTTTGATGGCGCTACACAAAGCGTTGAAATCAGTGATCAAAATCCTGTAGCCAGCCTAGAACTGAAACTTGACTATACTTCACAAAAACTGGAAGAGGTAATTATCAGTACCGGAGGAAACAGGTTTGCCAAGAAAGAGAGCGAAGATGTTTCGAAGATGCAGTTGAAAAACATGGAAAACCCGCAGGTTTACAGTGTAGTAAGTAAGGAACTAATGAAAGAGCAGGTGGTAACCGATTACAACAGCGCTTTTAAAAATGTTCCAGGGGCTGGTATTGCAGAAGTACGTAACCAAGGCAGAACAACCAATATTTCGAGGGGCTTTGCTACGCCACAATTGGTAAGAAATGGAGTAGGTAGTTTTACCTATACCACAATCGATCCGGCCAATTTGGAGCGTATTGAAGTGATTAAAGGACCTGCGGCAACTTTATTTGGTAGTACCATATCTTCTTTTGGCGGTTTGTTTAACCGTGTAACCAAAAAACCTTTCGATACCTTTAAAGGAGAAATTTCTTATTCGGGCGCAAGTTACGATCTGAACCGTTTAACAGCAGATGTGAATACGCCATTAAACGAAGAAAAAACAGCATTATTAAGGATTAATACTGCACTACATAGCGAAAGAAGTTTCCAGGATGCGGGTTTTTATAAGAACTATTTAATTGCACCAAGTTTTTCTTACGTGGTAAACGACAGGCTAACCCTGGCTTTAGACATAGAAATGAGTGGTTCGAAAGCTACATCGCCAACACGATTGGTGATTGCGCCAACACTACTGAACTTAAAAGCTAAAAGTATAACCGATTTAGGTATACCTTATAAACTATCTTTTGCCAATAATACCGTTAACTATACCAGTCAGCAATATAATATCTTTGCACAGGCCAAATACAAAATTTCTGAACAATGGAAATCGCAGACGATTGTATCGCGTACGCGTTCATCATCTGAAGGTTATACGGTAGCATTGAATTTGTTAACCGATTCTACCCTAAGGCAGGCGGTTACCAATCAGGATTCCCCTTTTTATGGTACCGATATTCAGCAGAATTTTAACGGTGATTTTAAAATTGGCAGTTTGCGCAACAGGGTGGTGTTAGGGGTAGATTTTTATAGTTTGCGTGCCACACGTAACGATGCTACTGTAAATATAGCAGCCTTAAACTTTAAGAAGCCAGGTGCTGCATATAACAATTTCAACTTAACTAAAGTGGCTCCTTTATTTAATACTGCAACTTATGCCAATCAGGTTTCGAATGATGAAACCACTTATAGTGCTTATGCATCTGATGTATTGAATGTTACGGATAGGTTATTGATCATGGCGGGGGTAAGAGTAGACCGTTATTTTAACGGAGGGGTTTATAATTTTGCTACCGATGTAACCACAGGGAAATATAACCAAACTGCCTTTTCGCCTAGATTTGGTGCGGTTTATCAGATCGTTAAAGACAAGGTGTCCGTATTTGGTAATTACATGAACGGTTTTAGCAACAATGGAGGATCTGATTTTGAGGGGAATACCTTTAAACCAAGTTTCGCAAACCAATTTGAGGGTGGTGCAAAGTTCGATCTCGATAAGATCAGCGCTACTTTCAGCTATTATGATATCAAGGTTACCAACACGTTATATGATGACGTAGCCCATGCGAATTTTTCTTTACAGGATGGTACGCAACTAAGTAAAGGCTTTGAGGCCGAAATTATTGCCAATCCGGTGCCAGGGTTAAATATTGTTGCGGGTTACACTTATAATGATAGTAAATATACTAAGGCCAATGCAAATGTTGAAGGATTAAGACCGGCAACTGCAGGCGCACCTAAAATGGCGAATATATGGATCAGTTATAGGTTAATCAACGGTCCGGCACAAGGTTTGGGCTTCGGTTTTGGTGGGATTTATGGTAGCAGCTACAACCAGGTAAATACTTCCACATTTACATTCAGTATCCCGTCTTACACGGTGCTTGATGCAGCTGTTTTTTATGATAAACCCAAATATAGAATTGGTTTAAAAGTGGATAACCTTACCAATGAGCAATATTGGTCTTTCAGGTACGCGGCGCAAAGTCCTGCCAAAGTAACGGGTAACTTCACCTTTAAATTTTAAAGGATATAATTTCTGAAGAACATTTAATAAGGCTGACATCTGAATGGTATCAGCCTTATTTTTGGTACAAGTTATCAAATTTTGATATCAGGAACGACGAACTTGTCAACGCATTTCCATTTTCTAAGCCAGAAAAGGCTATAGTAGAGTGAAAAAAGCGCTCAGATTAATCTGGAATACTTCCATTAACCATCTTCCATTTTCCATCATTTTACCCCCCGCTCCGGTATCATCTTCTCCGCTTTTTTGCGGTACGACCAATAAAATACAATTGGATAAACAAATAGATTAAACAATGTATTGGTGATTAATCCGCCGATGACCACGATGGCTAGTGGTTTTGATGCTTCTGAACCTATTCCGGTAGAAAGCGCTGCGGGCATTAAACCGATGGCTGCCATCAAAGCGGTCATCAATACAGGTCTGAACCTACTGGCAATTCCATCACGCATGGCATCGGTAAAAGTCCAGGTGGGATGGTTTTTCAGATCGGCAATATTACTTTTGAAACGGGTAATGAGGATTACGCCATTTTGTACGCAGATACCAAATAGCGCTATAAAACCGATCCCTGCCGAAATGTTAAAGTTTACACCAGCAACTAAAAGTGCCAAAATCCCACCAATCATGGCAAAAGGAACATTGTTCAACACCAATAAGGCATCTCTAAAATTCCCGAAAAGTACAAACAGAATGAAAAAGATCAGCAATAAACTTACCGGAACGGCTTGCGATAACCTGGCGATGGCCCTTTGCTGGTTTTCGAAATCTCCGGCCCATTCCAACTGATAACCTTGTGGCAATTTGATCTCAGCATTTACTTTTTCCTGTGCTTCGGCAATTACACTTCCCATGTCGCGGCCTCTGATTGAGAATTTAATTGCGCCGTATCTTTTGTGTTTGTCGCGGTAAATCATGCTTGGTCCGGTAATTTTGCGGATACTTGAGATTTCTCCCAACTGCACATTCGATCCCGAAAGGGTAGGCACGCGCAGTTTACTGATTGAACTTTCGTCGTTCCTGAAATCTTCGGGATAACGGATAATAAGGTCAAATTTGCGTTCACCTTCATAAATCTGGGTCGCGGCTTTGCCACCAATAGCCATTTCGATTACGGCGTTGGCATCGGCCGTACTTACCCCATATAAAGCCATTTTTTTCTGATTGAGATTGATCTGCAGTTCGGGCTGACCTAAATTCCTCAGTATACCCAAATCTTCGATCCCTTCCACCGTTTTTAAAATCCCTTCTATCTTTTCCTCTTCCTTTTCGATGTATTCGAAGTTTTCGCCAAATAGTTTTACTACAATCGAGCCTTTAACACCCGATACCGCTTCTTCTACGTTATCGGAAATGGGTTGCGAAAAATTAAGACTGATGCCAGGGAAACTTTTTAATTTTTCCTGCATACGTTCAATCAATTGTTCTTTGCTCTGCCTGCGCTTCCATTCTTTACGCGGATAAATATCAACATGGAATTCCATATTGTAAAAACCCGTTGCATCGGTTCCGTCATTCGGTCGGCCAGTTTGCGACATCACCTGTTTTACTTCTTCAAAACTCAAGAAGATCTTTCGCATCTCGTTCGAAAGCTTTTTGGTTTCATCTAACGAGATGCTCAGAGGGCCGGTTGCACGCACATAAATAGAACCTTCATCTAAACTGGGCAGAAATTCTGTCCCTAAAAATTTGAAGCTAAACGCACCTAAAGAAAGTATGATGATAGAAATTCCAAAAACGAGTTTCTTTTTGCTAAAACAGCTATCGTAAAACTTAAGTGTGGCTTTGGTGATCCACTCCAAGAAAATATTGTGTTTCTCTTTAACATCTTTCTTTAAAAGTACGCTGGCCATGGCCGGTACCACTGTAAAGGTTAAGATCAAGGCGCCCAATAAAGCAAAACTTAATGTCCAGGCCAGTGGAGAAAACATTTTTCCTTCTACTTTTTCGAAGGTGAAAATGGGCAACAAACCTGTAATGATAATCAGCTTGGCAAATAAAATTCCCTTTCCGTTTTCCAAACAGGCTTTTTTAATAAAACCGAGTTTGCTCATTTTGTTGAACTTCTCCATACCCATTTTTTTTGCCTTGGTATCCAATACCACAAAAATTCCTTCAACCATCACCACGGCACCATCAATAATAATCCCAAAGTCGATTGCACCCATAGAAAGCAGGTTGGCTGGCATGCCTTTTAATTTGAGACAGATAAAAGCGAAAAGAAGTGCCAGCGGAATAATAATCGATACGATTAAGGTGGTACGCCAATCGGCCATAAAAAGGAATACGATCAGGGTAACAAACAAAATCCCTTCGAGCATATTGCCCATTACAGTATGTACGGAATAATTGACCAAATCTTCGCGATCGTAAAATGGTTTGATTTTTACGTCATCAGGCAAAATAGTGGTGTTAATGGTATTTATTTTCTCTTTTAAGCGGGCAATCACCTCGCTTGGATTGCCACCTTTTCGCATCACGATAATGCCTTCCACCACATCCGGATCTCTATCACGGCCCACCTGACCAAGCCTTGGTAAAGCCGATTCGGCCACATCGGCGATGGTTTTAACATAAACGGGTGTTCCATTAATGTTATCGACCACCACGTGCCTGATTTCGTCGATATTATTGAGCACGCCAATACCCCTTACCACATAAGCTTGCCCGCTTTGTACAATTACATCGCCGCCTACATTAATATTGCTTTTTGATACGGCTTCGAAAAGTTCAGTGGCGCTTACGCCATATTGAATGGCTTTTTGCGGATCAACCGTAATTTGGTAGGTTTTTACCTCCCCTCCAAAACTTACCACATCAGCAATGCCCGAAACGGATAACAGCTCTCTTTGTATCACCCAATCTTGTAAGGTTTTTAACTCACGGACAGATTTTGTGTCGCTGGATAAGGTGTAGCGGAATATCTCGCCCGTAGGTCCATAGGGCGGCTGTACCTCTGGCTGGATGCCTTCAGGTAAATCGGCTTCTTCGAGGTGGTTGTTTACCTGCACACGTGCTTCAGCATAATCTACATCATCTTCAAAACTTACTTTTACTATGGATAAGCCAAATAGGGAAGAGGAACGTATACTGGTACGCTTTTCTGTCGGGTTCATGGCAATTTCCAAAGGCCTGCTTACAAACTTTTCTACCTCTTCGGCGCTTCTGCCGGGCCATTGGGTAATAATGGTAATGTTGGTGTTGGTTACATCTGGAAATGCATCAATGGTGGTGTGTTTAAAACTTAAATAACCTGCCAGGATGAGTATGAAAGTGGCAAAAAAGATGAAATATTTATTCTTCAGTGCAAAGCCGATAATGCCTTTTATGAATTTATTCATTTTTATAATCTAAAGGATGAAAGGAATTATTGAGTTTTTAGACTTTCGAACAAGAAAACCTGTTTAGAGGCAATGATGCGGTCGCCAGCCTGAACGCCTTTGCTGATATAGGTTTTATCGGCAGTTTTGCGACCAATCTCAATTTCCTGAACTTTTACTTTATGGTCTTTGCCAAGAATCAGTACATAATTTTTATTTTCATCGAAAATAACGGCCCTCGAGTTTAATACCAGAAGATCGATAGCCGAGTTTGCCGAAACTTTTACCGTCCCGAGCATTCCGGGTTTTAACAGAAATCCTGGATTTGGGATCACCACCCTTGCATTCATCACTTTGCTTTCCTGATCAACCTGATTATATAATTTTTCTATTTTTCCTTTAAATACCTTTTCCGGATAGGATAGCGTAGATAAGCTTACCTCATCGCCAGCCTTAACACGTGAAATATCCGATTCATAAATGTTGATCATGGCCCAAACATTAGAAAGATCGGCAATGGTAAAGAGGCTTTTATCGTTATCACCGCGTAGCTGCATGTTTTGGGTTACATTTTTCTCGATTACAAAACCATTGATGGGTGATTTGATGGCATATAGTCCCGTACTGCTGCCACCGTTTAATTTTAATACGGCACTGGCCCTTTTGGTTTCTGCTTTTTTGATCTGATAATCATTTTTGGCTTCTTCAAGTTCCCTGGCTGATGATAAACCACTTTGGTAAAGCTGTTCTACCTGTTTTAAGGCCCGCACGGCATTTTTGAGTTCGGCATTGGCGGTGATTACTTCTTTGTCAAATCCAGCCATTTCGGAACTGTTTACTGTGGCAAGAATTTGCCCATTAGAAACCTGATCGCCTAACCTTACCCCAACGCGGTTTACAGTGCCACTCACCATCGGGAAAAGTTCTGACTTACGTTCTTCATTTGCAGCTATTTTGGCCGAAAACATCAGCTCCGTTTTGCTGTTGGCTTGCTGGACGGTATCGATCAATAATCGATTAATCAAGGAATCAGTGATGGCAAATTTATCGTTTGGTGCTGCGGTTTTATGTTCGGAGCAGGCAAATATGAAGCTGCTAGCTGCCAGGAGTATAATAGTTTTATAAAAGTTTTGCATGGGATTGAATTAAAAAATGTTGGAACCGGTTACATAATTGAGTTCGGCACGGGTACTCATTCTTTCGAATTGAAGTTTATTCAGTTGTAAGGTGTTTTCTTTATAGGCATCGTAGAGGTCTAAAAACTCAATCAAACTGATATTCCTTGCTTTGAAATTTTTGATGAGGGCCGAAATGAGCGTGCTAAAATCTGTACTGAAAGCAGGGTCGATATCCCCATGTAGTTTTTCGTTTCTTAAAGCCGTTTTATACGTGTTGTATACTTCATTTTCGAGAATCGATTCTTGTTTTTTGATGTTTAGGTCAGCCACTGCGATACCAATTTGTGCTTTTTTAATTTCGCCCTGATTTCGGGAGAAAAGGGGAATTGGGATTTTGATTCCCAATCCGGTATATTTTTCCGGATAATTGCCCTTCAGGTCGTAACTCAATGCAATTTCTACATCAGGGATGGCCATTGCTTTTTGCAGTTTTAAATTCCGCTCGTTATAAAGCAGGTCGGTTTTGGCCAGTTTAAGATCGGCGCGGTTGCTTCTTGCCGAATCGAGTAATGAAGAGTACGGGATTTTGTCGATGGATAAATCTTTTGTACCTGCTTGATCAACTATTAATAAAAGTGTGGTTTTTGCATCCAGACCGCACAATAATTTTAAATCTTTGTCATTGTCTTCCAGTTCATTCAATAACCCAGCTTGTTCGGCTTTGAGGTTGATTAAAAGTGATTTGATTCTGATCACATCTTTTGCAGCCACATTGCCCATTTTTAACTGAAGATCGTAGGCTTTTAAAAGCTGATCGGTTGAATTAATCTGTTCCTGATAAACTTTGGCCGATTGCGCGGAGAAATAGGTTTTATAAAAGGTATTCACCAGTTCGAATTTCAATGTTCTAATCAGATCGAAATAGTCAAATTCTGCCATTTTCACCCCGGTTTGGGCGAGTTTGATGCTTTTGTTGCGTTTGCCGGCAAGTTTAAACAACTGTGAGATGGAAGCCGAATACTGGCCGTAAGCGTATGAGGTTTGCAGAAATTTCTTTGTTTCGTGGTTGTAGAAAAGATTTTCGTACTCGAGTGTGGGGTTATCGAATAACCTGGCGGTGATGATATCGGCCTTTGCCTTATCGATATCATAATTACTGGCCAGTAAATCGTAATTTTTCTTAAAAAAGAGGCTTTCGGCCTGCTTTAGATTTAAACTTAGCGTATCGGTTTGTGCAAAAGTTGCCCGGACCTGAATGGTCAGAAAGAAAATGAGCAACGTACCTATTCTTCTCATAGAGCAAAACTATCCTTGAGAAATTAAAAGCGGATTAAACCGAAATTAAAAGCGGATTAATATTGGGGAGGGATTGTCATTACTTCATCCAATTTTTATTAGTTGAGGCTTTTTTTAAGAGGGAACAAGTATGAAGATATAGAACTGTAAATAGCCGGCTTTCAGCTGATTTGGGCGTTACCTAAGCTGCGCAAAGGTCGGGCTTTTCAGGGCTGCGCTTCGCTCCGGTACCGATGAAAAATCGGCACTGAACCCTTACAATCCCTAACGCAATAGTACGATATGTAATTTAACGCTTTAGAAACGAGCGTTAGCGGAAATATGTAAGCTTAAATGATCCTTAAATGCCTTACATGTTTAAAAATGAAAAGCATGCTTGCGCTCGTTTCCAAACGAGCGCATAAATAGTTGCACGATTTTATCGTTGTAAACGATATGCTATTTAACGGTCGTTTCTACGAGCGTTAACGGAAAATGACGATCATTTGTACGGAACAGTAGACGGAAACTACAGCTTCGCCAACCGCACTGTAAAAGTACATCCTTCTTGTTCAGTATTAGTAGATGTTATTTCGCCTTTAAACAGGTGGATTATTTTTTGCGCCATATATAGTCCCATGCCTTCGCCTTGCTGTCCCTGATCTTTTGCACGGGTATAAAAAGGTTTGAAAATATGCTCCTCATCTTCTGATAGAATGCCCGATCCATTATCAGTGATTTGAATAAGGAAATCATTTTCAGTCGCTTCAACAAGGATATTTACAGGCTGGTTGTTCGAAAATTTAAAAGCATTTGAGATGATATTATCCAAAGCGATCTGTAATAAAACCGCATTGGCTAATGTTTCAGCTTTTGGATCAAAAGACTGTTTATGAGCAATTGTAAGATCAAGGTTTTTTTGAGATTTCCATTCGGTCTGGATTTTTGAAAGTAAATGAGCTAATCTAACCGGAACGAGCTGTGAATTGATCAGTTCGAGATCCATTTTGGCCAGGGCCAGTAATCCGGTAATAATGTGTTCCATTTTTTCGGCATCTTCGAGCATGGAACCGATTACTTTTTGGTAAGCCATCTGATCTCTTTCTTTCGATAAAGCCAGTTCGGCTGTCATCATCATCCGGGTTACAGGTGTCCGTAGTTCATGTGAGGCATTGGCCACAAATGTTTTCTGTAAAATAAATGCCTGTTCCAGTTCTTCCATCAGGTGGTTAAAACTTTTGGCAATCAGGTTGATCTCGTCTTTGTTGTGCTTTTCTTCCACCCTGAAATCCATATTCTGTGAACCCGCCTGTTTTACTTCCTGCATAAACTTTTGCAGGGGCTTCAGCATTTTTTGGGCAATCCATCTGCTCAGCAACAGCACGATGAGCGAAATCAGGATAAAGGTGAAAATCATAATTTTCAGTAATTTATCCAACCTGTTGTGCGAACCTTGGTCATCTGCAGAAGCGAGGATGACGAAATCGCCCTGATTGTCTTTGTAATAAATGCCTACAACCTGCCGCTGACCATCGGTATATTTTAAACGGCCGTTTTTACGTACCCGATCAATAGTGGCATTGGTCCAGTATTGTGCAGAATCACCGATAAACGTGGCCCTGTTTTTATTGTCGTATATTCTGGTGACCTCACCATTTAACTTTTGCAGGTATTTATGGCGGACATTATTTAACGCATCGCGGCTAATTTCATCCGCTTCGAAGTAAAGTTTTGCCGTAACCATGGTACGGTCGGTAAGGCGTTCAAAGAAATCGGCTTCCAGAAATTTCATGAAGGTAAAATATACCGTACAGAGCACCGCAAACAGTAGCGAAGTGCTGATCAAAGTAAAATATAGCGCTATACGATCCTTTATTTTCATTATTTAAGGATATAACCCATGTTTATTTTGGTATGGATGAGTTTGCGTTCAAAATCTTTTTCGATCTTTTTACGCAAGAAATTGATGTATACATCAATTACGTTCGTTCCGGTATCAAAGCTGATATCCCAGGCTTGTTCTGCTATAAACTGCCGCGATAGTAACCGGTTGGGGTTACGCATAAAAAGTTCGAGCAGCACAAATTCTTTAGCGCTTAATTCTATGGTTTTGCCTGCGCGGATAACCTCTTTGCTGTAGGTATCTAACCGTAAATCTTCGAAATATAGTTTGTGATCATTTTGATTGGGAGCCGTAGGTTGCCTGCGTAAAAGCGCGGCAACCCTTGCCAATAACTCTTTCAGGTGGAAAGCTTTAACCAGGTAATCGTCGGCACCTGCTTCTAAACCTGTTACCTTATCGTCAATGGTGCCCATGGCGGTAAGCATCAATATTGGTGTTTGCACCGCATTTCCTCTAATGTGTTTACAAAGTTGGATGCCGTTGAGGCCAGGCATCATGACATCAATAATGAAGAGATTAAAGCTTTGCGCCAGAAAAAGATCCAGCGCATCAATTCCGTTGGCAACGTTAAACACCTGGTAATCGTTTTCTTCGAGTACAGACTTTAAAAGTTCAGCTATTTTAGGGTCATCTTCAGCTATTCCAATCTTTAGCATTTAGCAAAAGTAACCATCTCATCTTAAAATGGGATTAAAATGGATGGCCTTTCTGTTATTTCAGGAGATTTTCGGTTTTGGTTAAGAATTTCGCTGTTGCTTCATTAATATCCAGATCCATACGGTCTGCCAGAACAGTTAACCACCAAATGCATTCGCCAAGTTTATGTTCGAGTTCGGGAATGCTTTGCCCGCCTTTTGGCCAGCGCCCTTGTTGCGACATGGTTAATCTGCCAACCAAACCTGCGTCGGTGAGGAAGGCAAGCGCATCTTCTTCAACTGTCCATTCGCTGCTATGGTGTTGTTGTTCCAGTTCGTGGTAACGTTTTCTGAGGCTTAATGATCTTTCTTTTATCTCAGTTAAATCTAAATTTTTCATTTAATTTTTATAAAATGACTGTTTGAAGGCTATCGGTGTTTGATTGGTTTTCTTTTTGAAAAGTTTATTAAATGATTGCGGGTGTTCGAAGCCCAAATGGTATGCTACTTCAGCAACCGTTAAGTGGTCAGATGCTAAAAACTCCTTTGCTTTTTCGATCATTTTTTCATGGATGTGCTGTTGCGTATTTTGCCCGGTTAAGCTACGCAGCATATCACTTAGGTAACGTGGCGAAAGATTTAATTCTTCCGCCAGATAGGAAACCGTAGGCAGCCCTTTGCTTAATGTTTTTTCATCGTTGAAATACTGGTTCAGAATATCTTCCAATTGTGTTAACAGATCGTGGTTAGCAGCTTTGCGTGTAATAAACTGCCGTTTGTAAAAGCGGTTGCTGTAATTGAGTAATACTTCGATGTGCGAAATAATTACATCCTGACTAAAATCGTCGATCCTGCTATTTAATTCCTGTAAAATATGTTCAAAAACTTCAGATATCGTGATTTTTTCTTTTTCCGATAAATATAAAGCCTCATTGGCCGAGTAAGAAAAGAAACCATAGTTATTGATGCTTTTGGCCAGTGCATAATTCCTTAAAAAATCAGGATGGATCAATAAGGTATAACCTGAATAATCTTTTTCGTCTTCTGCTGCGGCAATAATCTGATTGGGCGATAAAAAAGAGATGCCACCTTCCTCAAAATCGTAATGATGCTGTCCGTATTTAATCTTGCCCTGTAAATTTATTTTGTAGGAGATTTTATAGAAATTCAACAACAACATTGTGGGAAGCGCTGCTTCAGGAGTAGTAATATCGGTATAGTTAACCAGGCTTACCAAAGGATGTAAAGGTTTGGGTAAACCCAATGCCCGGTGCAGTTCGGAAATGGAATCGAATTTTTGTGGCTGACGGTCGTCCTTTTTCATATTACAAATGTATTATTTAAGCTGATGTTCAACCTGGTTAATATTCCATTCTACTGTACTTTGATCGATCATATCGTGCACAATAGAATCGCTTAGCTCGTCCATTAACCGGTGCATGGATTCGGTTCCGTTTTTTACGGTATCCCAGATCAACATGTCTACAATCGTGCGGTCCGTTTTTTGGAAAATCCTTCTGGATATAAATCCGGTCTGACGTTTCAAAAAATCATCAATTTCCTGATTAGCAGCAATAAACTGATCACAAGTATAACCTTTTAACTTAAATGTAGTAATTTCTACGGCTTCTGATTTTTTCATGGTCTTATTTTAATGTTGGAGCGTTAAGTTTTAAAGTTTGACGCAGGTTAATCCTGAAATTTTCGCTGCCCAGATTTAGGCGTTGTTGAGCAATTTTTATGGCATCTTCGCCGGCAAGGTAACGCAATTGATCTTTTCTGTCGGTGGCAGCTTCGTAAACGACTGCAGCAATTTTTTCGGCCTCGGTAAAGGTGATGAGCGTACCATCGGCAAAGAGTTCGCCCAATCGTTTGTTCAGCACTTCGTAATCCTCGCCTATGGTTGCCTGCATGCCTTTAACAAAATCACTTTTGATGCCCCCTGGAGCTACTGTTTTAATTCCAATGTTAAACTGAGCCAGATCGTATGAAATACTTTCACTAAATCCTTCAAGGGCCCATTTGGTGGCATTATAAACCGGAGAAAGAGGATTGGATGAAAAACCGCAAACTGATGTGGTGGTAATGAACAATCCATTTTTTTGCGACTTAAAGTAGGGGATAAAAGATTTGATTACGCGGAGTACGCCGATAAGATTGGTATCGATCTGTTGATTAATCTGCTCATCGGTATACGATTCTAATGCACCAACCAAACCATAACCGGCATTGTTGAATACCAGGTCGATATTGGCCATTTTAATGGCTTGTGTTATGGTTGATTCGATCTGTTTCGGACGGGTAACATCGAGCGGTAACAAACTTACATTTTCCAATTGTTGTAATTCTGTTTCCTTTTCAGGATTGCGCATAGTGGCAATCACCCTCCAGCCTTTTGATTGAAATAA
The DNA here is from genome assembly GCF_032678585.1 of Pedobacter psychrodurus. Taxonomy (GTDB): domain Bacteria; phylum Bacteroidota; class Bacteroidia; order Sphingobacteriales; family Sphingobacteriaceae; genus Pedobacter; species Pedobacter psychrodurus_A. The sequence continues at coordinate 60,491 of NZ_JAVTSN010000022.1, read as the reverse complement.
TTTTGCGGTGGCTTTCCCCAAACCTGTAGATGCACCTGTGATAAAGATTGTTTTCATTTTATTGATTTAAATAGTACATCACAAATGTGTGGAATGTCTGAAAGGGCTGATGATCCAAAATGAGTTATGTTGTAGCCGGAATGACGTTAAATTTTCAGCGTCATACTGAACTTGTTTCAGTATCTATCAGGCCCTAATCCGTGGTCTGTGTCTCCATAGATCACTTTCAGGTTTCGGTCTGTGGGGACACAGACCGAGGGGAAGATTTATTAAGCAACTTATTATATTTGAATAAAAACATTTTCCATGTTCCGACAATTTGATCAGACCAACTTCCACGAACTTTGCGATTTAACAGCAAGTAGAGATACAGATCTGCAAGGCATTTTAGATCAATATGGTTATCCGCCATTTTGGTCGAGGCCCAATACCTTCGAATCTTTGGTGCATATTATTTTCTAATCCGTGGTCTGTGTCTCCACAGACCACTTTCAGGTTTCGGTCTGAGGGGACACAGACCGAGGGGGGAAGGTTTATTAAGCAACTTATTATATTTGAATAAAAACATTTTCCATGTTCCGAAAATTTGATCAGACCAACTTCCACGAACTTTGCGATTTAACAGCAAATCGAGATGCAGAGCTGCAAGGCATTTTAGATCAATACGGATACCCTCCATTTTGGTCGAGGCCCAATACCTTCGAATCATTGGTGCATATTATTTTGGAACAACAGGTCTCTTTGGCTTCGGCACTGGCTACGCTAAATAAATTGAAAGAAAAAATTGGTGAGGTTACACCAGGAAAATTATTATTGCTTAGCGACCAGGAATTAAGAGACTGTTATTTTAGCAGGCAAAAAACAATTTATGCACGTCATCTGGCTGAAAGCCTGATTAGCGGAGTTTTGTCGTTAAGCGCAATGGAAAAAATGGACGATCTTGCGATCAGAAACCAGCTTAAAAGCATTAAAGGCATTGGCGATTGGACGGTAGATATTTATCTGATTTTTATGCTCCATCATACTGATGTTTTTCCGATCGGTGATTTGGCTGCGGTTAATGCCTTGAAAAAGGTTAAAGGCTTGACACCAGGTATAAGTAAAGAGGAGGTGTTGGCCGTTGCTGATCAGTTTAAGCCTCACCGAACCATTGCCACGATGCTGTTATGGCATGCTTATCTGGAAGAAAGGAAGAGAAAATAGAGTTGTCATTCTGAGCGTAGCGAAGAATCTTTTTATGGTTAGGAATATTCTTAAAACTAGATTTTTTGCTTTAATCACTAGCATATTTTGGGTGCTGTGTTTCATCGTATACAGATTCTTCTCTGCGTTCAGAATGACAGAAAAAACACACAGATCACTTAACTTTATTTGTGTTTCGGTCTGTGAGGACACAGACCGAGGATATCTATTTATAGTAAAGCCCTATCCAAATGTACATAACCACCATCCACATGGATCAGTTGACCTGTAGTATGGCTCGATTTATCCGATAATAAAAACACAGCGGTATTGGCAATTTCATCAACTGTGGTCATTCTGTTCTCAAAAGGGATTTTATCAGTAATGCTCTTAAGTTTTTCATCACGGTTTTCGAAAGAGCTGATCCATTTTTCATATAGAGGTGTCCAGGCTTCAGCAACGATAATGGCATTAACGCGGATACTGAAAGGCAATAGTTCTACCGCCCACTCACGGGTTAAAGCATTTCTGGCGCCATTCGATGCAGCGTAACCAGATGTTCCACCTTGCCCGGTTTCTGCCGTTTTACTGCCAATATTTAATATGGCACCCTTACTCGCTTTCAATGCAGGTAAAGCATGTTTGGCCAATAGGTAATAATGTACCACATTTTTATGCAGCGACTCCATAAAGGCTTCATAGGTTCCGCTTTCCAGTCCAACGCCATCATTAACGCCAGCATTGTTCACTAAACCGTCTATTCTCTTATATTTGGCCAAGACTGCATCAACAATCGTTTTGCAATTTTCAGGTGCGGTAAGCTCTGCGGTAAAATAATCTGCTGTTAATCCTAAATCTTTTACTTCCTGAAGTATTTTAAGGTTATCATCCTCATTTCGGCCAATAATGATGGGGAAGGCTTTTTCAATGGCCAGAGCCTTAACAATAGCTGCACCAATGCCTTTTGCACCACCACTTACCAGTATTATTTTCCCGTCTAAATTTAAATTCATATTTGGTCAATATTTGTGTTTTGTTGTTTTAATCAGAGAGAAGACAGTAGTTGTCAGTCTGAACGTAGTCGAAGACTCTTACATATAAATCAAAAAAAGATTGTCCTTCGACTACGCTCAGGATGACATCCTTCTTTTCTTAACTTAATAACGAGTTTCCTGTAGGAATTTACCTCCTACATCTAACCTTGTTCATGCTACATCTTCCATCACCTAAAGGCTTACACCTCTTTTCCAAGGGATAAAATCATCCTGATTCAATTGTACGGCCTTAGGGATTTCTTCGCCACTGGCCACTTTTATACAGTATTCCAATATATCTTCGCCCATTTGGTTAATGGTTTTTTCTCCATTGATCACTGCCCCGGTATCGATGTCGATAATGTCGCTCATGCGTTTGGCCAAAATCGAATTGGTGGCCACTTTAATGGTTGGGCAGACCGGATTTCCTGTTGGTGTGCCTAAACCAGTGGTGAACAATATTAAGGTTGCACCTGCTGCGGCTTTTCCAGTCGTGGCTTCTACATCATTGCCAGGCGTACAAACCAGGCTTAAACCAGGTTTGGTTGCGGGTTCGGTATAATCTAAAACGTCGACAACAGGAGAGGAACCAGCTTTACGTGCCGCACCTGCCGATTTTATGGCATCGGTAATTAAACCATCTTTAATATTTCCGGGCGAAGGATTCATGTAAAAACCTGAACCAACTTTGTGGGCTAAGTCATCATATTCGGTCATTAAGCGGATAAATTTCTCTGCAGTTGGCCGGTCTACAGATCTGTCGATCATTTCCTGTTCTACGCCACATAACTCGGGAAATTCTGCCGATAAAACTTTTGCACCTAAACCCACCAATAAATCTGCACAATAACCAACGGCTGGGTTGGCCGAAATACCACTAAAACCATCACTGCCGCCACATTTTACACCCACGCATAATTTGCTTATGGGCGCTTCCTGGCGTTGTTGTTTGTTGATGAACATTAATCCTTCAAAAGTACTTCTGATGGAGTTTTGGATCAATTGTTCTTCGCTTTGTGCTTTTTGTTGCTCGAAAATTAAGAGTGGTTTATCAAAATCAGGATCGAGCGCAAATAAATCACGTTTAAAATCTTCTACCTGTAGATGTTGACAACCCAGACTTAAAACGGTAATGCCTGCTACATTGGGGTGATTGGCATAAGCCGCCAACAATTTGCTCAAGGTATCCGAATCCTGACGTGTACCGCCACAGCCGCCATTATGTGTAAGGAATTTAATACCATCCACATTTTTAAAAGTGCGGTTGGTTTTATCTACTTTCGGTTCGAAACTGATGTTGTTAATGTCTTCTCCGTTTTCGAAAGCCTGAACAAGTTTGTGTGTGTAAGACTTATATTGAGCATCAACAGCATAGCCCAATTCGCTATACAGTGATTCTTTAATGATATCCAGGTTTCTGTTTTCGCAAAATACAGTAGGAATAAACAACCAATAATTTGCGGTGCCTACCGCTCCGTTTTTACGGTGATAACCATTAAAACTACGATTGGCATATTTACTTACATCGGGTGCTTCCCATTTAAAATTAACATTCCGATAGGCAAAGGGCTCTGCAGCATGTTTTGTGTTTTCTACATTCATGCGCATGCCAGCTTTTAGCTCAAACTGAACCTTTCCAACCAACACGCCATACATGATCACTTCATCGCCAGCCTTCATATCCTGCATAAAAAATTTATGCTTGGCGGGGATTTCATCTACAGTAACGTAAGTATTTCCCTCGTGCACTATTTTGGTGTCTGCAGGTAAATCCTGTAAGGCAACCAAAACATTATCAGCATTGTTAATCTTGATGACTAAATTCTTCATTTTATACTTCTAAACTTATTTCTTTTTCAATATGATTGGGCTTCCAACCTTTCCAGCCAAAGTAGAAGACTACTAAAAAGCATACGAAAGGCACTAGATATCCATATTGTATATTATGCGTCGCATCTGAAATCAAACCCAATATCGGTGGTAAAAAGGCACCGCCAACGATCGACATGACGATCAGTGATGAACCCAATTTGGTATCTTTACCCAAACCTGCTATGCCCAATGAGAATATAGTTGGGAACATGATCGACATAAAAAAGGCAACACCAATTAAAGCATAAACGGTAATCATTCCAGTTGCAAAGATGGATACCAGGGTAAGTGCCGCACTGATTAAAGCATAAAGCATCAACAGTTTATGCGGTGCAACAAATCTCATAAAGAATGTGCCTGCAAACCTGCCGATCATAAAAGCTAAACCCGCTGCGCCGGCATACCATGCTGCTTGATCTTGCGTTATTCCAGCCGAAGAGGTGACAAAACTGATAAATAAACTCAATACGCAAACCTGGGCACCCACATAAAAAAATTGTCCGATAACGGCCCAGCGCAAATGACTATGGCTAAATACATGTGCAAAGGTGCTTTTTTCGTTGGCATTTTCTTCTTCCTTGATATCAGGAAGCTTGGTGAAGATAAATAGGACAGCCACTACAATAATCAGGATCCCCAAAATTAAATAAGGCGCTTTTACTGTTGAAGCCTCTTCGAGCATATAAGCCTGTTTTTCTAAAGGAAGCAGTTTAGTGAGTTGGTAATCAGTATATTTTGCTTCGGTAAAAATCAATTTGCCACCTATTACAGGTGCTAAAAATGCGGCTAAACCATTGAACGATTGAGAGAAATTTAAGCGTTGGGTAGCTGTTTCTGGCGGTCCAAGCACCGTAACATAAGGATTTGCAGCGGTTTCTAAAAAAGTTAAACCACAAGCGATGATAAAAAGAGCCCCTAAGAAAAAGATGTATTGTGCGGTGTTGGCTGCGGGAATAAACAATAAACAACCAATGGCAAACAATATAAGCCCCAGGATAATGCCACTTTTATAGCCATATTTACGCATAATGTAGCCTGCAGGCAATGCCAGGAGGAAATAAGCGATGAATACCGAAGAATCGACTAACGTAGATTCGAAAACATTCAGTTGAAAAGCTTTTCGTAAATGCGGTATTAATACCGGATCGAGGTTATGGACAAAACCCCAAAAGAAAAAGAGGCTGGTGACTAAAATTAGCGGGAAAAGATATCCTTTGCCATTTTTTGGCGTATCGGATACTTTAAAGTTCGTTGATGTGTTGTGGCTCATGTTTGTTTGGTTATAAATCGGTTAAGCAGGTTCTGCTAAAATAAATATCGTTAAATTTCTGGCGCCGTGGCAACAGCAAAAGGTTTGTTCAGTAGGGAAATGCACTTCTAAACTAAGTTTTTTTAGCAATTTCAGCATTGCACTGGCAACTTTAGCGCAGAGCTGATCGATGTAACAAGGAATAAATAATCCCACCTTCATGATATGTTTTTGGTTAGATGTTGCTTTACAAATTAAGCCGATAAGTGCTAATAAAAATTTAACTTTATGATCTAATTATTAAATGATATTGTCTCAATTTTATACATTGCAGAATATTACTGCATATTAGATTGATTTTTTAAGATTTTATGAAACCGCATTTACTTAATGTATCTACCAATTCGGTAGATTCTTTTAGCGCCCGAAGGGATACCATGCCAGATGTAAACAATCTGTGGCATTACCATTCTGCTTTAGAGTTGATTTACATCAAAAAGGGTAGGGGAACGCAGTTTATTGGCGATAGCATTAAAAATTTTAGCGATGGCGATGTTGTTTTGGTAGGAAGCAATTTGCCACACTATTGGCGTTTTGATCCTGAGTTTTTTGAACAAACTACCGGAGAATCGGTTGATGTGTATGCCATCCACTTTAAGGAAGACTTTTTGGGTGCGGCGTTTATCGATCTTCCCGAAAACCAGGAGCTCAAAAAAATCATAGCGCAATCTAAACAGGGAATTAAACTGGAGGGCATCTCGAAAGCGAAAATCGCGAGTTTAATGCCACAGATTATAGCGGCAACGGGTACCATGCGCATTATTAAGCTACTCGAGGTTTTAACCGAAATAGCCAATTGTGATGAAAAAAATATGTTGGTTTCGCTTGGATTTAAACCCAATTTCCTGGAGAACGAAAAAGACAGAATCCAATCTATTTATAATTATACCATCAGCAATTACAAAAATAAAATAGAACTGAAAGAAATTGCTGCCGTGGCTAAAATCAGTCCGAATTCTTTTTGCAAATTCTTTAAAACGAAAAGCAGAAAAACCTATACGCAGTTTCTCAACGAGATCAGGGTGGGGCAAGCCTGTAAATTATTGATTGAAAATGATTTAACGGTGAAGGAAATCTGTTACGATTGTGGATTTTATAACTTTACCAGTTTTCACAAGTATTTTAGAGAGATCACCGGTAAAACGCCGCTCAAATACCAGCAGGCTTTTTCAAAGCAGTAGTGTTTTTTGATGTTTGGTGCAGATAACAATCATGTATAGCCCAGATCCGATAGCTCCTATCGGATGCATGGAAAGCCCGCAGCGAAGCAATGAGTGAGGACTTGGAGTAAAAGCGGGACAGCTGTTTGCCAAGAAACACAGGCTTTGCGCTTCAAAAAAATAGATAGCTCATCTTGATTTTTTAATCATCTTTAATTAACATGGAAGATACCTAACAAGTTCTGTATAACAAATTGATAGGTATTCAAATCTACCTGGCTTGAAATTTATCACGGTATTGTGTCGGTGTCATCCCTACAGATTTTCTGAACACTTTTCTAAATGCTTTTGGATCATTGTAACCAGAGTTATAAATCACCTCGGTCATCTGCTGTGCCGTTTGTTCCAATAACTTTTTCGCGGCCTCGATACGCGTTTGTTGAAGGTACTCGATAGGCGTAATACCAATTACCTGTTTAAATCGGCGTACGATATTTCTTCTGCTGGAAGGAATGTCTTTGATCATCTCTTCAATAGTAGCGACATCCTGATAATTGCTTTCAATTTTTTCTTGTGCCGAGGCCACTAAATCATCATTATGGTGGCGGATGGGCTGAAAGGTGCTAAAATAGGATTGGTTTACACGGTCCATATCGATGGCGAAAATTTTGGCCACCTTAACAGCCATATCTTTTCCGCAATGAAGCTGTAAAATATGCAGCAATAAATGGAAGGTAGATGTTGCCCCACCACTTGTAAATAACCGGCCATCCTGTGTTACTGTTTTATCCGCTTTTAAATGTACCAGCGGAAAAGCAGTAGAAAAAGCCGAACAGGCATCAACATGTGTGGTAGCAGCCTTGCCATCCAACAATCCTGATGCGGCAAGTAAAAAAGCCCCTGTACAAAAGGTAGCAATTTCAGCCCCTGATTGATGTTGTTTATTTAGCCAGGGGATATAACGCTTATTCGTTGCAATACATTCTTTAATATCATTGGTTGCAAATGATGGAACTAAAATGAGATCAAGATCTGTAGCTTTTTGTATGGCTACACAAGGATGTTCACTGAAATTGTAATTTTTATCTTCTAATGTGATTAAACTGATGTTAAATGGGATTTCTAAATCATCTGTCCGGTAAAATCCATTTACAGTATCAAATACGTCTAAAATGGCTGCTATACTTAATAATCTGAAATTCTGGGGCAATAAAACACCTACTTGTATCATCTGGTTAAAAATTTAGGTATCGTAAATATATAAAAATTGTCTGAAATGCCCCTTAAGATTGACTTTTACGGCAACACTCTACGTCTCAATTAACAGCTAACTTTATTTTAAATAAATCACCTAACCATAATCAATATGAAAACCACACCAAGAAGTAGCAGAATGTATGGCTTTATCGTGCTGTACGAAATGCATACAGATTTTTTATTAAGGGCTTTAGATGGTATAGATGAAAAGGATACACAAAAAAGATTGGACACCAAAGCCAACCATATTGCCTGGATTACCGGAAGTATTGTGCAGGGCCGTTATTTTCTGGCTAAATCGTTCGGTATCGATCTTCCATCCATAACCGACGATCTTTTTGCCAATAACCAAGGAATTATTGATGATGCCGCCTATCCATCGCTTGCCGATTTTATTAAAGACTGGAAAGAGATTTCTCCAAAATTACAGGAAGCTTTAACGCAGGCTACAGATGAAAAATTAGAAGAGAAACTCAGTATGCCCGGAATGGAAATTACACTGTTTGAAATGATCAGTTTCAGTACCTACCGCGATGCCAATTGCATCGGGCAGATTGCCTTGTGGCGTAGATTATTAGGTTACCCTGGAATGAATTATATGTAAATTATGGAAAAAGTAATTAAAGAAGCCGACGAAACTTTATCGGCATTGGAAAATGTTTTAGCCCAATTCGAAGCACCTCAGGTTAATGAAGTGCCTTTTGAGGGAAGCTGGACAGCAGGTCAACTGGCCGAACATATGATTTTATCAAATTCAGGCTTTTTGCAGGTAATTAATGGGCCGGTTACCGAAACGGACAAACCTGCTGATTTAATGGTAGGTGAAATCAGGAAGGATTTTTTGAATTTCGATGTGAAATACGATTCACCAAAAGTGATCTGTCCTGAAGATAAGGTATACAACCAATCTGCATTGTTGAAAAATTTAATGGAGATCAGAGCGGGTATTTCGACTTCGATATCGAATTTAGATTTAACAAAAACATGTTCCTCTTATGAATTGCCTGGTTATGGTTATCTCACCCGTTTGGAGGCCATTTATTTTGTAATTTACCATACGCAACGACATGTGCACCAGTTAAAAAATATATACAATAAGCTTGATATCAATTGATTTAACTAAATTTATGAGAAACAACAGGCTTGATTTATTACACCCTTATATCGGCAAATGGAAAACAGAAGGTTTAACCAAATCGGGAGAGGTGGTTACCGGAACAGATACCTACGAATGGATTGAAGGTAATTTTTTCTTAACACATCGGGTGGATGTAATGCTCGGCAATAAAAAGATCCAGTCGCTGGAAATTACACATTACGATGATATGGAAGATGTGTTTAGGTCGCAATCGTTCGATAACGATGGGAATATTTCAATAGCTACGCTTAAAATTTATGATGATATCATTTTAATATTTGCCGATACCGAAAGATTTAAAGGGAATTTTAAAGAAAATAGCATCGAGGGCACGTGGGAGCAGTTCGACGGAAAAAACTGGGTGGACTGGATGGATATTAAGTTGACGAAAATCCATTAATAACGTCTTTTTGATCCGATAGCAATCGGAATTGTTTTATGAGTAGTTTTTATAGCATTAAAGATTTAGTAACTACTTCTTGATCAGTATTTTGTGTTAAATAGATCCTGAAACAAGTTCAGGAGGACGTAAAAAAAATAATTAAACATTCTTAACAAGATAAAACAACAAAACAATGGCAACAGTAAACACGTATTTAAATTTTAACGGTAATACCGAAGAAGCATTCAATTTTTACAAATCTGTTTTTGGTGGCGAATTCACCGTAGTACAACGTTATAAAGATTCGCCCGGATGTGAAGGCATGCAAATTGGCGATCAGGAGAAATTAATGCATATCGCTTTACCCATAGGCGGTAACATATTAATGGGAACCGATATTACCGACCCAATGCCTGCATCGACTTTTGGTACCGGTATTTCTTTATCCGTTGATGCAGAAAGTGAAGAAGAAGCGAAACGCCTTTTTGATAGCCTTTCGGCAGGTGGAACGGTAACCATGGCTTTAGAGAAAACCTTTTGGAACGCGCTTTTTGGCATGGCGACTGATAAATTCGGTATTCAATGGATGGTGAATTATGATTATAAATAGTCTTGAGTCGGAAGTCTTGAGTCCTTAGTCTTTTGCAGATGGCTCATAGTTAATGGCTCATGGTTAAATTGACCATAGCCATTACATCATACTATGGACCACGAACCAAGTCCGATAAAAATGGTCAGTGGCTCATGGTTAACAGACCTTGGCTATTGACCATGAACCATTAACCAACATATTGTGGACCATGAACCAAATAAGCTTTTGCTTCATTAGATCCTGAAACAAGTTTAGGAGGACGGTACGCAGGGAATGAACAATGTACATTTACTAATTAACTAATGACCAATGAACAAGGCTAAATTGGGCGTCAATTAACCGATTTCAACAATTAACCGATTAACCATTCTAAGCAATGAGCCAATGACTAATGGATTACTAGTCAGCAAACTATAAAAAAAAATTATTATTTTTAACTATAGAAACCAAAAATTAAACCATATGAAAATTGTAGTTATTATTGTCCGCGTGCTTCTGGCCGCCATGTACCTTTTTGCTTCGGTAAGCTTTTTTCTTCACTTAATGCCTAAGGAGGCACCAGCAATGTCGGCTGCCCAAACCACATTTATGTCGGGTGTAATGGCCTCTATTTATTTGATGCCTTTAATTAAAGTTACAGAGTTGATAGGAGGTATACTTTTGCTTATTGGCAGAACAGCACCATTAGGCGCACTGGTAATTTTTCCGGTAACCTTAAACATTTTTCTATACCATGCATTTTTGGGTCCGAAAGAACTGCCTATGGTTGCGGTAATGCTTCTGTTTAATCTATTCCTCTTTTATGCGTACAGGACGAAGTACCTGCCAATCGTTTCAAAGTAAATTTTTAGGTTTGTAAAACTTTCTCATACTTTTTCTCTTTATTTAGTGTTTCGATATAAGGTGTAATTATTATCTTTAAAAACTAACTAGAAATAAAAAATATGAGAAAGTTCCCATTTTTAATGCTGCTATTCGTAGCGGTATCATTTTCTGCTTTCGCACAGAACAAAGATGCGATTGTTGGCAAGTGGCTTAATCCATCAGGAGAAGGACAAATAGAAATTTATAAAAAGGGTGATAAATTCTATGGGAAACTGGCCTGGATAAAGGAACCAAACATCAATGGTAAACCTAAACTGGATATTAAAAACCCTGACGAAAAACTACAGAAGCGTGCTTTATTAAATCTGGAAATCCTTAAAGATTTTGTTTATGATGATGGCAAGTGGACTGATGGAACCATTTACGACCCAAAAAGTGGTAAAACGTATAGCTGTAACTTAAGCTTAAAAAGTGCTGATGTACTGAACGTTCGCGGTTATGTGGGCATTTCGCTTTTAGGAAGATCAGAAACTTTTAGACGTGTTAAATAACATATACATGAAGAAAATTTTATGGTGCCTAATAATGGCACCTTTTTTTTGCGCTGCACAATCGTATTCGATTAAACCGTTGAATGAAAGTGCCAAAACCAGTTTACGTGGCTTAAGTGTGGTTTCCGATCAGGTTACCTGGGTAAGTGGGAGCAATGGCTCGGTAGGTAAAACTACCGATGGCGGTAACACCTGGAAATGGATGAAACCCAAAGGTTACGAAAAAATCGATTTTAGGGATATAGAAGCTTTTGATGAGCAGAACGCTGTTATTGTGGGCATTGCATCACCGGCTTATATTCTAAAAACAACAGATGGGGGCGAAACCTGGACAGAAAGCTACAAAAATGTAGATTCTGCCATATTTTTAGATGGTGTGAGTTTCTGGGACAAAAACAAAGGAATTATTTTCGGCGATCCGATCAATGATAAACTGCAACTGCTCAAAACCATGGATGCCGGTAAAACCTGGCAGGATATTTCTGCAAACCTAAAAAACAATATGGCTAAAGGCGAAGCAAGTTTTGCTGCCAGCGGTACAACCGTTAAAACGTTGGCTGATGGTAAAACCTGGATTGCCACTGGTGGAACGGTTTCCAATATCTATTTTTCACCTGATTATGGTCAAACCTGGCAGGTATTTAAATGCCCTATTTTGCAGGGCGAAAATAGTACCGGGCCTTTCTCTGTCGATTTCTTTAACGGAAAAAAAGGGATCGTAGTGGGCGGTAATTATGTAAAGGATAAAGAAAATACAAATAATGTGCTTTTAAGCAACGATGGGGGTAAAACCTGGCAAAAACCAGCTACCCCTGTGTTAGGTTTTCGCTCTGCAGTAACCTACCTTAATGCAAAAACATTAATTGCTACAGGTACTTCGGGTACTGATCTCTCTACGGATGGCGGCTTAAACTGGAAACACATTTCTGATAAAAGCTTTAATGCTGTTCAAAAGGCAAAAAAAGGAAAGGTTGTCGTACTGGCAGGAGATAAGGGCACAATTTATCAGTTGGAGACTGTAAACTAATATTTAGGGCTAATTACGTAACAATTCCAATAATTGTCATTCTAACAATAATAAAACAGACATCGGAAATGATAAAATTTTGTTTCTTTGCTGTCTAACTAAAACTTTAATTTAAAAACACACTCACTCAATGGATTTTTTGCACACGATTTTAGGTGAAGATATACAGGCCGGATTATTGATTATTTTAAACTTAATTGTCATCGAGAGTTTGCTCTCGGTTGATAATGCGGCTGTTTTGGCTACCATGGTAATGGATTTGCCAAAATCGCAAAGGGAAAAAGCGCTGAAATATGGTATTATCGGGGCCTATGTTTTTAGGGGTATTTGTTTGTTTCTGGCGGCATGGCTGGTAAAAATATGGTGGTTAAAACCACTTGGCGGTTTATACCTGCTCTATCTGGCTTTCGATTATTTTAGAAAAAAGAACAGCAAAAAAAGTGAGGAAGATGAGGAAGTTGATAAAAGCAAAAGCTGGATCTATAAATCTACCGTTGGTTTAGTCGGTACGTTTTGGGCTACCGTTGCTTTGGTAGAGGTAATGGACTTGGCCTTTTCTATTGATAATGTTTTTGCTGCGGTAGCTTTTACCGATCATATCTGGTTAATCTATATTGGTGTTTTTATCGGGATTTTAGCCATGCGTTTTGTGGCGCAGGCTTTTGTAAAACTAATGGAGAAATTTACCTTTTTAGAAACAGTGGCCTTTATAGTAATCGGTGTTTTGGGTATTAAACTGACGTCATCATTATTTACGCACTTCTATCCCGAATCGCCTATTTCTCATGCCATTGAAGGTGAAAAAACAGATCTATTTGTCTCTATTTTTACAGTAGCGATATTCATCATACCAGTACTAACCTCTCTTTTGTTCAACTTTCCGAAAAAGCACAAAAGCGATATCATCATTTCGGATGAAGCTGAAGAAGTATTGGATAAATCTTAACAGGTAAGGCTTATCTGTGATAAATCTTACAATCAACCGTTTCTAATTATACAATCAAATTTGTAATATTAGAATTTATTAAAATAGATTAGGAAACAGGGCGCAATGGCTTTTTACAAACATTACTCATTCGATCTTTGGTTAACGTTGATTAAATCAAATCCAACGTACAAACAAGAACGGGTGCAGTATTTTTACCGGAATTTTAATGGCAAGCACAAAACCCTTGATGAAATTGCTGTTACTTTCCGTCAGGTAGATTTAATGGTGAACGCCATCAATGAAAAAGCAGGGAAAAATGTGGATGCCGACGAAATGTATTTAATGATCATCAGTATGATCAACGATTACGATTTCAACTTTCGTGATGTAGACCTTAAAGTGCTTGATCATGATATGGAACAGATCGTATTTAACCATATGCCTAAACTCTACTGCGGTGATTGTTTAGATGTGCTGGCTAAAATTAAAGAATCGGGCGAAAGCTCTACCAACATACTTAGTAACACGGGTTTTATTAAAGGTAAAACCTTAAAAAAAGTAATCAAACATTTGGGTATTGATCAGTTTATCGATTTTCAGCTTTACTCTGATGAGGTGCGCATGTCGAAACCCAGTGCAGGCTTTTTTCAGTTGATGTTAGATACCATCGACAGAACAAAACACCCTGAATTGTTGTTAACAGAAGTGATCCATGTTGGGGATAACCCACATGCCGATGTACGCGGGGCAGAAGCCATGGGTATTAACAGTATGCTGATCAATTCCAACAATCTATCTATCTCAAACCTACTCTATGATACCGTATAATTTCTCACTCCATAAAATAGACAATACAGCCGATTTTGGCTTTAGTGCCGATGATTATAGCCGCTTTAAGTTTGGCGATGACCTGGTGGCCCGGTCGTTCGGGAAAGACCTCGCAGATGGTTTTATCCGGTACTATCTGGCCGATAATTTAATTACCGATCAGATTGTGGTAATTTCGAGTCCTTACAGCTTTATTCCAACGGCCACCTTTGCCATGAAAAACTATTTCGTTTGCCAGCTTAACCGCTGGCTGGTCGAAAATGGAGGTTTGGCAGTACAGGAAACGAAAGTACACCGCACCATTACCTATAAGGAAGATTATGGTGAATTAAGTGCCGAAGAACGCCTTTCGTTAATCGGAAATGATTCGTTCCATATTGATAGAGAATTTTTGGTGGGCAAAACACTGCTATTTCTGGACGATATCCGGATTACCGGAAGCCACGAGCGCATGATTTTAAAAATGGCCAAAGAATATGGCTTAAAGAATGAAATGCATATGCTTTATTTTGCCGAACTGGTAAATAAAAACATCCATCCCAATGTAGAAAACTTTCTGAACTATCATCAGATCAAATCTATTTTCGATCTGGAAGAGATTATTGATGGTGGCAATTTCAGCTTCAATACCCGCATTGTGAAATATATTTTAAATAGTACTTCGAGCAGTTTTACCATCTTCTTAGAACGCAGGAGTACCGATTTTATCAATCAGCTTTACGACCTGTCGTTGGGGAATAATTACCACACGATAGAGGCGTATTCGAAAAATTTACATCTTATAAAAGACTATATCAAAAACAACAATTATAAATTAATTTAAATATGGCTATTAATTTGCAAAAGGGGCAAAGAGAAAATATCGATGCTCCTAAATTTACAATAGGTTTAGGTTGGGATACCAATACTTCTTCTACAGGTTCTGCATTCGATTTAGACGCTTCGATTTTTATATTAAACGATCAGAAAAAACTGGTTTCTGACGAAAACTTTGTATTCTATAACAATTTGGTTTCGCCAGATGGTTCGGTTGAGCATACTGGCGATAACTTAACCGGTGATGGTGACGGCGATGATGAGCAGATTAAAATTGATTTAACCAAAACTGATGCGAAGGTAAACGAAATCTGTATTGTGGTTACTATCCATGATGCCGATAACAGAAGACAAAATTTCGGTCAGGTGAGAAATTCATTCATCCGTATTTTTGATGCGGTAACCAACGAAGTGATCTTAAAATATGAATTAGAAGAGGATTTCTCTATCGAAACTGCAGTAGAATTTGGCAGGATTTACAAACGCGAAGGCAAATGGAAATTTGAAGCGGTTGGCGTAGGGATGAAAGGTGGTTTACAGGATTATTTAAACAAATATCAATAATATTATGGCAATCAATCTTGAAAAAGGACAGCGTATCAGTCTAGAAAAAAGTAACGGTAGCAAACTTCAGAATGTTTGCGTAGGTATTAACTGGGGCGCGATTGAGAAGAAAGGTTTATTCGGTTTTGGATCGTCAAAAGAAGCCGTAGATTTAGATGGAAGCTGCGCATTATACAATGAAAATAAACAGCTTTTAGAAGTGGTTTACTTTGGTAACCTGAAATCTAAAAACGGATCTGTAAAACATAGCGGCGACGATTTAACCGGCGATATGGGTGGCGATGATGGCCTGGATAATGAGATCATTACACTCGATTTTTCTCAGCTGGATGCAAATGTGACTTATGTTGCCTTCGTATTGAACAGTTTTAGAGGTCACGATTTCGGTACCATTCCATTTGCTTCGATCCGCATTTACGAGGGTACAACCAAACGTGTAAACGAGGTTTTTGCCAAATTTGATATTGCACATGGTGCTAACTTTGCAGGGCATGTATCAATGGTTATGGGTGTTTTCTACAAGAAAAATGGCGAATGGAAATTTAATGCCATTGGTGAGCCTACCAAAGATAAAAAACTGGAAGATACCGTTAAAACTGTAACTCAAAATTATTTATAAGCTGCAAAGCTGATCATATAATAAACTATGGAAACCAACCCAAATCTTCCCCAGGTTCTTACGCCGGTTAAACTGGACAAGGACGGTAATATTGACCTCGAAAAAATAACTAACGAGGAAACGGCTAAATACCAGGAAATTGGAAAATCGCTAGAACCATCAGACGTAAATTCTATTTTGAATTACGGTAGCGATGCTCAAAACTCAATGGAGAAATACAGTAACGAGTTTTTATCGTCTGTACGTACCTACAATAGCGGCGAAGTTGGCGGTTTAATTAACGAACTGCTTACCGAATTGAACTATATTGATGTTTCAGAACTCGAACAAAGTGGATTTAAAAGTTTTATCTCTAAAATTCCTTTTTTAAAGAGTCTGGTTGTTGATGTGAAAAAACTTTTCCAGAAATATGATGTGGTGGTGAACAATATTGATAAAATCACCAATAAAATTAAAGCTGGAAGGTTAAATTCAATTAAGGATAACAGTTCGCTGCAAACCATGTTTGATAGCAATGTTGGTTACATCCACCAGATGGAGGAACTGATTATTGCCGGACAGCTAAAATACAACGAACTGAATATCAAACTTGCAGAAATGGAAGGTCGCCCGGCCGATTATCAGGATTATGAAATTGCCGATTTAAGGGATTTTATTAGCCGTTTGGATAAAAGACTGGCCGATATGAAGATTGTGCGTTTCATTATGCTGCAATCTTTGGCGCAGATCCGCGTGGTACAGAATAACAATACCTCTATTGCAGAAAAGGCACAGTCGATTGTTTCTACAACCATTCCGGTTTGGAAAAACCAGCTGACTATTGCTGTTGCTTTACAAAGGCAAAAAGCCAATGTAGAGATGCAAAAGAAAATTTCGGATACCACGAACACGATTCTACAGAAAAATGCAGAGATGTTAAAACAGAACAGCATCGATGTGGCCAGAGAAAATGAAAAAACTGTGGTATCTTTGGAGACATTGAAACAGACTACTTCATCGTTGATTGAAACACTTAACGAAGTGAAACAGATCCATGAGGCTGGTGCACAAAGCAGACGTGTGTTAGATGGCGAACTTAAAACTTTGGAAACAGAGTTGAAAAAGAACGTGACGAGGGTGAACTAATTTAATCTATGGATGAATACCGCTTAAATATTCTCAAAAAATCAAGCGCAGAGATCAACCGTTTACAGTTGCTCTCTGTGTTTTTTGATGATGAAGTGATTTATAAAATTTACTTACGGAGCCAGGTTATTCATCAACTTTTTGCCAATAATGAAGAACTCGAGATCGAAAAATTAGATCTTTTCCATCTCCAGTTTACCGATAGCGTAATCGAACTGCTCAAAAAGATCAAAAAGAGCAATGAGAAAAACGTATCGCTTATTTATGATGAAATTGATCTGAACGAGGAGCTGATCGACCGCATGGCGGGTGCACTTGTTGATCAGAAAAGCTTTCAGCAGGATAAACAAAAGCAGTCGCTTAAAGTTAATTTATCACTGCGGAAGTTATTCAGTGTATTATCGGAGTTAAGTTCTGATTTCCCTTTTTCTAAAAACATCAATGTTTTCAGTTCCAGATACGCCAACGATTTTTATTTCGATCTTACTACTGATCAATTTGCCCAACTGATCAACTTCCAGGATAAACAGGTATACACCAATGTTTATGCAACCATCGAGAAGAAACTGATGGGTAAGCTCTGTAAATACGATTTTAGAACTGAATTTTATATCGGTTTAAAATCTGGTGAACTGGTGATTGAACTTTATAAATTTTTGGATATAGACAGTTATTATCTATTTTTTCCGAGCAGAAACTTGTTTCTTTTCTGCGATTTAACCATTTTGAAAGATTTGGATATGTCTACCAATCTTTCTGAGCGGGAGCGGATTGTACAGGAGTTACAGTATAAAAACGACAAACTGAAAAGTAATGCTGCGGTGTTAAAAACTGCCATCCCACATGAGGTGATCAATTTGTTGGAAGATAGTTACCACAAAATATCGGATATTAATTTCTTAAACCACCTCAATAATTTCGATGTTCAATCGAATATTTTGAAAACCATGCTTAAAACGGATTTGTTTTAGGTTGGTATCTTGCAAGCCGCTATTTCTTTTTCCATGTCGTCCTTCGACTGCCCACATTGTCATTTCGACTGTAGCGTACCGATTTTCATCGGTAGCGGAATGGGGAAATCTATCTCATTAGATTTCTCGACTACGCTGTGCTTCGCTCGAAATGACGTTGTGAGTGGTTACTTCGCTCGAAATGAAGGATAATTCGTAGGAGAAATTCCTAGAATGATCGTCATTTCGACTGTAGTATACCGATTTTTCATCGGTATCGAAATGGAGAAATCTATCTCATTAGATTTCTCGACTACGCTGTGCTTCGCTCGAAATGACGTTGTGAGTGGTTACTTCGCTCGAAATGAAGGATAATTCGTAAGAGAAATTCCTAGAATGATTGTCATTTCGACTGTAGCGTACTGATTTTTCATCGGTATCGAAATGGAGAAATCTATTTCATTAGATTTCTAGACCGACTACGCTGTTCTTCGCTCGAAATGACGTTGTGAGTGGTTACTTCGCTCGAAATGAAGGATAATTCGTAAGAGAAATTCCTAGAATGATCGTCATTTCGACTGTAGTGTACCGATTTTTCATCGGTATCGAAATGGAGAAATCTATCTCATTAGATTTCTCGACCGACTACGCTGTTCTTCGCTCGAAATGACGTTAAGAATTGGTACTGAGCTCGAAATGACGGGTTTATAAGCTTATTCGTCCCAATCATTTATAGCTTCTGTTAAATCATCCCAGTTTTGATTAAAGCTATTGATTAAATTATCTTTCTTTGATCTGTTCCATTTTTTTATTTGCTTTTCCCGATCGATAGCTTCTTCAATTGACAGAAAAGTTTCATAATACACGCAATAAATCAAATTGTATTTGGCTGTGAAAGAATTCGGATAAGTTTTATTCTGATGTTCATAAATGCGGCTTCTAAGATCAGATGTTACACCGATATATAATGTCGTTTTTTCAAAATTGGTCATGATATAGATCCATCCTCCTCTTTCCATGATATTAAAATTAATGAGAAAAATCGTCATTTCGACTGGAGAGTGCCGATTTAAGCATTAGTTTTTATTTTCTTATGCTATGCTTGCGTGTTTCACAGGTTTCATCGGTAGCGAAATGACTGCCCGTACAGGCGGGGAGAAATCTATCTCATTAGATTTCTCGACTACGCTGTGCTTCGCTCGAAATGACGAAACTAGTTGGCATCCCGCCTGAAAAGACAGAGCCATAAAAATTTACCGTGTCAACACCGCCAGTTTATGTTTAAACAGTTCAATTGTTCTGCTCCAGGCCAGTTTTGCGGCAGCTTCGTTGTAGCGTGTAGGTGAGGTATTGTTATTAAAGGCGTGGTTTACGCCCTCATAGATGTAAATTTTATAATCGATTTTATTGTCTTTTAAGGCTTGCTCGTAAGCTGGTATTCCTGCGTTAATGCGTTCGTCTAAACCACCATAGTGTAACATTACACTGGCCTTAATTTTCGGAACATCAGCAACATTTGGCTGTGCGCCATAATAAGCAACGGCAGCTTGCAATTTAGAATCGTTAACAACTAATTTATTTGCCATTCCACCACCCCAACAGAAACCAACGCAGCCTACCTTACCATTTCCATCCTTTCTATTGCGTAAATACTCGAGTCCTTTTAAATAGTTCTGCAAGTTTTTCTCAGGGTCTAACTTGCCGATCAGCTCGCGGCCTTTATCTTCATCAGCTGGTGTTCCGCCTAATGGAGAAAGTGCATCAACGCCGAGCGCAATAAAACCTTCGGCAGCCACACGTTTGGTTACATCAATAATATGTGGATTTAAACCCCGGTTTTCGTGAATCACCAATACCGCGCCCAAGTTCTTTTTTCCTTTTGGTTTGGCCAGAACGGCTTTTATTTCACCATCAGCTCCAGTATAGCTAATGTTTTCAACTTCGATATTATCACTGTTAAAATCTGCAGCAGCAGCGTAATTGTTTTCGAGCATGGGCAAAATAGTCATTGCCAATGCCGTGCTGCCGGCAAGAATAGCCAGCTTTTTCATAAAGTCCTTCCGGCTTACCTGACTGTGGGTGTACTCATCATACAGGTTGATTATTTTCTGATCCATCTTATTGATTTTGATTTAAGTACAAGATAAACAAGGCTGGTGAGATTCTGGGTCGCATTGCCTAAAAGTTACAATACATTTCTTCCCATTTTTTTATCAGTGTTACACGATGTTTGGTATATCTGGGTGTTAAAAAAGCATTCGACCAATCGTCGTAATTATCATAAAAGAATTTTAGGAAGAAAATATGAAAAGTGATGCCCAGATAGGGAATGGCTTCTAACTCATCAGCCGTTAATGGCCGCACCTGTTGATACGCGCTTAAGAAGGTGTTAAAATCTTCTTCTGCTTGTTCTTTTGTAATCAGGTTATTGAGCTGATGGAAGAAATAATGGTTAAGGAAGGTCATTAAATCATTAATCAAATATCCTTCTCCCGCAAAATCGAAATCGAAAAAAGTAATATTACCTGCGCTATCGAAATGGAAGTTTTTTGGAAAGAAATCGTAGTGGCAATAACCATAACTGAACTTTGAAGTATCAAATTCCTCGAATTTTTTAACCACTCTAACAGCAACATCCGAAAGGTATTCGAATTCTTCTTGCATTTCTGCAAAATGTAGTTTTAAATCATGTAGCGGCTCAAATAAAGTGGTTTCAAAGCTGAATACCGGGCGTGGGTTACTGAGCTTAATTGAAGAAGTAGTCTGGTGTAATTTAGCAATATCTTGCCCTAATTGAATGAGCTGCGCATTTTCCAGATCCAAAATCACCTTACCTTCAGCAAAAGAAAAAAGTACGCCATTTCTTAACCCTTCGATGGCATTAAACTGTTGAATCTGTTTTCCTGTTACATCTGTTAACGGATAAGAAACCCCGTTGCCATTGGCTTTTAAAATATTAAGCAATTCTACTTCTGCTTCAATTTCGTTGCGTTTGCGGTGCGCATCGCGGTAAATTTTGAAGATGTATTTTTGAGATTGGTTTTCCAGGATGTAAGTATCGCTTACATTTCTAATTAAAAGCCGACAGGTAGTAGCTGGATCTAACTGATAAGCTTCAATCAAATGATTTTTTAAGGCGACGGCTGATAAGGTGGAGTATTGGGCAGGGAAAGTTTTCATTTAATCATTGAAATTTACTTGTTTAAGGCCGCTTTAATGGCTGTTTTTAGATCGGGTATGGTTAGTCTCGAGCTGCCAACCACGGCGTACTTGATGATCTGGTTCCTGTCAGAAACAATATATATGGGATAACGGGTAAGCTGATAGGCATCAGATATGGCCCTTCCCGAACTGATCAGTTCGGCATTGCGCAAAGGCTGCTCCTTTAGTTTTTTAGCAGCCACGTCGTTAATGTCGGTGGTAATGGCCAAAATCAATAAATCCTTGGGATCGCCCAGCTCTTTAACGAAGGTACTTATCTCGGCAAAGTTCTCGGTACAGGTGCCACAACTCGCATACCAGTATATTTGTACAATTACCTTATTCTGTAATTTCTCCTGCTCGTAAAAAGCTGTTAAAGGAGCAAGATCGAGTTTTTTACCTTCATAAATATATGGAGTTTTGATTTTTATACTTTCACGTATCAAAGTATTAAACTTATTAAATTCCTCCTCGCTCATTTTTGTGATGACCATTTTCTGGGGCAGAGATCTATCGCTGCTTGGCACTAATCTGTACATTCCTGTACGGAACATTTTATCGTATTGATAATAGCGCAAGGCTTTGCCCTTTTCATTATAATATACCAGATTGGTGTCTAGTTTGGGGATCATGCTTCCTTGCAATGATACGATTCTACTTGTTGTTCGAACAACTTTGCTGCTATCTTGTGCATTAAGATTGCAATAGATGAAAAGCAGTGAGAGTGTAATTAGATATTTCATGGTATTTGGTTTGGAAGATGCAATTTAACATTTAGTTTGAATATTAGCCATTAATTAAGACTACCTTACCAACCTTAGGCACATCGTTTTAAGATTAATACAATCTGTTGGAAAAAATATTTGATTGCCTTATCGATAGTTTTATCGAGGATAAAGTGGGCATTGCCGAGAACTTTTTAAGCGTTTCTTTGGCTGCTCATCTTAAAAACAACCTGATCGGGCTGTTTGAGAACAAAAAACTGTTAAATGCCGGAGTGGGCAATGCTAATGTTGTAAATCAGGATAAACTGATTAGAAGCGACGTGATTTACTGGTTGGACCGTAAACACGAAAATCAATATGAAAACGACTTCTTCGATCTGATGGATGAATTTGTACTTTATCTAAACCGCACCTGTTATACGGGTATTACAGGATACGAATTCCATTATACCCTTTACGAATCGGGTACATTTTATAAAAAACACATCGATCAGTTTCAAAATAACGGGAGCCGCCAATATTCGATGATTATGTATTTAAATGCGGATTGGAAAGCTGCTGATGGGGGAGAACTGCGTATTTATCATGTTGATGAGGAGCAGAATATCTCGCCCGATAATGGTAAAAGCGTTTTCTTTAAAAGTTCAGATCTGGAGCACGAAGTACTGCTCACCAACAAGCAACGGATGAGTATCACAGGTTGGTTAAAGACGGGTTAAACTTAATCTTCAATATCGAGTAACTGTTTAATCATACTTTTATAATTTTTTCCAATCGGCACTTGCTGGCCATTTTTAAGCACAATGGTATTGCCTTCCAGGTAATCGACATATTTTTTATTGAGGATAAAAGATTTATGGATGCGGATAAAAGAATCGCCAGGTAGCTGGTCTTCAAAACTGCCCATTGTTCTGGGCGTGAGTAAAAAATCAGCATCTTTCCAAACCTTTACATAATTGCCCAGGCTTTCCAGATATTGTATTTCGTCTATCTTAACCAGGATATGTTTTTTATCTGCTTTAATGGAAATCTGTCTGCTGTTTCTAACATTCGTTTGTTCGGTTTCAATGGAATTTGACGTTTGTTTTTTGAGGTTGTAAAATTCCAATGCACGGTTTACGGCTTTTAAAAAGCGATCAAGCCTAAAGGGTTTTAAAAGGTAATCGCAAACGGCAAGATCAAAACTTTCCAGAGCATATTCTTCGTATGCGGAAGTAATAATCACAATTGGTTTATGTGGCAGTGTCCTCAAAAAATCCAATCCGTTTAGTTTTGGCATCCTAATGTCGAGGAAAATCAGATCTACCTGTTGTTTACTTAGAAAGTCTAATGCTTCTGTAGCGCGATAACACTGTCCAATAATGGTTATAAAAAGGATATCTCTAGCATACTCAGTTATTACGCCGTGTGCGAGTGGTTCATCATCTACAATTAAACAACGTAAGCTCATATTAACTTGAGTTTGAGTTCTGCCTTAAAGATATTACCAATCGGTTGGATATGCAATGTATAATGGTTTGGATAGAGTAATTCGAGCCTTTTTCTTAAATTATCGAGACCTATTCCTCTGGTCTGGTTTATTTCTTCGGGATCGAAGGAGTTTTCACAGCTGAAAGTAAGTTCGCTATCATTGCAAGTAATCAACAATTTCAGGATAGCAGCATCTTCAGCAGCTTCTATACCATGCTTAAATGCATTTTCTATAAAAACAATAATTAAAAGCGGAGCAATATCGATCTGATCATTCGCAATATGTTTTTCGAATTCGAAGTGTAATGTTTTGCGCAAGCGGATTTGCTGCAATTGGATGTAATCTTCAATGTAATCCAGCTCCTGCGAAAGTTTAACTGTTTTTTCCTGCCCCTTGTAAATGGTATAACGCATCAGTTCTGACAATTGTAGAATGCTCTCGGCAGTTTTATCTGATTTTTGCAGACTCAAGGCATAGAGATTATTAAGGGTATTAAAGAAAAAATGTGGATTAAGCTGCTGTTTTAATAAGTCAAGCTCATTTTGTGATTTTTCCTTTTCTAAAGTAAGGATTTTGTTGTTCTGTTTGCCCCATTGAAGGGCCAGTACAACAGGCAAACTGATGAGCATGATGGCGAAAGCGCCAAATGCATTTTCCAATTCGAAAGGATTGGCTACAAATATACTCCGGCCAAATACCGTGTTAATGGGCAACGAAATTAACAGTTGCGCTAATAGTGGATATAGGATAGCAACCGTAGCAGAAAGCGTTAAAAGGTAAATCAACAAGCCTTTTTCTTTTAGGATTTTGGATACGAGTAAACGGCTGTTGATTAAAAAAAGTACATATCCGCACAAGTACATGATCAGGAACTGAGAAAAAAAGCCCAAAAATGTTCCGAAATTGTACAGTAGCTTTTCGATATTGAACTCAAACCCAACCAAACGGAATCCATTTCTTTGATAAATAGGGTTATCTAAGCTCGAAACGGCCATAACTGAAATGGTTGCGGCGAGTAAAATGATGGTAATTAATACAGCATTCTCCAGGCCAATTTTCTTGATCCATTTAACATGTTGAACCTTTTTCTGATAATAGCGATTGGCAATTAACATCAGTTCGAGTGCTTGTGCAGCCAAAGCGGTTGAAATAAAAACAGAACTATCCAGTTCCCCGATTTTTAGATAAGATGCAATATCTGTAAAAATAGGTAAGAGGATAAAGTAGCACATGCCTTGGTAGATGGTAAATTGCTTTTTACTTAAAGTGTTTTTTAACCTCGATTTAATAAAAGAAAAAACGAGTACAGGCAATAAACAAAAGCCTACAGCCAGTATAGAAATGGCATAGCCCAACCAAATGTTGGTGGCTAACGTATAAGTATTGAATATGGCTATCCACAACAACAAACCAATAACGATGAAGAAATCCTGGTATTTATAGTTGTAGCTAAAATTCTTGATAATGCGCATTTTGTTGAAATATGATAATATAATCTAAAAAAGATGTCATCCTGAGCGTATTCGAAGGACAGTCTTTTTTAATTAAGCTAATTGTATAGGGCTTCGACTCAGCTCAGCCTGACAATTTATTTAGTTAGTTCTAAAAGTCAAATAGATTGCTTCATTCTATTATTTCGGTTCGTGGAGATACGAACCGAGGCAACAGTAAATGATAGGACTCAATGGTTCGTGTCTCCACGAACCATTCTTATCCCTGTTTTTAAAACTAAGAAACTTTGCTGGTAGCTTAAAATTTAGATGATGAAAGGCATATTTTCGATGATGAAAGGAATATCAATCCTATTTGTATAATCCCAATGCTTTATAGATTATAGAAGTCATTTTTTAAAGCTTGACTTCTATTCTAACCTTTCGTCATCATTTTAGCTCCGTTCATCACTTAAATTCGATTGGCAATTTTTACGGAACTAATTTGCGTCCTTCTTAAACTAGAATATATGGTACGGCTTAAAATACAGCAACTTACAAAATCTTATCAAAATGGTGTCAAGGCCCTTGATGGTGTTACTTTGAACATCGCTAATGGTATGTTTGGCTTATTGGGGCCAAATGGCGCTGGTAAATCATCGCTTATGCGTACGCTTGCTACATTGCAAGTTCCGGATGCCGGACAGGTGTATTTCGATGGAAATGATGTGCTACAGAATCCTCAGGAAATGCGCAATAAATTGGGTTATTTGCCACAGGATTTTGGTGTTTACCCTAAAATTTCAGCTTTTGATCTATTGAGCCATATGGCGGTATTAAAAGGTCTGCTTAATAAAAACGAACGCAAGGAACAGGTAATTTCACTTCTGCAGCAGACCAATTTATTCGAAGTAAGGAAAAGATCGGTGAGTACTTTTTCTGGGGGCATGCGACAACGTTTTGGCATTGCACAAGCCTTGTTGGGTAATCCGCAATTAATTATTGTTGATGAACCTACGGCAGGCCTAGACCCTCAGGAACGGAACCGTTTTCATGATCTTTTGAGCGAAATCGGTGCTGCCCGGGTGGTGATTTTATCTACCCATATCGTAGAAGATGTAAATGACCTTTGTCCAGAAATGGCTGTGATGGCCAATGGTAAACTAATTTTACAAGGTAAACCTGCCGAATTGATCAAAGATTTAGATGGGAAAATCTGGCGGAAGGTAATCAATAAGGTAGATCTGGCGCAATATTCATCGGCTTTTAATGTGATTTCTACCAAAATTATTTCGGGTAAATTGTATGTATTTGTATTGGCAGATCAATTTCCTG
Source organism: Pedobacter psychrodurus (assembly GCF_032678585.1). Classification (GTDB taxonomy): domain Bacteria; phylum Bacteroidota; class Bacteroidia; order Sphingobacteriales; family Sphingobacteriaceae; genus Pedobacter; species Pedobacter psychrodurus_A. The sequence continues at coordinate 34,170 of NZ_JAVTSN010000022.1, read as the reverse complement.
CACCAGGTTTCGAGCCTATTTACCCGAGTTTGGAAGAGGTTTATTTTTCCTCATTATTTGGTACTGCCAATTTAAAGTTGGAGGCTAAGAGATGACCGCAGATTTACTGAAATTTGAGCTGAAATACCATTTCAGACAGGTGTCGTTCAAGGTAGCCGCTTTATTGTTTTTTGTGCTGGGTTGTTTTTGTGCGGTAAAAGGTGGGTTTGGTTCGGAAGAGGTGCATAAAAATTCGCCTTATGTTATCACCAATATCCTCGCATTGCTATCTCTTTTCTCTATTTTTTCGGGCACCTTGTTTAGCGCCAATGTGGTATTGAGAGATAACCTATATAAAATGGAAGCGATTGTATTTGCTTCAAGCATTAAGAAAGTCTCTTATTTTGGTGTGCGGCTGTTGGGCTTACTCATTGTTGTTTTTAGCCTGATGGTACTGGTGGTTTTGGGTATTTATGTAGGCTCATTTTTTATCGACGCCGATCGCTTAGGTCCATTTCATATCACTTACTTTTTGCAACCGCTTTTGGTTTTTGCTTTGCCCAACGTGCTTTTCTCAGCCGGAATCTTATTTTGCACCACCATATTGACTAAAAGTGTGCGGGCCATTTATGTAGTGGGTGTACTGATCTATATTTTATATATGCTGGCTTCTATATTTGGTAATTCTCCGCTGTTGGCCACCTCTACAATGAAAGCCAATAGCTCGGATATTTTGCCTTTACTTTTAGATCCTTTTGCCCTGGCCTCATTTTTTGGTGAAACCAGAACCTGGACCGATCTGCAACGTAATCAACAGTTATTTCCATTAGAAAGCGCGTTTTTACTGAACAGACTCCTGTGGATTGCTTTTACAATTTTATTGATGCTGATTACTTATCGTGTATTCAATTTTAGATTACAACTCCAAAAGCAGGTGAAAATTAAAAAACTTAAGGCAGAACAGATTGCGTTGATTCCTTATCGGGTTTTAGCGGTTTCATCAAGTGGTTTTCGTTTTCATTTTAACACATTTAAAGCTCAATTTAAGCTCGAAATGCTATTCCTGTTTAAAAACATCCCGATGATGGTGATGCTTTTATTATGGGTTTTTCTATTCGGCGTGGAGTTAAAAGATCAATTGTTCAGCGGTGTTTATGGCATTCACAGTTATCCGGCAACAGGTATTATTATAGAAGAAATACGCTCCATGAAATTCGGACTGATTCTGATTATTTTTTACGCTGCAGAAACCATCAGCAGAGAGAAAGCAGTCAATATACATGCTTTGATCTATAGTACACCCATTAAAAATTCAGTATTGTGGATGGCTAAAAGTTTAAGCCTTTTGATGTTGGTTTTTATTCTGGTTACTATAAATATAGGGGTCGGTATTGTATTACAGGTAACACATGGTTATTACCATATCGAGCTACCCATGTATTTGTCCTTATATTATTATAGTGCGTTCCCCTTATTACTTTTTGTCGTGCTCATTATTTTCGTCCAGAATTTAAGTGGAAACAAGTATTTGGGCATGTTACTGACTATGATCGTTGTTTTTATGATTTCTTATGCCGAAAGATTTGGGTTAGAACATTACCTTTTTCGATTTGCCACAGTTCCAGATCTGTTGCATTCTTATTTTAATGGTTTTGGCTATTATGCCAAGCCTTTTAACTGGTATATGTTGTATTGGTCTGGTTTTGTGATCATTATTGCGCTGTTAACTATTGGGATGTGGCAACGCAAGGTTGAAATAAAAACTAAAGACAGATGGAGGTCGCTTCGTTTGGCGTTTCTCAATAATAAATGGATCGCGGTATCAGCATTGCTGCTCTGGATTTCTTGTGGAGCGTTTATTTATTATCAAACCAATATCGTCGGAAAATATAAAAATAAACAAGAGCGGTTAAATTGGAGCCTGGTCTACGAGCGGAAATATAAAGCAATGGCCTATTTACCCCAACCGGTTGTTAAAGCCGTTAAAACCAATGTCGATTTATATCCAAATGAAGGGAAATATACCGTTAAAGGGACATATGTACTTAAAAACGAAACACATGTACCTATTTCTAAAATATGGACTTACGTTAGCCTTGCTGTAAACTCATTTTCGGTATCTATCGATGGAATTGAGAAAAGCGAAAGAGACGTAACCTTTAATCAGCAGTTTCTTATGCTCAAAACCCCATTGCAACCTGATCAGGAAATCATAATGAATTTCTCTGTTGAGGTTATCAGAAATGGATTTACACCTTTTGATAGTGAAAATTCCATAGTAGAAAATGGTACTTACATTGAATTGGAAAAATTTATCCCTCAGTTTGGATACTGTTACAATTTTGAAAGTGAAGATAAACAGGAACGCAAAAAAGTAGGTTTGCCCGAAATTGCCAGCAAGCCAAAATTTAACGATGCTTACGAATTAATTGATTTCGAAACGGTTATTTCCACAGAAATTGATCAGCAGATAATTACCGTTGGGGAATTGCAGAGAAACTGGACAACTAATAATCGGAGGTATTTCAAATACAAAACTTCCACACCGATCAATTTTATGTTTGCCCTGAGCAGCGCAAGATATGCTGTGAAAAAAGAAAAATATAAAGGCATTAACCTGAGTATTTGTTATCAGGCGGGGCAAGCGTATAACCTAAAAAGTATATTTAGTGCGGTTAAAGATGCCTTAAATTATGGCAATGCCAATTTTGCAAACTATCCGCTAAAACAGTTCAACATTGTCGAAATCCCCCAATATAAAGGTGCTGCAACAGCTTATCCAGGAGTTGTTTTTAGTGCTGAAAATATTAACTTTCTCGGGAATTATAGTCACAAAGAAGATATTGATCAGAGTTATGCCATAGCTGCACACGAAACTGCACACCAATGGTGGGCAAATATATTGGCTCCTGCTGTTGGTGCGGGTTATGCCATGCTCACCGAATCGTTGGCTAAATACACCGAAAATATTTTGATCGAAAAGGCTTTTGGTAAAATGTATTTAGCGAAATACCTTGATTATGATAACAATCTCTACTTTTTGAACCGAAACAATAGTGAAAAGGAATTGCCTTTGGCTAAAACCTTGGATCAACCTTATGTGCATTACCAAAAAGGAGGATTAACGATGTATGCGGTTAAGGAACTGTTGGGAGAGAAGAAGTTTAATGCGGTATTAAGTCAGCTTATTATTGATCATAAATATCCGAAACCGAGGGCTACCGCAGGCGATTTAGTACAAGCTATTTTAAATCAGGCTTCACCTGGTCAAAAGAAGTTTATAAATGATTGTTTTAATGAGGTAGTTACTTACGATCTGGGAATTAAAGTGCTCAATGGTGGGGTATTAAAAAATGGAAAGTATAAACTTGATCTGGAGATAGCCACCGAGAGGTTAAGCGGGGGTAGTAAACAGTTGCCAAATCTGCAAGTAGACCTTGCCTGTTTTGATCAGTTGAAAACGGACTGGGAACGAGGTACAAAACCAGTTTATTTTCAAAAGTACACGATAAGCCAGAATCAGACAATGCTTTCTATCATTGTTGATCATAAACCCAAAACAATTGCGATTGATCCTTATGGGTATATATTGGATGGGGATAAAAGCGATCATGTAGCTGTGATGAAGTAAAGACGTGATCGTCATTTCCGTAGTAGAGAAATCTTTAAAGTAGGTTTACTGATGCATATTTAAAGATTTTGCTTCGCAGAGCCTCCTGTTTCCCGGCTTCGCAGCACCCAATAGCTCGACTTCGCTTGAAATGACGAATTGAGACGTTGAATACTTATAGACTATCGTTTCAATTCCTGCAATGCTACGGCAAGCTTTTGCACTTTGCTGGTTAGCGTATAAAAAAAAAGCGCCTTTTCCTCAATTGAGGGATTGGCGCTTCAAGTACTAAACGACTAGGTTTAATAAAATTACATCATCTGCATCATTAATTGGCCCGAAAACCTTTTGGGGTACACTGCATCTGACGTTTAAAAAATATATTAAAGTTGGCGGGGTATTCGAAACCCAAACAATAAGCTATCTGTGCAATATTCCATTCAGTATGTTTCAATAGGGCAACAGCTTCTGTTGCTATCCTTCTCGAAATATGCTCTGAAGTGGTTTTGCCGGTGACTTCTTTTACTGCATGGTTTAAGTGGTTTACATGCACCAACAAACGGAAAGCAAAATCGTGCGCCGTTTTTAGCTCCAAAATATGCTCAGTAGAGCCAATAGGAAACTGCCTTTCCAACAATTCGATAAATAACGAAGTTAAACGTGCCGATGCGTTATTCTGTTTAAAAAAAACATCCTGGGGTTTAACTTTTAGCGCCTCATGCACGATCAACTGTACATAATTCCGCAACAAATCATATTTATGCATGTAATCGCCATCCATCTCTTTCATCATTTTGGTAAAGATATCCCTTAAGGTTATTTCCTGCTCTTCATCAATGTGTATCACCGGACTATCGTTTATCCGCCATAACAACGAATCGCGAAGGGTTTCGTTGCGGTTGTGTATAAAATTTTCGGTAAACAAACAGAAAAATCCAGCAGGCTTTGATGAAGTACTTTCCCATGAATAAGGAATATTCGGGTTGGTGAACAGCAATGCACGCCCCTTAATTTCGATCTGCGCATCAGGATAATGCAAAATCCCGTTCCCAATAATCAACGAAATTTTATAAAAATCCCTCCGGCTAAATGCAGATGGTACATTGGTACAAACGGTACCGCGGTTAAAAACATTAAAGTGCCCAATGTCGTTGATCATCCCCAGGCTTGGCGTAGGAATTTCCGGACGGGTGATTTTTAATTTATTGTAAAAATCTTCTAAAGTTTCCTTTTTTTGAAGGGTAGAAAGCTCTTGATTTTTTGATAACATAATTTAAGTGCTTAATACCGTAAAGTTATGGTTTAATCACCGTTCCTTCATGCATTTCTTCTGTTGGTTCTGCCACTAATTTGTCACCTTCTGACAAATCTCCAAAAACTTCCACTTGATCATCGGTTTCCCTTCCTTTTTTAACCGCCACCTTGACTGCTTTGTTATCCGCCACTTTTAATACAAACAATCCTTCGCTGGTATCCAATAAAGCTTTTTTAGCAATAATAAAGGTGCTGGCATTGGCCGGAAGTGGAATATTTACCTCGGCAACCATTCCTGGTAGTAAAACTTTCGACGCATTTGGAACGTCCATTTCAATGCGTTCAGAGCGTAAGCGTAAATCTAAAGCACCCGACATACGTTTTACTTTTGCTTTAAAAGTTTGGCTTGGCAACGATTTAACAGTGAAGCTGATTTCATCACCTGCTTTTAAATAGCCGGTGTACACTTCTGGAATGGAAACGGCCAAACGTAAATTTTTCTGATCCTGCAAGGTAAATAACGGCAGGTCAGAACCTTTACCTGTTGGACCAACATAAGCGCCTAAATTCACATTTCTCGCAGAAATAATCCCGCTGAAAGGCGCTCTTATAGTCAGGTAGTCCTGAACTGAACCTACTTCTTTATACGCCGCTTTTGCTGCTTCGAGTTGTGCGAGATCTGAATTCTTTTTGGCCATGGCCTGATCAAGATCGTTGGTAGAAATGGTTCCAGGGGTTTTACTGGTTTCGTACAAACGGTTGTAGTTGGCTTTACTCGCTGTATAAATGGCTTCCTGTGCTTTTATCCTCGATTGTGTTGCAGCCAGTTGTGAAGTCATTTCAGGTGCTTCTAAAGTCATTAATAATTGACCTTTATTTACTTCCGAGCCGATATCTACCTTTAAGCTTTTTACAAAACTGCTCACTTTGGCATATAAATCAACCTGTTGCAAAGCAATTAATTCGCCTGGCAAGCTTAGTTTGGTTGAAAGTTTTTCTTTTTTAAGGTCGAAAGTGGCGATTGCTGCTGTTTTTTCTTTCTTGGCTGCTCCCTTCGAATCTGAGTGCCCACAGCCATACATAGCTGTTAACACCAATAATCCCGTACTTAATAATGCTGTTGAAAATATCTTCGTATTCATTTGTGATGATGATTTATTCGTTTTCTTGTAAACCTTTAATGTAATGGATGCTTTCTTCGTCTTCCGGATCGAGCGACATCGAATCGGTAGTCTGTTTTCCTTGTACCCATGCAAATACCAATGGCAATATAATTAATACGGCGAAAGTTGAAGCCAACAAACCACCAATTACTGCTCTTCCCAGAGGTGAAACTGCTCCGCCGCCCTCGCCATGACCGATCGCCATTGGCAACATACCTGCAATCATGGCAATACTGGTCATGATAATCGGGCGTAAACGTAAGGCTGCTGCTTCGCGTGCCGATTCGAGTGCATTACCATTGTGCTTCCGTAATTGCTCGGCGTTGGTAATCAGTAACACCGCATTGGCAATAGAAACACCTACCGACATGATGATACCCATATAAGATTGCAGGTTTAAAGTTGATCCTGTAATGGTTAATAACAATAGCGAACCTAAAATAACCGCTGGTACAGTAGCTAAAATAACCAATGGAACTTTAAACGATTGGAAATTAGCGGCCAACATCAGGAAAATTACTACAATGGCGACTAATAAGCCTGATTGCAAACTGTCTAAAGTATCTGTTAATACTTTACTCATGCCTATGGCCGTAACGTTCAGTCCTCTAGGCAGTTCGCCTACATCCTTAATGGCTTTTTCAACATCTTTTGATGCTGTTCCCAAATCGGTATGGTACAGGTTAGCCGTTACTGATAAGAAAGGCATGGCACCGATGTTATCGTTTTCGCCGGCAGTGGTATCAGGCGTAATTTTAGCTACATCGCTTAACACGGGTCTGGCAGAGTTTTTTAATAAAGGAATTTCTCCAATATCATCCTTGCTGGTCATTTGGTTAAGGGGCACCTGAACCTGAACGCTATATGGCAAAGCTGCTTTTTCATCGAGCCAGATATTTTTATCCGTATAACGTGATGATGAAGTAGAAGCAATCAATGATCGTGAAATATCAGCCATATCTACACCGATCTGTGCGGCACGTGTTCTGTCGATATCGATGTTTAATGATGGATATTTAATAGGCTGTGCAAGTTGAACATCCCTCATGTAAGGAATTTCCTTTAATTCGGCCAGGATTTTATTGGCATATTTTTCGTTCAGTTTTTTGTTTTTGCCAGCAATACGCACTTCAACAGGGGTAGGAGAGCCTTGGCTCAATACTTTGTCGGTAAGTTCTATTGGCTCGAAAGAAAGTTTAACATCAGGTAAAAGTTTTTTAATTCTATCTCTGAACTGGTCCTTAAAATCATCCATGTCTTCTTCGAAATCCTTTAAACTTACCTGGAAAACGGCTTCATGCGGACCAGCCATAAACTGGTAAATCGGGTTTACCGAAAACTGTGCAGGGTGCTGACCAACATACACAGAAGAAATGCCCATGTGCTCTGCGCCGACCATTTTTTTCAGTTCGGCCAAAACTACGTTTGCTTTTTCTTCCGTACGTTCTAAACGTGTTCCGTCGGGTGCGCGTAAACGCAATTGAAACTGGCTAGAATTTACCCTTGGTAAAACATCGCGGCCAATATTAACCAAAAGTAAGGCGGCCAAACCGATAATTACGACAAGGTAAAGTAATACGACTGGTTTTCTGTATGGTAATATACGATCGAGAAAGCGCATAAAGCGGTTCCTGAATTTATCGAAGAAGCCAATTTTGCCATTGCCACTAAAATCTTCGCGTTCTACCAAAACCCTTTTCTGGTTCAGCGTATCTTTTTCCGATTCGAGTGTAATGCCTGTTGCTGCAAAATCAGCCTCATCTTGCGTAATGCCAGGGTGGTTTTCACTTCCTTTTTTAGGATGTGCAACCATCAGCCAGTTGGCCATAATCGGCACAAAGGTTTGAGATAACAAGAATGAAACCACCATCGAAAAGCCGATTGCCAGGGCCAATGGTAAAAATAATGCGCCTGGGATACCGGTCATGGTAAAGGCAGGTGCAAATACAGCCAGGATACAGAACAAAATCAGTAACTTGGGGAAAGCGATTTCCTTACAGGCATCCCAAATGGCCAGGGCCTTGGGTTTGCCCATATCAAAATGCTGGTGGATGTTTTCTATGGTTACCGTTGATTCATCCACCAGAATACCAATGGCCAGGGCCAATCCACTCAAGGTCATGATATTGATCGTTTGCCCAAATAATTTAAGGAACAAAACCCCGGCAATGATCGATGTTGGGATGGTTAAGATAACAATCAACGCGGCACGTTTATCACCCAGGAAAAGTAAAACCATCAATCCGGTTAAAATGGCACCGATTGCGCCCTCACTTACCAAACTTTTTACCGCATTTATTACATAAACAGATTGATCGAACTCATAAGAAAGTTTAACATCTTCGGGCAATGAACTTTGAATGTTCGGTAAATTTTTCTTCAGGTTTTTAACCACTTCCCAGGTAGAAGCGTCACCAGATTTGGCAATACTTAAATATACCGAACGTTTGCCATTAATTAAGGCATAACCGGCTACTAAATCGGCGCCATCTTTAACAGTGGCCACGTCGCGTAACTGCAAATTTTGAACACTGCCTTTAAACAAGGGGATATTTTCAAAATCTTTGACCTTTTTAATGGTATAATTAGTAGGGGTAAGGTAGTTTTTATCGCCGATCCTTACGTTTCCTGAAGGAGCGGTCTGGTTATTCAACCTAATGGCTTCAACCACCTGATCTACCGTTAAATTGTGGGAACGTAACAGTGATGGATTCACATTAATTTCGATTGTTCTTGGACTACCGCCAAAAGGAGCTGGAGAAAGCAAACCTGGAATAGCCGAAAAACTAGGGCGAACATAGGTATTGGCCAAATCCTGCAGTTCATTATTGGTGCGGATTGGACTGCTTAATACCAGCTGTCCAACAGGTAGAGAAGAAGCATCAAAACGGATCACAAAGGGGGGCTGTGATCCTGGAGGGAATATGGCCTGTGCACGGGTAGAAAGTGCACTTAACTCTGCCGCGGCCTGTGCCATGTTGGTACCTTCGTAATAGGTTAATTTCATCAACATTAAACCTTGCGTATTTTTGGTTTCGATACTTTTAATACCGTTGGCAAAAAGCAGGATGTTAACGTATTGTTTACCAAAATAAGCTTCCATTTGGTCGGGCGTGTAACCGCCAAAAGGGTGGGCAATATAAATTACCGGAAGATTCATTTGCGGCAGGATATCAACCTTGATCTGGTTGATGGCCCCAATGCCGAAAAAGAACAATCCAGCTACTAAAACTAAGATGGATATGGGTTTGCGGAGTGCGAAACGTATTAAATTCATTTATATAGCCAGATTAAAATTCGTTGATAAATATGTCGTAATTGCCCAATGCTGCCGATTTTAAGAGCAAAGCTTGCCATACATTGGTAAAGGCAATATCCCGATCCGTTTCGGCACGATTTAACGTGAAAAGCGCTTGTGTTAAATCAACCAGCGTAGTCAGTCCATTTTTGTAGAGCGTGTTTTTTTGCAGGTAAGCATCCGATGCTGCTTTTACCTGAATGGGTGCTTCGCGATAATTGGCCAATGCATTGGTGAGTTTGGTTTCGGCTAGTGCCAACTGGGCTTTCAATTGTTGATCAACCAGATTATATTCTTCTTTCAACCCTTGGCTAATGTATTCTTGTGCACGCACTTGCGGTCGGTTTTTAAGTAGGGTTGACAGGTTCCAGGTCATTCCTATGCCAATCAAATAGTTTCCCCGGGTAGGGTTTATACCATCTGCATAACTGGTAGAGTAAGCGGTCTGATCTAGTGCATAACCAGAGCTAAAACCCGAACCCCTGCCTTGCATGACACCGAAAAAGGTAAATGTTGGGTAGTATAATTTTTTGAAATAATTAACCTGTTGCTGACTAACATCCACGCGGTTCTGGTAAAACTTTAACAGGGGATGCGAACTTTTAATTAGGGTATCTTCGAGCAGATTGTTAGGGATCCGTGTAATCGAAGCGGTATCCACATGGTATGATGTTGCCGTTAAGCCCATTAAAACACCCAAACGATTGGCTTGCTCCTGTTCCAGATCCTTCGCTTTTGTTAAGGCAATTCTGGCGTTCGAAACTTCAGCTTTTGCAAAAGACGAATCTACTCCAGCAATTAACCCGTTTTTAGCTCTGATAACCGCCGTATTTTTAAAGGTAACAGCCCGATCGAGGTTGTTCTGTTGCGATCTGGTTAAACGCTGAGCAGCCAATAAATTAAGATAAGCAGCAGAAACACGGATTTCTTGCTGGAACTTTTCTTGCTCCAGGTCGTTTTTGTCTCTTTGATAAGCAGCATCAGCAATTTTGATGCGGTCTCTGATTTTTCCAAAAGTGAAGAAATCCCAGTTAACATTGGCAAGATAAAGTCCGCCAAATGCAGCATTCCAGTTTTGTTTCTCTAAAGCGGGACCAGATGAAGCCGTTCCCAAACCACCTAAACCATATTGCGGACCGTTTTGACCGTTGATGGTTCCATAATCTTGCTGGGCACTTAAACTGAAGTTTGGAAGATACTCTCTCCTGGCCTGTTGGATAGCCGATTTTGATGCATTTGCATAATTATCCTTGGCCTTAATGGTACCATAATTTGTTAATGCGGTGTTTACAGCCTGCTTTAAACTAAGCGTTTGTGCACTTACACCGATAGACAGACTTAAAAATAATAATAGTGAAAAATGAAATAAAGATATACGATGCATAGTGTATAATTTACACGGCAAATGTAAATTATGGCGGCAATATCAAAGTATTCCGTTCAAATCAATAATTATGCGAATCAAATAATAATCGAATTGTTACTTAAGGGAATTTTATATGAGGTAATGATGTAAAAAATTAAACCTCACAGCAATGCCATTACGCCCTTGGCGAAGGTAAACATACATTAACCACAGATAGAAAGGATGCACACAGATAAATCCGTGTTGATCTGTGTGCATCTGTGGTTAAAAATGATAAGCCATTGAAAAAACGCTATAGGCTATCGCTTATAAGGGTTGATGGAAATGATTAACCTTGTTCAGTATAACTTTTAAAATTATCTAAAATGGCCTGCCATCCACCACGCTGCATTTCGATAGAGTGGGTAGATTCGGCATCGAAGGTTTCCGTTACCCTGGTTTGCTCACTTAGTGCATCAAAAACGATACTTACTTTTCTGCCATCTTCAAGGCTATATTCGATTTTTTTATTGGTCTCAACGGTAGTATAGGTTCCACCGAAATCGAAACTCATGCTGCCATCTTTTGCAGCCATGGTACTTTTAAATTTGCCACCAACCTTTAAATCGTTTTCCGAATAAGGGGTATGCCACTCTGGTGAAGCAAAACTCCATTTGGTAATGTGATCTGGATTGTTCCAAAATTCCCAAACTTTTTCTACTGGTGCATTTACTGTTGTTTCTACGGTGATTGATGTGGTATTTTCCATGTTTTTCTTTGTTTATTTTTGTTAAATAAAGTTATGGGAACTTTTACAACCCTGAAAGTGTAAATGCGACAAAATAAGGGGGGATAACACTCGTTTACGAGGCAAATTATTAACCACAGATAGAAAGGATGCACACAGATCATTAATTTTAATATCTATGTGCATTCATACAAACGACTGAGCAGGGATGATTAAAAATTAGAGCAGTATTCAGTTATTTAATCCGAAGTTAAATACTAGTGTAGATCCGTATAAATAAAGGTAATGGTATCTCTAGACACTAATCCACTCATATTACCACCCGTGTAAACTGCTTTATAACTCGCTCCTTTTTTGAGATCGTAGGCCTTAAGTAAATCGGCATTGGCAACGAGGCTATCACCTGGCTTTACTTTGCTATAACTCGATGCAGGAGGTGGCATTACCCGTTTGGCCATTGCACCTTTGTACTGTGCTTCTTCTCCCTTTTCGTTGGTAATGCTTAAATAACTACTCATTAAGGGTTCGAATGGCGTATGCCAGATACAGAAACTTTTCGTGCTATCGGTATTGTTGTACACCACAAACCTTAACAATAATGGGTCGCCAGTGGCTACATTGCCATTTATTTTTAATTTGACTTCAAGCGAATCGTTTTTGCTGGAAGTACTTTCCGTTGTGCTTTCGCTTTTGCTATTCGCCGTATTTCTGGTGGCCTCGCTGCAGGCCGAAAACAATACTAAAAGCGCAGGGATAATTAATTTGATGTTTTTCATGAGATGTATTTTGTTATATAAGCAAATGAGTGTTGATATTGTTTGATTGGAATTTGATTAAACTAAAACGATTAAGTGTAATAAGCAATTGGCTTTACGCGAAGATTGTAATCTAGAGTGAAATAGATCTGCATTGCAAATCCAGATTAAAAAAAAAGATGTTGAAAATTGAATGGTTAGTTGGCGTTTACCAAAAAGTAAGCAATACGGCAGGCATAACCGGTTGATTTTGGGTTGTGCATCTCGCTGATGCGTACACTTAATTTGTGTTCACCACCGCCTAGCTGATCGCCGAGTAACAGGTACCAGGGTAAATGTAAGCTCGAGCTCCATTGGGTGTATAGATCGATCATTTTTTCTTCTCCATTATCAATACGGTAATGGAGTGCACCTGCGTCGGCCCCCGATAAAATCGCAATGCCTACTGCGTTCCCTTTAAAAATCAGATCCAAAGTGCTGTTTCTTGTAGTGCTTTCTAAGATGGGGATATTTACAAATCCTGGTCTGGCTTCAAGGCCGTCAGTTGGTTTCCAGTTTTTATTGATGCTAAAGGTATTTAAGTTTGTTGCGGCATTAATACTCACATATTGCCCTTTGGTATAAGCAAATTTATCCAAGATTTTAGGCAAACTTGTTGTGGCTTTTTTATTGGTGTTTTTCTGGTTTTCTTCCAGAAAGGTTTTGATGGTATTGAAATAAAGCTGCTGACCGAAAGGGGATGGGTGGAGGTTTTTAAAATCATCCTTCCAGGTAAACTCGCCATTTGCGATACGTTTATCTACCTCTAAAGCAAGGTTGATGAAAGGTAAATGGTAATATTCAGCCAAATCACTGTGCACTTTTACTTCCGCAGGTATTTTGCCGGTATTAAAATCTTCATTTTTATCTTCGTCGGCAAAAGCCATTAATACGATGTCGGTTTTTGGGTTTTTGCTCAGCGTGTGTCTGATGATACCTTCTAATGCACGTCGTTGTGTTTGCTCAGCAGTTTGGTTGGCATGATCATTTACGGCTGATTCCACAAACAATAAGTCTATTTTTCCGCTATCCAATACATCGCGTTGCAGACGGAAAGCATGTGGCAAACTGCCCAATGACGGGATACCTGCGTTAATGAACTTAAATTTTGTTTGAGCGTAGGTTTTGGTCAGATAGCTGCATACCAGGCCGCGCCAACCTTCCATATTGGTAATCGATCCGCCTAAAAAAGCAACCGTTACAGGTTCATTTTTCCCTAACTTTTCGGCTGTATTAGTACTAAAGCCATTAAACGTAATGAAAGAAGAAGATTGAAGCTTGTTTTGGGCGAAGCTGTTAGAAATTAAGGTGGTTACCAATAAGGTTAGGCAAAAAAAAGAGGTCAGTTTCATATAGATTAACGTAAACCAAAAGTAGTAAAATTTAGAGTCGATTGGCAATGCTTCAAAGAAAAAACTTAGGGAATTAAAACCGGAAATTTTCATCCGTTTGTTTAAATTCAACGTATGTAGGTGTAAAACCTAAATATAAAATGAGGAAAAGAAAGATGATTTGTCTTGCTGTTATATTGCTGAGCGTAATAAATTTCAATATTTATGCCCAGGAAACCAAAAACCAACGTATTGAGGTAGGAAGTAAGGTGCCTGTTTTTAGTCTGAAAGACGATAGTGGTAAAGATTTTAAAGTGAGTGACTATTTGGGAAAGAAAAAGCTGGTCATCTATTTTTATCCCAAAGATGAGAGTAGTGTTTGCACTAAAGAAGCCTGTGCATTTAGAGATAGCTACGAAGAATTTAAATCAACCGATGCCATCATTATCGGTATCAACTCCGGAACGGTACAAAGCCATGCTGATTTTAAGAAACACCACAATTTGCCTTTTACCCTTTTAAGTGATCCGGATAATAAGGTATTAAAAATGTTCGGCGTTAAAGACGTGATGTTTTTAACAGGGCGCGAAACCTTTCTTGTTGATTTGGATGGAAAAGTAGTGTTTAAGTTTAAAGGGATGCTAAAAGGCGATGAACATGCCAGCAGTGTATTGGCTTTTTTAAAAAAGAAATAATCTTTTCGGTTCATTAAGGCCAGTCTGCATGGCGGGCTTTTTCTTATTCCTAAAGCTTTTAATCATAAATGGGAGAGCAGTTTTAGTACAGCTATTATTGTTTCTCCCCGCTTCCCATTTTGCTTCGCGTCCATTCCAATCGGGTCTATATGGCCTAGCCTGTAAGAAGATGACAGGCTGGGCGTTTATGTGCCAATTTCTACAGTCCTTTGTTCAATAAACCAGGTAGCAGCGGTTCCGATTCTTCATCGGAATTAGCGGATAACGGGACTGCTGTTACAGAAGCACTACTGCCTGTTCGTTTTCAAAAAAAGAAAAAACATTAAAATTAGCTGGCCGACAACTTTTTCTTCCTTCTGAACCTTTTCACCTGACCCATATGCTCGGTTGGGATATTATCGCCCAGTAATTTGCCCCAGGGTTTAAGTCCGTCGATCCGGTCAAAAATGATTTTCAGTACTGCAATAAATGGAATGGAAAGGAACATACCGGGAATGCCCCATAATGCTGCGCCCATTAAAACGATAACGATAGAAATAAGGGCATTGATTTGCACCTTGCTCGACACAATTCGGGGTACCAGGATATTGTTATCGATGAATTGGATCAGCGCATAAGCGCCTATAATTAACAATTGAGTGGTAAAACCGTCTTTGGTCAGGGTAGCCATCAATACAGGTAATGCAATGGCTATAATCCCACCGATATAAGGCAATAGGTTTAATATTGCCCCAATAACGCCGATCAGAATGGCATTTTGTACGCCAAGAATCAACAATGCTGCGGAGTTCATTACCGCTACAATCGATGTTTCGATTAGTAAACCAATAATATAACTTTGAATAGCTGCTTTGGTTTCTCCCAAAATATCGGCAACTTTTTGTTTATTCTCTTCCGAAAATACTTCGTAGATAAAATTTAAGATCAGCGTTTTATACAGCAGAATCAAAAAGGTATACACCGGGATCAGAAAAACTACGCTTAAAACCCCCATCAAACCACTAAGGGTTTGACCGATTAATGCTTTACTACCATTTGCTGCCTCGTTAACCATTTGCATTTGTTTTTGCGTAGAAATGCCAAAAGTAGTTTGCAACCAGGTTCTTATTTCTTCCAGCAACTGCGATAACTTCTGCTTAATGCTATCCAGATCATCAAAAAAGTGGGCAACCTGTGATGACAGAAAGTAAAGTATAGCGATTACTGCAATAATCCCGATCAGCATGGATAAGATAATGCTTAATATTCTTGGCATTTTCCTTTCGAAACGGTTGGTAAGCGGGTTAAGCAGGATGGCAATAAGCGCTGCAAAGGCTAAGGGTACAAGAATATCTCTTAATACGCTCATCATAAATACTGTAATTACCAGTCCTAAAAGAATTACAGGGGCCTTGATGTAAAATGGGTAAGTTTTAAGCATTTTTCGGTGGGTTCATCGTTCAACAACCATAATGTAACAAAATTGTTTTAATTTATTTATTCGTTGAAGGAATAAGCCAAATAGCTTAAGTATCTTTTTTATTTCAATCCACCAGAATGGTCAAAAATGTGGAGTTATTTTATAAACTTAGCACTATAAATCCATTAAAAATTATCAATGAAAAATAGCTTTTTAGTCGCCATCTGTTTGTTTTTATTTACCAATATAGTAAATGCCGCTGAAGTTGATACTGCTTTAACCTATAGCAAATCGATGAAAAAAAATATCAAGGCGGTGGTAATTAAGCCCGACAGTTATAAAACGGGAAAATCGTTCCCGGTGCTTTACCTCCTTCATGGCGCTGGTGGCAGTTATGCCGAATGGGTGAAGAAAGTACCTGGTATTAAAGATCTGGCCGATCAGTATCAGTTTATCATTGTATGCCCTGATGGCAATGTAACCAGTTGGTATTTTGATAGTCCGGTTGATCCCGAATGGAAATACGAAACCTATGTATCCAAAGAGTTGGTGAGTTATATTGATGAACATTATAAAACCATTGCCGAAAAAAAGGGCAGGGCCATTACCGGTTTAAGCATGGGTGGCCATGGTGCGCTTTATCTGGCCATTAAACATCAGGATATTTATGGTGCAGTTGGTAGCATGAGCGGTGGGGTAGACATTAAACCTTTCCCTAATGGGTGGAATATATCGAAAAGATTAGGCACGGAGGACGAATTCCCTGAACGCTGGAAGCAGAACAGCGTAATCGATATGATTAACCGCATTAAACCGGGCGCGCTTGCTATTGCCATCGAATGTGGTACCGAAGATTTTTTCTACAAAATGAATGTACGCTTACATGATGAGCTTTTGTACAACAATATACCGCACGATTTTACAACCAGGCCAGGGGTACACAACTGGGATTACTGGGCAAATGCCATTAAGTTTCAGAGTGTATTTATGAACAATTATTTTAACGCCAAACCCTAAACAGCGTAGATTAAATTAAATCGCTAAATCGGGCTATTTTTCGCGTGGTGTTACACATACGTTCTGCATATAAATTGATACATCATTTTAAGTAAAAAATTAACTTTTAGATTACATACAAACTAAAGACTTACCATATTTTTGACCGTTCTCGAAATCTTATTTATAAAACAGGAAACGAAGATTTAAAACCAAAAATGAAATACTTAGTCAAAGAAATCAGTGAAGGAAACTGCGATATCACTTTATTGCCAGAAAACCTGAATGACAGAAATCTTTTAGCCGAAACAACTAAAACCTTTCAGCACGATTATCAAGAAACTATACAGTTGCATTATGAACATGCATTGAAAAATGAAGTTCATGGTAATGCTGCATTTGTTTCCTTAAACAATGAGGAAAGTAATTATCCGAAAAGAGTAAATGTAAACTACCAGATTATCCTAAGCTAACAGGGTGTTTTTCTGAGTAAGGCTTTCTTTATGGTAAAGAAAGCCTTTTTTGTTTTATAGGCTTTTTTTATTGTGCAAAACCATCGGGCTCAAAATCGAGTGATATCGAATTCATGCAATAACGTTTATGCGTAGGTGCAGGGCCATCATCGAAGATATGGCCAAGATGCGAATTGCAACGACCGCATTCTACCTCAATCCGCTCTATACCCAAACTGTTATCTTCCTTATAAATGGTACTTCCCTTGCGGATGGTTTCGAAGAAACTTGGCCAACCACACTCACTGGCAAATTTGGCATCCGATTTAAAGAGGGCATTGCCACAAACGGCACAGTAATAGGTTCCTTTTAAGGTGGAATTCCATAATTTACCTGTAAAGGCGCGTTCGGTATTGGCCTCGCGGGCTACGGCATACAAAGCGGGTGGTAATATTTTTTTCCATTCCGAATTTTTGACTTTTAACTTTTTAGTGTCAGTACGCGAGTAATATGGATTATTGGCGTGGTTTTGCTCCTGGCTATGGGCATAAAAGCCAAAAGTTAACAGAAATGATAATGCGATTAATATTTTCATGGTGTGTTTTTATATGTAAATAAACGAATAATTGGGCGGTATGGATTGGTTAAATACATTAAGATTTGTATGTAAAATATTAAATAGCAAGGCTAGAGATTAGATCGTAATTTATATTTTTGGTCGCTCTGCTTAAAGTTACCAAATATATTTTATTCCATAATCATGAAGAAAATCGGCCTTTTATTCCTAATTACAATTATTGCACTATCCGTTAACGCACAGAAAAAAACAAATGTAATTTTCATTCTTGCAGATGATATGGGCTATGGCGATTTGGGCAGTTACGGACAAACAAAAATAGAAACACCTCATATTGATAAATTGGCTGCTGGTGGGATCCGTTTTACACAGTTTTATGCAGGAACAAGTGTTTGTGCACCTTCAAGAGCGTCATTAATGACTGGTTTGCATACGGGGCACACACCAATAAGAGGAAATTACGAAATTGAACCTGAAGGACAGCTTCCATTACCTGATTCTGCTTTCATCATGCCAGAGATGTTTAGGTCGGCAGGTTATAAAACCGGCGTTTTTGGCAAATGGGGCATGGGTTATCCTGGCTCGGAAGGCGACCCGGTTAAACAAGGGGTTGATCAGTTTTATGGCTACAACTGCCAAAGACAATCGCATGATTTTTTTCCAGATCATTTATGGAACAACACCCAAAAAGTGGAATTGAAAAATACACATAGCAATCAGGTACAGTATGCGCCAGCTCTGATCCAGGAACAGGCAATTCATTTCATGGTCGAAAATAAATCGAAGCCATTTTTTATGTATCTGGCCTATACCTTGCCACATGCAGCCTTGCAGTTGCCGGAGGGCGATAAAACCTTCGAGTATTATAAAAAGAAATTTAACGAGCAGCCAAAGCCTGTTAAAACTACCTGGGTGGGCGATGGCTATCAACCGCAGGCTTACCCACACGCGGCTTATGCTGCTATGGTAACTAAACTGGATAATTACGTGGGTGAGGTAGTGGCTAAGTTAAAAGCCCTGGGTCTTGATAAGAATACGCTGATTGTTTTTGCAAGCGATAACGGTCCACACGCCGAAGGTGGCAATGATCCGGCCTTTTTTAACAGCAACGGCGGCTTTACAGGTATAAAAAGAAAATTAAATGAAGGGGGAATCCGTGAGCCCTTGATTATCAACTGGAATGGAAAAGTTAAAGGCGGACAAACTTCTGATTATATCGGCGCTTTTTGGGATTTTCTGCCCACTTTTGCCGATTTAGCCAGCACGAAGCTACCGCAAAAAACAGATGGTGTTTCCCTAGTGCCACTTTTGCTAAATAAGGGCAAACAACAAACACACGATTTTTTATATTGGGAATTTCATGAAGATGGTGGCAGACAAGCAGTAAGAATGGGGAATTGGAAAGCCATTAGGGAGAAAGTTTTTAATGATCCAAAGGGGCAATTAAAACTGTATAATCTTGAAACTGATCCGCAGGAGAAAAATGATGTTTCGGCTGCTCATCCAGCTATCGTTGAAAAAATGAATGGCATTATGTTGAAGGAGCATGTGGAGAATAAGAATTTCCCTTTTGCGAAAGCGAAGTAGTTGCACTTAACTGATTAATTTACCATTGACTATTAATGACATTAGGTTTAGCTGTCATAAGGGATACTTCATCAATAAAAAATCAGTTTACAGCAATGATGATTTGGATAAAGGCATAAACAAATCAACCAATAAACTATTTTTCCTCAGCAAACAACCGGTTAAAATGATTTTCCAGGTGGTTTCTCATGGCATTACGGAAAAGTTCGGGCGATCCGTTTTCTAAAATATCAACTAAACCCTTATGCGATACGAATTTATGGAGTTGCCCTTGTTTTTTTAGTAGACCACTGTTATGTACGAAATCGAATATCGGCAATAACATGCTTTGGAATTTTCTTAAGGTTTCATTTCCGGTGATATCATAAAGTTTTCCATGAAAAGCAATTTCGTGCTCAATATTAAACAGGTGATCTTGTGAAGCTTCGGGTTCGTTATCTACGATATTTCGAAGTTCTTTCAAGTCTTTGGCTGTAATACGCTGGAATAAAAAATCAGCCATGCCAATTTCGAGTACCAATCTGATTTCGAAAATTTCTTTTAGTGTGCCCTGATCTAAAATATGTGGGTTCATACTTTTGGAAAGAATGCCAAATAAATCAGGACTGGTAATTACAGCTCCCTTTTTCTTTTTCGATTCAATCAGGCCCATCATCCTTAACCTCAACATCGCTTCGCGTACCACTGTTCTGCTCACGCCCAGGGCAGCACAAAGTTCGAGTTCTGTAGGAATGCTATCCCCAACCTTTAACTTACGTTCCTGCAAAAGTTGAACAAGCTTATCTTCTACACGATCTACCAACGAACTGGTATCCACTTGTTTAAAATTACTGATGCCTTCCATTATTATGTATAATTTATTTTTCTTGATAAACTGTCTTTAAATAGCTTACGGGCAAATATAAAGCTAAGCAACTGATTTTTCGCTTAATTTTTTTTGAAACTATTTGCAAATAACTAAAATAAATCGGTACTTAGTATTATTATGTATAACATAATACAAATTCAATTAACCAAATTATGAAAGAAATTTACTTTAAACTCACCAAGCATTGTTTGCCATTTTTATTAATGATGACAACAGTCTCGGCATTTGCACAACAGACCATCAGTGGGAAAGTTACAGATGCAACCGGACAAGGAATTCCAAGCACAACTGTATTGGTTAAAGGCACAAAAAACGGAACCTCAACCAGTCCGTTGGGAACTTACAGCATCAAGGTTAATAAAGGCGAAGTTTTGATTTTTAGCCTGATCGGTTATCTGTCTCAGGAAATCACCATCCAGGATCAGACCTCGGTTAACGTAAAGCTATTAGAAGACAGTAAAGGATTAGATGAGGTAGTAGTAGTGGGATATGGTACGCAGAGCAGGCGTAGTGTAACCAGTTCCATTTCTAAACTGGATAAAGATGTATTGGCCAATACTCCGAGATCAAACGCGGCATCTGCATTGCAGGGCACTGTACCCGGTTTGCAGGTGGTTACGGCTTCCGGACAACCAGGAGCGGCGCCCGCTATACTGCTCCGTGGTGGAGCATCGATCAACAGTCCTGGCGCACCTTTGGTGATTGTTGATGGGGTAATCAGATCTTTAAACGATATTTCTTCTGAAAATATCGAATCGATAGAAACCCTAAAAGATGCCTCTGCAACTGCTATTTACGGCGCGAGGGCAAACAATGGGGTAATATTGGTCACTACTAAAACCGGTAAAGCAGGCAGCGCGCAGATTTCGTACAAATTTACAGGTGGTTACAACCAGGAACGAAAAGGATACCAGTACATGGGGGCTGGCGACTATATCTATTATACACGCTTAGGTTATTTAAATGCAGGTAGAACTTTAGCTCAGGCCAATGGTTCAAGAGGTTTGGGACTTTCGACCAACGCAGCAGACCTGGCCAGTTTCGATATCAAAACCTTTATTCCGGGAACTACCGTGCTGCCAAGTGGTTGGCAACTGGTAAACGATCCTTACGGAGGTCAGATTATGTATAAAGACCATGGCGGTGAAGTTGAAGATCTGGTTTTTCAGAATACCTATACCAAAGATCATTATGTAAGTGCGAGTGGTGGAAACGACAAAGGGAAATATTTTGCAGCCTTTGATGCTTACAATGAAGATGGTGTAATTGTAGGATCGAAATATAAAAGATACACGGGCGATATTAACGGATCATATAAAATTAAACCAAATGTTGAGATCAGCTCGGGTGTAACCTTATCCACTTCTTCACAATTAGGTACAATTGGGGGCGAAGTAAATACTTTGTACAGAAGTTTAGCCATCTGGCCGACTTTTAATCCATGGATTGATGAGGCCAAAACAGTAGCGAATCCAGGAAACAGTGCAAGTGATGGTAACCCTTTGTATTGGTTAGGCAGGCTGGACAGATCAAATGAGGTAAACAGGATTATAGCCAACGCGGCTGTGAAATGGGACATTATTCCAGGGCTTTATTTCAAGGCAACGGGTAATGCCTATCTTTTCGAAACATTGGATCAGTCTTTTCAAAAATCTACACAAACTTATGCCCAGATCTTTGCCAATTCGGGTAGTAGTACTACCAGAAGCTCGACTAGTGCTTTTGGCAGGGATTTCCAAACGCAGTTTAATGGTATATTAAACTACAGCAAAAGTTTTGGCAAACACAATTTTAACGTAATGGGCGGTGCAGAGTATTTTGATGTAAAATCTTATGCCTCTCAGGTGTTGGGGCAGAACGCACCAACGGATGATATTCCTACGGCAAATGCTTCTACAACTTTTGCTGCGGGTAGCAATTTTACCACTCGTACAGCATATAAGATTTTATCGGCTTTTAGCCGTTTTGCCTACGATTTCGATCAGAAATACCTGTTTACGGCCGTATTTAGATTGGATGGGGCATCTAGTTTGGCCAGCGAAAATAGAAATGGCATCTTCCCAGGCCTTTCTGCAGGATGGAATGTACACCGTGAAGAATTTTTCAAAAACTCAAAAATCAGTCAAATTATTTCGAGTCTTAAACCAAGGATCAGTTATGGCCAGAATGGAAATATTGCCGGTTTAGGTCGCTATGAAACCCAGGGAGTTTACAGTTTACAGGGGAATTACAACGGCAGCGCAGGTTTCTTGAATACAGGTATTATCAACAGCGATTTAAGATGGGAAAAAAGTAAAACCACCGACCTGGGTTTAGATATGGGATTATTCAAAGACCGCATTACGGTGATTTTTGATTATTATGACCGTAAAACCAGTGATCTTTTAACCAATCTAGATCTGCCAAGTTATACCGGCTTCTCGAGTTTTAGAACCAACCTGGGTACCTTTCAAAACAAAGGTGTAGAAATTGGCATTGATGCAAAAATCATTGACAAAGGCGGTTTCAAATTTAACGCTGGAGCCAATGCCTCATTTGTGAAAAACAAAATCCTGAAATTACCTTTCAACGGAAACGAGAACAACAGACAAGGAGGTTTACAGATTTACGATCCTGCATCGGGTAAGGTAATTTGGGTTGGTGGTATACAGGAAGGTCAACCATTGGGCAACATATACGGTTACAAACAGGTTTCCATTTTTAAAGATGCTGCGGAAGTTGCTGCGGTAGCGGGCAATAGAACCGATGCCATTGCCGGTGTAACTGGTCCTAATTTAGCTGCCGGAGCCAACGGAAGGATTACTGCGGGTGATGTGAACTGGGAAGATGTAAATGGTGATAATATAATCGATTCGAGAGATCAGGTGTATTTAGGCAATATTTACCCAAAATGGACAGGTGGTTTTAATTTTAACGCTAGTTATAAAGGCTTTGGCTTTTACAACAGATGGGATTTCGCCCTTGGACACACCATTTACAATGATTTAGTGGCCCGTACATTGGGTAATTATCAGGGTACATTTAATTATATCGATTTACAGGCCCAGGCCTGGTCGCCAACCAATACCGATACCGATATTCCAAAAGTTTACTATGCCGATCAGGTTGCAGGTTCTAAGCAAAATTATACCCGCGCCAACAATGGAAATTCGGTATTGAACGGAAACAACTCACGTTTTTACGAAAAAGGTGATTACTTATGCCTTAGAGAGATCACGCTTTCTTACGATCTGCCTAAAGGACTTTTGCAAAAATCGAAATTCTTTAACAATGCAAGGATTTACGTAACGGGAAGCAACCTATTGTACATCACCAAATTCTCAGGCCCATCGCCTGAGCCGCCTGTATCAGGAACTACTATTACAGGGATTTATTCGGGAACATACCCAACACCACGCACCTTTATCATGGGGCTTCAGGTAGGTTTTTAACAACAAAATGATCAAAGATGAAAACGATATTTAGAAATATAGTAGTAATGTTGAGCCTGTTTGGCTTAATCTTTACCGGATGTAAAAATGAACTGGACTTAAGTCCGGTAAGTAGTTTAAGCGATGCAAGTTATTGGCAAACCGCCGATCAGTTTGATGCTTTTGTGAACGGTGTATATACCCGTTTTAGAAGTCATAATGCCAACTTCCAATATTTGGGGGAATTACGTTCGGATATTTTCGGTACCGATCCTGGCTCTACGGCCACTTTTACAGGCGAGGCAACGCAAGGTTTAGAACGGATGTGGTTGCAAACACTTGATGCCGACAATTCGGGTGTAAGTGGCTTTGGAGGTTTCTATACCAATATCAATCAGATTAATCTGTTGATTCAGAAATTGAACGAAAGTAGCATTTTACCAGATGCCAAAAAGAAAAATTATCTGGGTATGGCTTATGGTTTACGTGCTTTCTATTATTTCCAGATGTACAGAACCTGGGGCAAAACCATTATCCAAACCGAGCCTACCACATCGGTTGATGTATCTAACCTGGCCAAAGCCGCCTCAAGCGAAGTTGATGTAATGGCTTTGATCAAAGCTGATATTGATCTTTCCAATTCAAATTTCGGAACGAGTTATGCCTTCGACACTAAAAATAAAAAAGGATTTTGGTCTAAAGCCGCCACGCAGATGTTAAAAGCCGAAGTTTACTTATGGAACGCACAGAGGAGCGGTGGTGTTGCCGATGCTACAACTGCTAAAACCGCATTAACCGACATTCAGGCAAATGTTACGCTGTCGCTATTGCCGAATTTTGCAGATGTTTTCTCCACTACCAATAAGGATAATAACGAAATTATATTTTCCTCTAAAAACAAATTAGATGAGGCAACACTGGGTTTTATTGGTAATTATGTGCCTCAAACAGGCTTAATCGTTAATTTTTACGATTCAGTAGGCAACCGTAAATTTGATGTGGCTACCGATAATTATGGTGGTTTATTAAGGGCGCCTATAAAAATTGCCACTTACCGAAAGTTTAATAACCTCGATCTTCGAAAAAACCTATCCATTCAAGCAGCCTATACAAAAAATACAGCTGGTGCTTATGTCATTGCGGGTGCTTTCCTTAAAAAATATCAGGGGGAGCAAAATGCAGGTAACAGGGCATATACCAACGATTTCATCATTTACAGGTATTCAGACTTACTGCTTTTATTGGCAGAGGTAAAAGTAATATTGGGCGAAAGTCCGGTTGCCGAAATTAATTTGGTTCGGGCCAGAGCTTATGGTGTAAATTATAATGTGGCTACTTTGGGTTATCCAAATCAAACAATAGATGTAAATGCCAATGAATCCATTTTAAAAGAACGTTTTTTCGAATTTATTGGAGAAGGCAAACGCTGGTACGATTTAAGGCGCATGGGCGATAGTTTTGTTTACGAGTATACACCGGTTACCGCAGCCACGTCTTACAAATTATTGTGGCCCTTAGATCGGAGTACGCTTACCAATAACAGAGCGCTTGTCCAAAATCCAGGATATCCTGCTTTTTAAACCGGATGGCGATTCCTATGAGGATTTGATCGCGTTTATTAATATTACCATGTTAAACTATACTATACAATATGCAAAATACTAAATTACAAGGGCTTATTGCCGCGCCATTTACGCCGTTTCATCAGGATGGAACACTAAACCTCCGGTTGATTCCAAAGTACTACGCCTTTTTAAAACAGAATGGTGTTACAGGTGCCTTTATCTGTGGCTCAACAGGAGAGGGGGTTTCCCTTACCCGAGATGAAAAAATGGAAGTTGCCGAAGCATGGGCAGTGGCAAGTAAAAACGATACAGAATTTAAAGTAATGACTTTACTTGGCGGTACCTGCCTGGCCGATTGCAAGGTACTTGCTAAACATGCCGCCGAGATTGGATTATATGGGGTATCATTTACTGCACCATCTTATTTTAAACCGTCGAGTGTTGCTGTTTTGGCCGAAATGTGCGCCGAAATTGCTGCTGAGGTACCCGAAATGCCTTTTTATTATTACCACATTCCGGTTTTAACAGGTGCTAACCTGAGTATGATCGATTTGCTACAAGCTGTTGATGGTAAAATTCCAAATTTCGCAGGGGTGAAATATACACATGAGGATTTTATGGATTTTCTATCCTGTATGAGTTTCAGAGACAATAAATATGATATGCTTTGGGGGCGCGACGAAAATATGCTTTCTGCATTGGTTTTAGGCTCAAAAGGTGCTGTAGGAAGTACTTTTAATTACCTCACTCCATTATACAACCAGTTAATTGAAGCTTTTGAGCAGAACGACCTGAAAACAGCAACAGCCCTGCAGCAGAAATCAATCGATTTTATCCGTTTATTAGGTAAGTATGGTGGTATTGCAACCGGTAAAGCCTACATGAAACTGATCGGTTTAGATTGTG
The DNA here is from genome assembly GCF_032678585.1 of Pedobacter psychrodurus. Taxonomy (GTDB): domain Bacteria; phylum Bacteroidota; class Bacteroidia; order Sphingobacteriales; family Sphingobacteriaceae; genus Pedobacter; species Pedobacter psychrodurus_A. The sequence goes on along the minus strand of NZ_JAVTSN010000022.1, from coordinate 8,193 downwards.
GTGAGTTTAGGCTTCCTGTTAAAAATATGGATCAAACTGCTTTCATGCACTTTAAAACAGATGTTGAAAAGTTAGATTTTCAGACTTTTAAATCGAAGGGTTCTTTAACCACAGATAGCCACAGCTAAATACGGATTTCCGTATCTCCGCCTGAACGGCTGGGCAGGTGTGTGTATCCTTTGTTTCCGTGGTTATTGATGTTTAACTGGGCGGAGTAACTTGATGGATTGAAAGCACCAGGTAATGGTTATCTTTATTTGTGCCCAAATTAAATATTAATGAAAAACTTTATTTTATACCTTACTTTCTTGCTTACATCTATCCTATCTCCAGAATTATCGGCGCAGTACCAGCATGTTAAAAATATCGACTGGAACATAGCCGCAACAATACCACCTGCGCCAGGGCAAACAACAGCTAAAGGTTTGGCTGGTGCAATTTCGGATGTTGATCATCACATTTTACTTATTGCCGGTGGTACCAATTTTCCAAATGAAATGCCATGGAACGGTGGAAAAAAGAAATATTACGATGATGTTTTTTTATACCAGAAAACCAATAGCGGCTTACTTTTAATATCTACAGAAAAGAATTTAAAGTTACCTTTTAACCTGGCATATAGTGCGGTTTGCAGTACACCTTACGGAATTGTTGCTGCTGGTGGCGAAAACGAAAACGGATTGAGTAAAAAGGTTTTACTCCTAAGCCCGAAAGCGAATGAAATGGAAATTAATTTTCTGCCTGATCTGCCGACTGGCTTAACCAATGGTGCTTTAACCATACTGGGTGATGTAATTTACCTGGCAGGTGGTGAAGTAGAAAGCGGAGCAACAGATCAGTTTTTATCGCTGGATCTAAAAAAACGGCAGGAGGGATGGAAAAGAATGATCAATCTGCCACAGGCTGTTTCCCACACCGTGTTGCTACATTCTGAAAATAGCAGGGAAATTTTCCTGGTTGGCGGTAGAAAAAGAAACCCTGGTGATACCAGTACACTTTACAAAAATGTATTTGCTTTTAACCTGGAAGAGCAAACTTGGCGGGCAAAAGCATCTTTGCCTTACACGCTGTCTGCTGCTTCGGGAATTACAATTGGAAAGGATCTTTTTGTTTTTAGTGGTGATCTGGGCGAAACCTTTCATCAGGCAGAGAAACTGATTGCTGCAATCGACAAGGAACAAGATTCTATTAAAAAAGAGCAATTAAGTCAACAGAAAATTAAACTGCAATCCAATCACCCTGGTTTTAGTAAATCTGTTTTGAAATACAGTTTCGAAAAGAATACCTGGTCAACTTTAAAAGGATCGATGCCTTATGGAACGGTTACTACCAATGCGGTGCGATTAGAAAACGAAATCATAATTGCTGGGGGAGAAATTAAAGCAGGAGTAAGAACGCCCAATATTTTGTTGGGGAAATTAAAATCAAACAAATGAGCGAAAAAAAATATGCATGGGTTGTGGTTGGCCTGCTTTGGTTTGTGGCGCTGTTGAATTATATGGACCGCCAAATGCTTTCGACCATGAAACCCGCCATGCAAATGGATATTGCCGAGTTAAAATCGGCCACCAATTTTGGTTACCTGATGGCCATCTTTCTGTGGATATATGGTTTGATGAGCCCTGTTTCAGGAATTATTGCCGATAAATTAAACCGGAAATGGCTTATTGTAGGTAGTTTACTGGTGTGGTCGCTGGTTACTTTTTTAATGGGTTATGCCACAACTTTTAACCAGATTTACTGGTTAAGGGCATTAATGGGGGTTAGCGAGGCATTGTATATCCCTGCGGGTTTATCGTTGATTGCCGATTACCACAGTTCGAAAACGAGGTCTATCGCGATCGGTATTCACATGACTGGCCTTTACATGGGGCAGGCTTTGGGCGGTTTTGGGGCAACCATTGCTTCTAAATTTTCGTGGCAAGCCACTTTTCATTCTTTTGGTTTTGTAGGCATTGTTTATGCCATGGTTCTGGTATTTTTTTTACGGGAAAAGAAGAATATCGAATTATCAGAGAAAGAGTCTGTTCAAATAAAGCCTTCTCTTTTTAAAGGTTTGGCACTTTTGTTCAGTAACATATCTTTCTGGGTAATCCTGATTTATTTTGCCATTCCCAGCTTACCGGGCTGGGCAACCAAGAACTGGCTCCCAACCTTGTTTGCCAATAATTTAGGCATTGATATGGCACAAGCCGGACCAATTTCGACCATCACCATTGCTGCCTCTTCCTTTTTAGGGGTAATTTTTGGTGGTATTTTGTCTGATAGGTGGGTACAGAAGAACATTAAGGGGCGTATTTATACCAGTGCTATTGGTTTAGGTTTAACCATTCCGTCTTTACTGCTTATTGGTTTTGGCCATTCGCTGTTCAATATCATCGGGGCGGCCTTTTGTTTTGGCTTCGGTTATGGGATGTTCGATGCCAATAATATGCCTATCCTTTGCCAGTTTGTATCTTCAAAATACAGGGCTACTGCTTATGGTGTAATGAATATGACCGGGGTTTTTGCAGGGGCCTTTATTACCGATTTATTGGGTAAATCTACTGATTCGGGGAGTTTGGGCAAAGATTTCGCCATGTTATCCATTATCGTTTTTATCGCCCTGATGATTCAACTTTATTTCCTGCGTCCTAAATTTAATGATTTTGGAGATGCTTAAAACAAAAGAAAACAACATGAAACATATTAATATAAGAGCAGGTTTAAGTTTACTGCTTGTACTCGCTTCATTTGCATTAAAAGCTAATCCGTTAAAAGGAATAAGCATAACTGCTTCCTCGCCAGTTGTTCCGGTTTTAAAAGGATTAGAATCGAATCCGCTTTTACGCGTGCTGATTTATGTTCCAGCAGGAGAAAAAGAAATCTCATTCAAAAAGATAACCGCTAAGCTTAGTCCTGCGGCACTTCAATCGATTGATAAAATTGATGTATATTTTACCGATCAGGAGCCACTTTTTGCTGCAAAAAATAAATTGACTACGGTTAATCCTACCATGGTGAGCCAAAGCTTTGATCTCAATGTAAAACTTAAGCCGGGTATGCATTATATCTGGTTTAGTGCTAAACTTAAAGATCAGGCCGATATCGATTCTAAAATTGAATTTCATGTCAATCAAATCGAAGATGCCAATGCTAAAAAATATGCTATTGTAGAAGTGGGACAGGGTTTTGTTAAAAGATTGGGCATTGCGGTAAAAAAGGCTGGTGAGAATGGTATCAATACTTTTAGGATCCCTGGAATTGCGACCACGGATAAAGGATCGCTGATTACCGTTTACGATGTGCGGTATAAAAATTCGGGAGACCTACCCGGCAATATCGATGTAGGTATGAGCAGAAGTACCGATGGTGGTAAAAGCTGGCAACCAATGAAGGTGATTATGGATATGGGCGAACCGAATGAAAATAATGGCGTGGGTGATCCAGCAGTGCTTTTTGATCCTGTTACCAAGAAAATCTGGGTGGCGGCATTGTGGAGCAAGGGAAACCGCTCTATTGCTGGGTCAAAGCCCGGTTTATCTGAAGATGTTACCGGCCAGCTGGTGCTGGTGAGCAGTGGCGATGATGGGTTAACCTGGTCGGCACCGAAAAGCATCACTAAAAATACCAAAGATCCTGCCTGGAACCTTTTCTTTAATGGCCCTGGCAGCGGTATCGCCATGGCCGATGGTAAACTGGTTTTTGCCGCCCAATATTGGGATGAAAATGCAATGCCCTATTCTACGCTAGTGTACAGTAACGATCATGGATTAACCTGGACAACAGAAGATGGGCCCAAACCAAACACCACCGAAAGCCAGATCATTGAAACCACGCCAGGCGTTTTAATGCTGAACATGCGCGATAACCGTGGCAGTTTTAGAAGTGTAGCTACAACAAATGACCTGGGTAAAACCTGGACAGAACACCATACATCTTACAATGCCCTGCAAGATCCAATTTGTATGGCCAGCTTTATCAAGGCCAATGTGCTGGTAAAAGGCAAACAAAAAGAGGTGGTATTTTTCGGTAACAATAACACTCAGGCCAACCGTTATAATTTAACCATAAAGGCAAGTTTAGATCTTGGCGAAAGCTGGAACAGCAAAAACGAACTGTTGGTAGATGATAGAAAGTTTTTTGGATATTCTTCCTTAACTAAAATCGATGACCATACCATTGGCTTCTTTTATGAAGGCTGGAAAGACTTATATTTTGTACGTATTCCAGTGAGCGAAATTGTAAAATAAATCTCAATGAAAGCTTTTTTAGGATTCATCATAGCGCTGGTCTTTTCGACCTGTAGCAGTGGCTATGCGCAAAAAATAAAAATTGCCTGTATCGGAAACTCGGTTACGGCAGGTTATTTATTGGCCAATCCACAACAACAAGCTTATCCTGCGCAGTTGCAGCAATTATTGGGCGATCGATACCTGGTGGGGAATTTTGGACACAGTGGAGCCACGCTTTTAAAAAATGGGCACAACCCATATTATAAAACCAAAGCATTTAACGATGCATTAAACTTCCGTGCTGATATTGCCATCATTCACCTTGGTTTAAATGATACCGACCCAAGGAACTGGCCGAATTATAAGGACGAATTTCAGGCAGATTACCAATGGCTCATCGAGCGTTTAAAAGAAGGAAACCCTAAGCTTAAAATTTACATCTGCAAGCTCAGCCCAATTTTTAGCGGTCATCCAAGGTTCAAATCCGGTACGCGCGATTGGTACTGGCAGATCCAGCATAAAATTGAACAGGTTGCAAAAGTGAATCGGTTTGAACTTATAGATCTTAACAAGGCCTTGAATAACCGCCCTGAGCTTTTTGCCGATAACCTGCATCCTGATATTACAGGTGCAGGGATCATAGCCAAAACTGTTTATGGCCATATCATAGGGGATTTTGGTGGTTTTAAACTGAATGCCTTGTTTGCCGACCACATGGTTTTGCAACGGGATCAACCCATTTCTATTTATGGTTCAGCCAATGCAGGCGATGAGGTAGCAGTTGAGTTTAACCAGATTACACAACATGGCATAACCGATCGCAATGGCCAATGGAAAGTACTTTTTAAACCGATGAAATTCGGCGGACCTTATACTGTTAAAGTTAAATCAGGTCAACATCGCATTTTGTTAAAAGATGTGATGATCGGTGATGTGTGGTTATGTTCAGGGCAGTCGAATATGGCCTTTCCTTTGAAATCGTCGGCTACTGCTCAAGCTACTTTAAATCATTTAAACAAAAATCGTCCCATCCGCTTGTTGAAGTATAATTTATTGGCAGAAACCGATAACATCAGCTGGGATGAAAAAACATTAAACGAGATCAATGCACTCAATTATTTCTCTGGTAGCTGGGCGAAAGCAGATGCAAATACTGTTGGTGATTTTTCAGCGGTAGCTTATTATTTCGGAGAAAAGGTCGCCTCAAACACAAAAATCCCAATTGGCCTGATTCAAATGGCTGTTGGTGGTTCAACGCTCGAATCGTGGATAGACCGCAAAACATTGGAGCATAATAACCTGCTAGTTGATCTGTTAGGCAACTGGCGGAAATCAGATTTCATTCAGGATTGGGTACGTGGCAGGGCAGATGTGAACCTTAAAAATGCAATCAATCCAAAACAGCGCCATCCTTACGAACCTGCATACAATTATGAAGCTGGGATTTCAAATTTGACCGACTTTCCGATTAAAGGGGTAATCTGGTATCAGGGAGAGAGCAATGCACACAATGTTGAACTCTTTACCCACGAATTTCCGTTGCTGGTTAAAAGCTGGAGAGAGAAATGGCAGCATAATTTTCCTTTTTATTACGTTCAGCTCTCCTCCATCGACCGGGCTTCATGGCCTTATTTTAGAGATGCCCAACGGAAACTGCAGGCTGTTATTCCCAATTCGGGCATGGCAGTAAGTTCCGATCTGGGCGATTCGCTTAATGTTCATCCCATCCATAAAAAAGAAGTTGGTGAACGCCTGGCTTTACTGGCCCTGAAAAATACCTATCATCAAAATATCCAGGTCGATGGCCCTGTGGCTGTAAAGGCAACGCGGAAACAGAATATCATTACGGTAACTTTTAGTCATGTTCAAAAACTAATGACTGCTGACGGAGCAACATTGAAAGGTTTTGAAGTGGAGGATGATCGGGGAAAGCACCTAACTGTTAAAGCCACTATTTTTAATAAGGAAGTGCATTTAACTGTTCCGAAGCAATTAAAAATAATTCGGGTTTTATATGCCTGGCAAGCCTTTACAAGAGCCAATTTAATTAATGAAGCCAAACTACCGGCTTCCACATTTTCTATTTCTACAAATTAAACCGATATGAGTTATACGAACGAAGAACTGAAAAAACTTGCTTCATTTTATAAAAACCAGTTGTTAAATGATACCGTTCCATTTTGGTTTCCGAGATCGGTTGATCAGGAGTATGGCGGTTATCTGCTGATGCGCGATCAGGACGGGAGTTTGATCGATGATGATAAGGCCGTTTGGATACAGGGCCGGGCTGCATGGTTATTATCCACCCTTTATAATACCGTCGAACCTAAACAGGAATGGCTTGAGGGGGCAAAATCTGGAATCGACTTTTTAAACCGTCATTGTTTTGATACCGACGGGCAGATGTTCTTTCATGTTACCCGCGATGGGCAACCGATCCGTAAAAGGCGTTATTACTTCTCTGAAACTTTCGCTGTAATTGCCAATGCAGCCTATGCAAAAGCAAGTGGCGATGAAGCTGCGGCCGAAAAGGCCAGGTACCTCTTTGGAAAATGTATCGAATATGCCACCACACCTGGGTTGCTGCCTCCAAAGTTTACCAACACCCGGCCATCGAAAGGTATTGGTGTTCCTATGATTATGATGAATACCGCGCAACAGCTAAGAGAAACCATCGGCGATCCGCGTTGCGACGAATGGATTTCGACCTGGATTGAAGAAATTAAAAATGATTTTGTGAAAGATGATATTCAGTGTGTGATGGAACAGGTGGCTCCTGATGGTGCTGTCATTGATCATATTGATGGAAGGACCTTAAACCCAGGTCATGCCATTGAAGGTGCTTGGTTTATCCTGCACGAAGCAAAATATCGAAATAACGACCCCGAATTGATTAAATTGGGTTGTAAAATGCTCGATTATATGTGGGAACGCGGTTGGGACCAGGAGCATGGTGGAATTTTATACTTTAAAGATGTGTACAACAAACCTGTGCAGGAATACTGGCAGGATATGAAGTTTTGGTGGCCGCAGAACGAAACCATTATTGCCACACTATTGGCTTATACCTTAACGGGTGATGAAAAATATGCCCGTTGGCATAAAATGATTCATGATTATGCTTATGGTAAATTTCATGATCAGGAAAATGGCGAATGGTATGGTTATTTGCACCGCGATGGTAAAGTGGCACAGAGGGCAAAGGGTAATTTATTTAAAGGGCCTTTCCATTTGCCGCGCCAGGAATGGTATTGTGCTACATTACTTGAGGGACTGGGTTATTCTTTATAAACATTAGCATTATAAGAATCGTATATACAGGTAAAAATATATCGCTAAGCTATTAAAAGATATGCTTTAGCTTAAAAATTTAGGCCTAGAGGTCAAACGATTGGGGTCAGAGGACAAATGTTTAGGTCTGTCATTTATATTTTTGAGTGGTGAGTTGATGCCTTTGAGTGGTGAGTCGATGCTTTTAGCTTGGGTATCGGAGCTTTTGAGTGGCGAGTCGATGCTTTTGAGTGGTGAGTCGATGCTTTTGAGTGGTGCATCGATGCTTTTAGGTTCGCCATCGGAGCTTTTAGGTTCAACGTCGGAGCTTTTGAGTGGTGAGTCGATGCTTTTGAGTGGCGAATCGATGCTTTTGAGTGGTGCATCGATGCTTTTGAGTGGCGAATCGATGCTTTTAGGTTCAACGTCGGAGCTTTTGAGTGGCGAGTCGATGCTTTTGAGTGGTGCATCGATGCTTTTGGATCAGTCATCAGCGCTTTTAGGTGCATTGAAGAAGGTAAGAGCTGTAAAAGTGCAGTTAAAAGCGTGATCTGAATTTATGGTCGGTGTGACACCAACCATTAGAATAAAAGAAATGCCCTTCAACTACGCTCAGGGTGACAACGTTTTTTTCGATTTTCACCTTAACGTAATAGCATTGGGTGAGATACCGCCATTGATTAAGGGATGGATATCTTCACGAAATCGT